>NZ_JBJQJO010000050.1:0-9020 GCF_046487395.1 Escherichia sp. WS1450
ACGACTCTGAAGCGGATCATTAGCTCTTGGTGACAATTTTTTGACCAGTTCATCAAGTTCCTTATATTTAGCAGATGCCTGAGCCAGCTCATTTCGTTTTCCGGACAGCGTATTCATTTCTGCATCACGGGCATGAATACTGGAGCTTAAACGGGTATTGAGAGTCTTAATCTCTTCATCCACTTTCGCCAGCTCAGATTGTGCAGCAGCAAGATTTTTTTGTGCCACCTCCACTGCCCGGGCCTCTTCATTCAATGCTGCCAGCCGTTTCTCTTCAGCTTCAGCCAGTTTCAACTGGCGTTCTGTTTCAGCCTGCTCCTTCTCTATCTCTTTACGTCGTTGTTCTGCCTCCTGAAAAGCCTTTTCCGCAGCTTCCGCTTCTTTACGGGCTTTTTCTTCTGCTTTTGCAAGGCGCAACCGCTCTGCTTCTGCCTGCATCGCTGCATTATTGGCATGAGCCAGGTCAATAACCTCCGGATGAGTGGAATTATGACGAAGCGCCTCATTCACAATATCCTTCAGATGTTGAGTCAGCGCATCCCGGTTTGCTTTTGCTTTAGCCTGTGCTTCTGCGGCAGCTTTTGCCCGGGCAGCCTGTTCTGCCTGCGTTTTCTTCAATTGAGCAGTAGACCATTTAGCTGTGGCATGAATGGCTGCAGAACTTTCACTTTTGCTACCTCCAGTTCCACCACCGCCGCCAGAGCCACTCCCGTCTGGATTACCATTCAAAAGAGTAATGATTACCTGCCCCTTATCATCATAAGGAACACCATCTTTATAGTACGCTACAGCTGTTTCCATTATAAAATCCTCTTTGACATTAAAAACAAATAGTTAAAAGCAATATACTGTATATATAACCACTGGTTTTATATACAGCTTAAAATTACGCCGCTGCATTTTCCCTGTCAACCCTGTGGATTTTCATTTTTGTGAAAACGATCAAAAAAACAGCCACCCACACCACGTGCTATTCCCACCCGATGCCACAAAAACCAGCACAAACATTACCGTTCTCCGGCCCCAGTATGTTTTACTGAAACCATGATATGAGACATTAATGGGACACTGTCACTTCATGGCATGGCACACACTCCAGAACGCACTGAAAATGACAGGCAGATCGCGTTCACAGTTTTACCGTGATATGCGCGCAGGCCTTGTCAGTTATCGTACAGGCCAGGACGGACGGCGGGAGTTTGAAACCAGTGAACTGATCCGGGCATACGGCGAATTAAAGCAGGATGAGACACCAGAAAGGCACAGTGCGGGACAGGCAGAAAATCCACATGATCAGCAGACAGAACGCATTCTCCGGGAGCTGAATGAGCTGAGACAATGCCTGACACTGATGCTTGAGGACAAACAGGCACAGGCTACGGAACGCCGGCGCCAGGAAGCCGAACGGGAACAGCTACATAAAGAGATAGAGCAGCTCAGGCAGGCACTGGAGCAGGAAAAAAAACGGGGATTCTGGGCCAGACTGTTCAGCCGGTGAGCACCGACTGCAAGTGATGATAAGATAGTCAGCGGTTAAATATAAGTCACTGAGTACAAAGATTTAAAGGTAAGGAGACACTCATGAGACGTTCCGGCGGCACACTGTATCTTATCGCCCTGCTGACAGCGGCAACGGTCCTGACAGCCTGCACGCCAAAGGGCAGTGTGGAACAACATACCCGGCATTACGTTTATGCATCAGACGATGGTTTTGATCCTAACTTTTCCACCCAGAAGGCCGACACAACACGAATGATGGTGCCTTTTTTCCGGCAGTTCTGGGATATGGGAGCAAAGGATAAAGCGACAGGAAAATCACGGAGTGATGTGCAGCAACGCATTCAGCAGTTTCACAGCCAGGAATTTTTAAACTCACTCCGGGGCACAACTCAATTTGCGGGTACTGATTACCGCAGCAAAGACCTTACCCCGAAAAAATCCAGGCTGCTGGCTGAGACGATTTCTGCGGTTTATCTCGATGGCTACGAGGGAAGACAGTAAGTGGATTTACCATAATCCCTTAATTGTACGCACCGCTGAAATGCATTCAGCGCAATCACGGCAGCAGACAGGTAAAAATCGCAACAACCCCCCCGAAAAACTACCGCGATCGCGCCTGATAAATTTTAACCTTATGCATACCTATGCATCCAGGTGAATCACAAGCGAATTTCCTTACTGAGACGACTGAAACGGTTTTTTTTCACAATTTTCAGCTGTTTTCGATTCCACAAAATAGAAGTTACAGGATAGGGATTAATCCCCTTCGCCGCCAAGGGGAGCAGGATGAGTCAGGGGAATGTCTATTCACCTGCGCTGTACAGGCTGCCAGGTAAAAGTATTCGCTGCGGCACGATACTCTTTTGCCCTCATAGCCTTTGCGCTTCTTACTTTTCGTTCTTCCAGAATCATTCTTAAGACATTTTCCCGCACTTTTCTCTAACTTCCCGTGGCAATTTATCTCTGCCGGACTGAACCGCCCCGGAAATCCTGGAGACTAAACTTCCTGAGAAAGATGTAAACAGGATGACTAAAAATACTCGTTTTTCCCCCGAAGTCCGTCAACGGGCAGTTCGTATGGTTCTGGAAAGCCAGGGCGAATATGACTCACAATGGGCGGCAATTTGTTCCATTGCTCCAAAGATTGGCTGTACGCCAGAGACCCTGCGTGTCTGGGTTCGCCAGCATGAGCGGGATACCGGGTATTACCTTTCGAAGAAATTTTTGACATCCTCTACGCCCTGAAGGACCGGGTTTTACGGCGTACCAGATAAAAAAACCCCTCTACTGAAGAGGGGTAGTGTAAGGAACTTGCTGATTTTCTTGATATTATTAACCATCAATAACTGAGCATACAAAAAATAACAAAACTCTGACACAGATACAACCATCCCTCTTTGTATAAGACCGATGTGCATCTCAAAAAAGAAGCGTGTTTCTGGAACACAGAACAACAATGCACATTGTAGCCAACAAATTCACACCAGAAACACGCTCTGTTTTTTAATTTACACAAGAATATATGTCTGGAAAATCAGGAAGAAGAAATTAATGGGCATTCTGTATACGAAGGGAGAGCGCGTTTCCGGTGCCCCATATTAGATATTATCCCTGCAACAAACACCAGAGACGCGCTCATAATTCTTCTAGCGTAAATGATCCTTTCAGGCAAGAAAAAAGCCGTGATTCTGTATCACGGCCTTAATTTTATCGAAAACACGGATTTTAGTATGCACATGACTGTACTCCTGTGGAGTACAAGGAAATCATAATCAGCGACCAAACCATTTATCAACAGAAAACCAACATATTGATGTTATTTTTGTGACAAATGTTACAAATTCGAAACCACTGTATTTTTACTGCAACAAAATCTGGTTGATCTACAAGTTACACTGGGGTAAAAAGTTGTCCGGAATGTTTCTGCGTAGTAAAGCCTCTAGCCGGATTGCCTTTGCAAAAACGCAGGAACGTTCCCCCCTTCATCAGTACTCCTGACGCTGTAAGGAGCTGACTGATGCAGACAGGGCTGATGATATCTAATAAAAGCTATCTCATTTTTGCGCGTACATAAAATAAATCAGGCACTTCCCTACACTCCCCCTCCGGAATTGAGGGGGTTTTCTTTACAATGTAAATAAATTGCTTGCGTAAAGTTCAAAAAAACTGCAAATTTTTACTGTAGTGTCGAGCTTCATGTAGCTCACCAGGGCATGGACTAAAAAGAAGTAAACCCATCTTTTACCCCCCCTTATACGGGGGGTTCTTTATAGCACAAAGAACACTTATAATTTATCATCTCACAGCTATAAATATAAAAGAATAATATTCTAAACTACAGTTATTTATGCAGAACATAACATCAAACTCACAATAAATATAAAACAATTATTTTATAACTGTTCACTTATTATATTCAGACATATCAGAAACACGACTCAATTCTTTTTTATTTAACAAAATCCATAAAAAACTTATGGTTGAAATCACATTTAAACTGTGAAGGATATCATCCGGAGAAATTTTTCAATCCGACACTCCATAGAATGGACCTTTAAGACTTTATCCTCATCATGTATGAGGATTTTTTTTCTGGCAAACAGTATCTTTCAGTAATCCTTGCTCAGTTCCGATTCTGACGTATCCCCGTGTGGATCTGAAAAGGAGATAATTACGCTCTGTGGCCAACAGGAATAACTCAAGCAGCTCCTCTCTGATACCATCAGAAGAAGCATTAAACGCATTCTGGCGTCGATTACAGAAGAAGCGGAACGCGTTCCAGGCTCCTGTTGCTATACACACTACCCACACTAACCCCATGGTTTTTGAGCGCCAGAAACGCGTCCGTATGCGTTTTAACGCGTTCCTGTGTTTTCAGCAAGGCCTGACTGAAGCTAGTTCCTAGTGCCCTGAACCAACCATTATCCAAAAAAATGCACCGGAAACGCGCTGACAACACTTTAGCCTGTCTTTGGTTACCATCCCAGCGACGGGCCATCCAGTGTCCGTTCCTGTATTTCCAGATGGCGCTCACGCTCTAGGAATAGCTCATGTTCACGTTCCTGTATCAGTAGTTCGTCCCTTATCTCCTGCTCTCGCTGTATAACTGGCTCAAGTGTTCTGTCTGCTCGCTCAAGTGCTGCACCTGCTGACTCAACTGCATGACCCGCTCGTTCAGCATCGCGTTGTCCCGTTGCGTAAGCGAAAACATCTTCTGCAATTCCACGAAGGCGCTCTCCCATTCGTTCAGCCGCTGCATATAGTCCTGTTGCAGCTGCTCTAAGGCGTTCAGCAAATGTGTTTCCAGCTCTGTCACTCTGTGTCACTCCTTCAGATGTACCCACTCTTTCCCCTGAAAGGGAATCACCTCTGCTGATTTCCCGTACGGAAGGACCAGAAATTTCCTGTTCCCGTCCTGCACGAACTCCACGCCCCATGTCTTCGCGTTCAGTTTCTGCAATGTCTCTTCCTGCTTCCTGATATCTTCCAGGTTCGCCTGTATCCTCCCGCCAAGATACCAGAGCGTCCCGCCACTCGCGGTAAACAGGAGAAAGACTATCCCCAGTAACATCATGCCCGTATTCCCTGCCAGCTTTAACACGTCCTTCCTGTGCTGCCTCATCGCCTCTTTCACCCCTTCCCGGTGTTTCTCCAGCGATTCCTCTGTCGAGGCTGTGAACAGGGCTATAGCGTCTCTGATTTTCGTCTCGTTTGATGTCACAGCCTCGCTTACAGATTCGCCGAGCCTCCTGAACTCGTTGTTCAGCACTTTCTCTGTAGATTCGGCTCTCTCTTTCAGCTTTTTCTCGAACTCCGCGCCCGTCTGTAAAAGATTGCTCATAAAACGCTCCTTTCAGCCTGATATTCTTCCCGCCGTTCGGGTCTGCAATGCTGATACTGCTTCGCGTCACCCTGACAACCTCAACTCCCACATCTGTGAGTGCCTGAATCACATCCTGACGGTCTTTTATCTCTCCGGCACGGTAAAGCACATCAAGCCCCCGTGTAACGCTCTCAGCAATCGCCTGTTTCGTTTCCGGCAGGTTATCAGGGAGTGTCAGCGTCCTGCGGTTCTCCGGGGCATTCGGGTCATGCAGCCCGTAATGGTGATTCACCAGCGTCTGCCAGGCATCAATTCTCGGCCTGTCTGCGCGGTCATAGTACGGCTGGAGGCGTTTTCCGCTCTGTAGCTCCATGTTCGGAATGACAAAATTCAGCTCAAGCCGTCCCTTGTCCTGGTGCTCAACCCACAGGATGCTGTACTGATTTTTTTCGAGACCGGGCATCAGTACACGCTCAAAGCTCGCCATCACTTTTTCACGTCCTCCCGGCGGCAGCTCCTTCTCCGCGAACGACAGAACACCTGACGTGTATTTCTTCGCAAATGGCGTGGCATCGATGAGTTCCCGGACTTCTTCCGGATTACCCTGAAGCACCGTTGCCCCTTCCCGGTTACGCTCCCTTCCCAGCAGGTAATCAACCGGACCACTGCCACCGCCTTTTCCCCTGGCATGAAATTTAACTATCATCCCGCGCTCCCTGTTCCCTGACGACCTGCCGTAAGCTGCGCAACTCTCTCTCGATGGCCATCAGTGCGGCCACCACCTGAACCCGGTCACCGGAAGACCACTGCCCGCTGTTCACCTTCCTCGCCGTCTGATTCAGGTTATTCCCGATGGCAGCCAGCTGACGCAGTAACGGCGGTGCCAGTGTCGGCAGCTTCCCGGAACGGGCAACCGGCTCACCCAGGCATACCCGCCGCATCCATACCGCCAGTTGTTTACCCTCACAGCGTTCAAGTAACCTGGCATGTTCATCATCAGTAACCCGTATCGTGAGCATCCTCTCGCGTTTCATCGGTATCATTACCCCATGAACAGAAATCCCCCTTACACGGAGGCATCAGTGACTAAACAGGAAAAAACAGCCCTTAACATGGCCCGCTTTATCAGAAGCCAGACATTAACGCTGCTGGAAAAGCTCAACGAACTGGACGCGGATGAACAGGCAGACATCTGTGAATCGCTTCACGACCACGCCGATGAGCTTTACCGCAGCTGCCTCGCACGTTTCGGGGATGACGGTGAAAACCTCTGACACATGCAGCTCCCGGAGACGGTCACAGCTTGTCTGTGAGCGGATGCCGGGAGCAGACAAGCCCGTCAGGGCGCGTCAGCAGGTTTTAGGGGGTGTCGGGGCGCAGCCCTGACCCAGTCACGTAGCGATAGCGGAGTGTATACTGGCTTAGTCATGCGGCATCGGTGCGGATTGTATGAAAAGTGCACCATGTACGGTGTGAAATGCCGCACAGATGCGTAAGGAGAACATGCAGATGCCGATGCTCTTCCGCTTCCTCGCTCACTGACTCGCTGCGCTCGGTCGTTCGGCTGTGGCGAGCGGTGTCTGCTCACTCAAAAGCGGTGATACTGTTATCCACACAATCAGGGGATAACGCCGGAAAGAACATGTGAGCAAAAAACGAAGACCCCAGAAAAGGCCGCGCCGGAGGCGCTTTTTCCATAGGCTCCGCCCCCCTGACGAGCATCACAAAAATCGACGCTCAAGTCAGAGGTGGCGAAACCCGACAGGACTTAAAGATACCAGGCGTTTCCCCCCGGAAGCTCCCTCGTGCGCTCTCCTGTTCCGACCCTGCCGCTTACCGGATACCTCTCCGCCTTTCTCCCTTCGGGAAGCGTGGCGCTTTCTCATAGCTCACGCTGTTGGTATCTCAGTTCGGTGTAGGTCGTTCGCTCCAAGCTGGGCTGTGTGCACGAACCCCCCGTTCAGCCCGACCGCTGCGCCTTATCCGGTAACTATCGTCTTGAGTCCAACCCGGTAAGACACGACAAAGCGCCACTGGCAGCAGCCGTTGGTAACTTGGTTAGCAGAGCGATGATGGCGCAAATGGTGCAACAGAGTTCTTGAAGTAGTGGCCCGACTACGGCTACACTGGAAGGACAGTATTTGGTATCTGCGCTCTGCTGAAGCCAGTTACCTCGGTTAAGCAGTTCCCCAACTGACTTAACCTTCGATCAAACCGCCTCCCCAGGCGGTTTTTTCGTTTACAGGCAGCAGATTACGCGCAGAAAAAAAGGATCTCAAGAAGATCCTTTGATCTTTTCTACTGAACAGAGATCCCCGTCAGTTTAGAAGAAGATGATGGAGCCACAGTCCCTCCCTGAACATCACGTATATAGTTAGCCTGACATCCAACAAGGAGGTTTATAGCTAATATTCCCACAAAAAATCTTTTCCTCATAACTCGATCCTTATAAAATGAAAAGAATATATAACGAGGTTTAATTTATGAGTTTAAGATACTACATAAAAAACATTTTGTTTGGCCTATATTGCACACTTATATATATATACCTTATAACAAAAAACAACGAAGGGTATTATTTCCTAGCGTCAGATAAGATGCTATACGCAATCGTGATAAGCACTATTCTATGCCCATATTCAAAATATGCTATTGAACACATATTTTTTAAGTTCATAAAGAAAGATTTTTTCAGAAAAAGAAAAAATCTAAATAATGCCCCCGTGGCAAAATTAAACCTATTTATGCTATACAATCTACTTTGTTTGGTCCTAGCAATCCCATTTGGATTGCTAGGACTGTTTATATCAATAAAGAATAATTAAATACCCAACACATCATTTATAGTATTAAGTTTATTCTTGTCAATAAAGGCACATAGAATGCCTGTAACAATAGCAATCCCCCAGATACCTAATGTAGTTCCAGCAAGCACACTAAAAAGTAAAACAACAATATAACTAACTCCAGCATCTACAGTTTTCTTCTCTAATGTAAGAAATAGTGGCTTCCAGTCACCTGTATCCTTAATTTTTAGGATATCAGATACCACATCATATCCAAAAGAAACATGTCCCGTAATCTTCAAGTACTTAGCAAACTGATCTAAATGCTTAGCCCAGTCTTCATACTTAACCGATTCCAGTGCATTGAAAATCGCATCACGGTCTGCTTTGCTGAATTTCTTATTTAAAACATCCTTGTATTTTTCAAAAGCAGCTAGAGCTTCATTCACATTGCTGATTTTCTTACCTTTAGACTTATCAGCAAGTTCCTGTGCCATTTTTGAATATTTTTCACCATATTTTTCAGATAGCGTTTGATAAAAGCTAACTGTTGCATCCACAGCATCCTTAATCTGCGAGTTCAGGAGATTAGTCTGCGCTGTTTTCAAATTTTCTTCAGATTCATGAACACGTAAAACAGCTGTATTACGATTATTATTAGCCTGAGACATAGCCCCCTGAATTCCATTTATCTCAGCATTAAGTTGGTTAATACGCGTTTCTGATGCTGTTACCTGTTTTTGTTTTTCCTCCATAATCTTACCGGCTCCCGTCCGTCGACTGGTGGCATAGAAAAAAGGACGACTCTGAAGCGGATCATTAGCTCTTGGTGACAATTTTTTGACCAGTTCATCAAGTTCCTTATATTTAGCAGATGCCTGAGCCAGCTCATTTCGTTTTCCGGACAGCGT
>NZ_JBJQJO010000051.1:0-8491 GCF_046487395.1 Escherichia sp. WS1450
CGTGGTGATATGGATGACGGATGGCTGGCCGCTGTATGAATCCCGCCTGAAGGGAAAGCTGCACGTAATCAGCAAGCGATATACGCAGCGAATTGAGCGGCATAACCTGAATCTGAGGCAGCACCTGGCACGGCTGGGACGGAAGTCGCTGTCGTTCTCAAAATCGGTGGAGCTGCATGACAAAGTCATCGGGCATTATCTGAACATAAAACACTATCAATAAGTTGGAGTCATTACCGACACATCAGAAACGATATTCCACACTCAACATGGCAGATGTATTATGGTATCCATGTTCTCCAAGTTGAATGCCTGCATCAGCCCGGAATGCTACTTCTGGTGTTATCATTCCCACAACACCACCATTTATTTCTCCGATATCACGCGCACCATCCTGGTATATACTTACACCATTCATACTGGTGCCGAAAACACGACTATTGTGCAACCAGTGTGCCTCCACAAATGGTCTGAACGGAACCGCATACCGCGTATTTTTACCGTTTTTGCTGGTAAGCCATGTTCTTGCTCCCAGGCGGGTGAGAATATTTCCGTTACCGGTATTTTCAATACTGGTTCCGTTACTTTCATGATATTTGTCTGATTTTACATTCATCCGGACAACCTGAAGCTGCGGCTGAACATACCATTCATGACTTCCCTTGTAATTGTCGGTAAACTCTCCAGCCTTCCATGAATATCCTGCTTCCAGAGATACCGTAAACCCTTTTGACTTCCATGACTCAGCAGGCAGCCGTTCTCCATTTATATGATTATCAAACCAGCTGTATTGCAGCCAGCTATCAAGATAAGAACCATTGTGTGTTTCATCATTGGCATACCATGTTGCATAAAGACCCGCTGTGTATCCATTCATTCTTCCTTCCGAATGGTATCCGGTGCTCAGGGCATTCGTACTGTTATTATTATGACCATAGCCAGCCATCATACCTGTATGCCAGCGATCGGTACCATTCAGGCTCCACTGAGCTATATCTCCCCCTATTAACACAACGTAGCTATTCCCCCGGGTTCTCAGCTGACTACTGTTGTCACGCCAGCGATTATGTTTTCCTTTATTATACATCCAGATACCTGCTTCATTTTCTTCTCCTGTCATGTGGCTGATATACAACTCCTGTCCCTGTCGTTCATACAGATTCGTTACAAACAGATTATTTGCAGCAGCAATACTGGCAACATAGCTACCTGCCTCAGGACGCAAATTATTATCATGGCTTTCCGGTACAGCTTCAGGTTGTGGTACAGGAATGTCTTTTCTGCTAATCAGATACCAGTTAGTGCTGTTAATCCCCTGACCACGTTTCAGTATGTAATCATAAGCTCCGGCTGTAATACGTTCCGTCTGAATGAATTCAGCATTATCAGCATTGCCACTGACGTGAATCACTTCAATCCCATTAAGTGTCTCTGCACCAGTACCACCGGCCTGAGTAACAGCGACACGGGTACGGCCACTGGCATTACCTTTAATCACCAGACGATCTGTTTTCGAATTGTCACCACCTGTTTCTGTCTGGAGGAGAATAAGTCCATTTCTGCCAGTGTAATTCCCTCCGACAGTCAGTATATTACCCGGCATATATGTAGTGAGATCGACTATACCACTATTGCTCAGATTTCCTGCAACGCCCCCAAACCCGGAGAGTTTGCCCTGCTCTTCAACAATGACCTGGTTACTGCCGAGCATCACCGGTGAATCTGCGTTCCCCAGTATCACTGTCCCCTGAATAATATCTGTCATCCCGGTCCATTTTGCGTTATCGCTAATGTTCAGTGCACCTGCTCCCGTCTTGCGAACATTACCATAACCACTGATATTGTTGGTAAGCTGCCATGCTGATGTACTGTTCAGAGTTAATGTGCCATAGTTATCAACAAAGGCTGTCCCCAGATTATCAGCCGTGGATACAGCCAAATGAGCCCCCTTATTCACGGTAAAAACACCGGAAAAATTACGATTATTACCCGTTATATCAAGCATTCCCCCATTTATGTTCAGAGAACCATCCCCTGCAATAGTACCTGCAGATTCTCCTCCATTATTCAGTATCAGACTTCCGCCATGAATGTTCAGCACAGAGCCTGCAGCCGTCAGTAGTTTGCTTATTGTCTGAGGATACCCATTCATATCCAGTTCTGCGCCACGGGATAAATATAAATACTCAGTCCGACCAAGAGCATCAGGTGCAGCAAGAATTAATACGCCAGATTTAACCTCTGTATTTCCTGTATAATTGTTTGTTGCAGAAAGTATAAGAGTACCATTACCTGATTTTGTCAGACTTTTGCCGTCCCAGCCATCATATAATAAAGGTGAAAGATTATCGGAAAGAGAAACGCCTATGTTCAGAGTGGCATCTTTTTCTATATTAAAGGTTCCATATCCCATCCCTTTTGTATTATTCCATCTCAGCATGGATATCAGTTTGTTATCGTCGTCATTTAAAGACGTATAAACATAACTTTCAGCACCTTCTGTCAGTAATACATTGTATTGTACAATGTGACTATTATCAGCGATCGAGATACCTGTGTCTGACGACAATAATGTGTAATAGTCCTGAGTCCAGTTCTTAATTGATGTGTCTATATTAAGCCATGAATCACTTTTTAATGTAATAGTATTTGCGTGAACATTAGCATTTCCTACAGACAGGTTCATAGATGCGTCTTCATCAATACTTATATTTCCGTTAAAAATGGAGTTCTTGCCTGACAGATAAACAGATGAGCCATTCCCAATCATTAGCCCACCATTAATTGCTGTTGCGTTATTGATGTTTTTAATAATTAATTCATTTGTACCATTAACAGGTATACTAGCTAGTTTAATATCACCATTAATCACAGAATCTGAATAAATATCTAATGAATTATACCCGCCAGAAAAAATTATTGATGTATTATAAGCATCTTTTTGGCTATTATATAATCCTGAAAGATTACCATGATTATTAATATGGATATCTTCTCCATAAACAGAGCAACCACCGTCGGGGCCATATCCCCCCTGAACAATACCGTTATTATTCAAAGTGATTTGATTTCCAGAAATAGCATCTCCCCCTTGTTTTATTCCATATCCTCCAGATATCATGTTGTCGTTAGTAATGAAAAGATTACTACCATTAATACCATCACCACCGTTTACGCCATTACCGCCCAATATTCCTCCGGAATTATGCACTGTAATATTGCTACCGGTTACACCGGAACCACCTGTCCCACCTACATCATCACCTCCGTATATACTTCTGTAATTATCAACTATAATATCATCCCCGCTTAACCCTGCACCTCCGCTACTTCCTGAGCCACCAAGACCATTACCCCCATATACATTTCTGTAATTGTTTATAGATATTTTGTTGCCACTAACAGCAATTCCACCATTATATCCATCTCCTCCCCAAACACTACCATTATTATTTAGCGTAAAGTTTTCACCGTAGACACCTGCACCACCGATTGATGTATTGCTTGTTCCTCCTTTGATGTTAATACTGCTTTCAACAGATAGTATATTTTGAGTATAACTTGTTTTATACGGCACGCTGATATTAAGCGCCGCGTTTCCATCAACACCTGTAATACTCCTGGTTATACTTTCAGGTATACCATTACCATTCAGTTGTATTGTTTGCGCACCAGAAAAATGAGACTGCACAGAATAAAGTATACTGACCAGAAATTGTAAAATTCGTATATTCTTATTCATACTGTTTTTTCTTTAGTGATGCATTTTTTATCAACCATACAAGCACATTATTTCATTGATACTAATCACATCAGGATGAATGTTTTTTCTCAATAGAAATAAGTGTCTTTATTCCTTACCAATTTATTCTGGTTATTCCTCTTATCCAGACGTCTCGTGATACTCCCTGTATTTATTATAGAGTATATATATGTACTGCGTTTAAATCATGAAGACGACAACCTGTTTTACATAAATTATTCCTAAGTATTTTTCCAGAGAAGACCTAGGTATAATGATGTGCACTGTCTGGTTTTCTTACAACTGACTTAGCGATCTGCATATCCGTGATAACGCCTGAATAAATAGGACGAGAGAACTCTTAACCAAATAATCTAACACTTTTAATCGACAGGAATTAAAAACCCGGGGAGGTTAAAAAAACACAAAAAAATGGATGTTTATTCAACTCTGGTTACGTACCATGAGGACTGCATCCACAATGCACCGGCAATTAAATGGCTTTCATTGATTGATTTTTTATATCTGTGATGATTTTTTGCTCCATTCCTCAAAAAATGGACGCAACTTCCCCTCTGCGGCTCTCAGCTGTATACCCGCTGTCGTGCCAGTGGCTCATGCATCATGACCAGCTCTGCCAGACGGTAGCCCCGCTTCAGCCCCGTAAACCGCATCTGACCTCCGCACAGGATGCACTTCAGCGGGTCAACCTTCAGTAACCGCTGATACACCCTTCTCCGCCTGATTTGCATCGCCGTTTTTCTCTCCGTTTCTGTTATGACGTACACAACATTTTCCAGTAACCGGCGCTTCACCGGACTCAGGAACCCGTTGTCAACGCCACGATGTTTGACCGTTCTGGGGATGCGGACGATTTCCTGGACTGCTTTATCATTCCAGCCCGCATTGTTGGCGGTACATTTTGGGGCTGACTGCACCCGGCGATAATTTTATACGCCGCTCGTTATACCATCTGATGTAAGTATCCACTTGCTGCATGAACTTTTCTGGCGTGATGCCCGACCATTTACGCCCATGATACATTTCCGTTTTCAGTCTGCCGAAAAAGCCTTCGCATGCCGCATTATCAGGTGAACATCCTTTGCGGGACATTGAGCGAATAAGACCTTCTGCATTCACTCTTTCCAGCCAGCCTGACCAGCGATAATGCCCACCTCTGTCACTGTGTATCACCGGTCGTTCGCCAGCATTTAACGTTTCGACAGCGCTATCCAGCATAGTGTTGACCAGTTCAGCATCGGGGCGTGTACTGAGAGACCAGCTCACAACTTTTCCATCGAAGCAGTCCACCACCGATGATAGCCAGACTTTACCTGCAGGGAGGTGGAACTCCGTGATATCTGTCAGCCATTTCTGATTAGGTTGCTCCGCCTTAAAATCTCTGGCGATAAGGTTATCCGGAGCCGGTCCGATTTCTCCGCAATATGAGCTGTAGCGGCGACGACGGTTACGGCTGACGACAAGCTGTTCTTCCACCATAAGTCTGCGTACAACCTTTTCTGATAGCCGCCCCCCCTCATGCCTGAGCATCGCATGCAGGCGACGATAGCCATAACACTGGTAATTACTGTTAAATATATCTGTCAGCATCGTACGTATCGTGGCGTATTTATCACCGGCTTTCAGTGCAGCCCGGTGATAAAAATAACTGCTACGGGCAAGGCCCAGAACATGCAGTAATTCTGTCAGGGGATATGTTTGTCTCAGGGCATCAGCGATCTTCGTTTTCTCTCTGTTGTTCAGGTGACTGATACTGATGCCCGGGTCTTTTTTTATGATTTCCTCCGCCTTTTTCAGAATATCCAGCTCCATCTGCCGGCGGCGTATTTCCTGATTCAGTCGGGCGACTTCCTCCCGCAACGCATCGCGTTCTGCCTCCAGGGAAGGTTCGTTATGTTTACGCATAGTCTGGTAAGCACTGTTGCCGATAATTTTATCTTTCCATTTATACAATACCGCACGACTGACACCAATACGCCTGGCGATTTCACTGGCTGATACTTGTCGTGTACAGAGTGCCATGACAGCCTGACGTTTGACTTCTGGTTCAAAGGGCGCAACCGGGTTGGCCTTACTGGTAAATATACGTCGTCTGTCGGGATAAAGGTAAGCGTAAACTGACCGCCGTATGTAGCCATCAGACGAGAATTGGTAACTTAGACGCCCATCTGATATAGACGGACATCTAAGTATGGAATTACAGGACTGGCGAAAAGAACCTCGTAAAAACTATTCGAATGAATTCAAACTTCGTATGGTGGAACTGGCATCACAACCTGGAGCTTGTGTTGCACAGATTGCACGTGAAAATGGCGTCAATGATAATGTTATTTTCAAATGGCTCAGGCTCTGGCAGAACGAAGGGCGTGTTTCGCGGCGTCTTCCGGTAACGACCTCTTCTGACACTGGCGTTGAATTATTACCTGTAGAAATAACGCCGGATGAGCAGAAAGAACCTGTGGCGGCCATTGCGCCGTCTTTATCCACTTCCACTCAGACCAGAGTCAGTGCCAGTTCCTGCAAGGTGGAATTCCGTCACGGTAACATGACGCTGGAAAATCCATCGCCAGAGCTGCTCACGGTGTTGATCCGTGAACTGACCGGGAGGGGAAGATGATCTCACTCCCATCAGGTACCCGTATCTGGCTCGTTGCCGGCGTTACCGATATGCGTAAATCCTTCAACGGACTGGGAGAACAGGTACAACATGTGCTGAATGATAATCCCTTCTCCGGTCACCTGTTTATCTTCCGTGGCCGACGGGGTGACACCGTTAAAATTCTTTGGGCTGATGCTGATGGTCTGTGCCTGTTCACCAAACGCCTGGAGGAAGGCCAGTTTATCTGGCCTGCGGTACGTGACGGCAAGGTATCCATTACCCGCTCGCAACTGGCAATGCTCCTCGATAAGCTGGACTGGCGTCAGCCAAAAACATTCCGCCTTAACGCACTGACAATGTTGTAAAAAACGCCTGGCCGCATTATAAAAACGGCCATGAGTCAGAAATACCTCATTCGCATTGCAGAACTGGAAAGCCAGCTCCGTCAGAAAGACCAGCAACTGAGTCTGGTTGAAGAGACGGAGGCCTTCCTGCGCTCTGCACTGGCACGTGCCGAAGAAAAGATCGAAGAAGATGAACGGGAAATAGAACATCTGCGGGCTCAGATAGAAAAACTGCACCGGATGCTGTTCGGTACCCGTTCTGAAAAACTGCGTCGTGAAGTTGAACTGGCTGAGGCTCTGCTGAAACAACGTGAACAGGACAGCGATCGTTACAGTGGGCGGGAAGACGATCCTCAGGTTCCCCGCCAGTTGCGACAGTCGCGCCATCGTCGTCCGTTACCGGCACACCTTCCCCGTGAAATACACCGCCTGGAGCCAGAAGAAAGCTGTTGCCCGGAGTGTGGCGGTGAGCTGGATTATCTGGGGGAAGTCAGCGCTGAACAGCTGGAACTGGTGAGCAGTGCCCTGAAAGTGATCCGCACAGAACGGGTAAAAAAAGCCTGTACAAAATGTGACTGTATTGTTGAAGCACCGGCGCCGTCCCGCCCGATAGAGCGTGGTATCGCGGGCCCCGGATTACTTGCCCGCGTGTTAACGGGAAAATACTGCGAACATCTGCCACTGTATCGTCAGAGTGAAATCTTTGCCCGCCAGGGTGTCGAACTGAGCCGGGCCTTACTCTCCAACTGGGTTGACGCGTGCTGCCAGTTAATGACACCGGTGAATGATGCCCTGTACCGTTATGTAATGAATACCCGCAAGGTTCACACTGATGACACACCGGTAAAGGTACTGGCACCGGGTCAGAAAAAGGCGAAAACAGGGTGTATCTGGACGTATGTCCGGGATGATCGCAATGTGGGTTCGTCATCTCCTCCAGCGGTCTGGTTCGCGTACTCGCCGAACCGGCAGGGGAAACACCCGGAGCAACACCTTCGCCCCTTCCGGGGTATCCTGCAGGCGGATGCGTTCACAGGTTACGACAGGTTGTTCAGTGCAGAACGTGAAGGTGGTGCACTGACAGAAGTTGCGTGCTGGGCCCATGCCCGGCGAAAAATCCACGATGTATACATCAGCAGCAAAAGTGCGACGGCAGAAGAAGCCCTGAAGCGAATCAGTGAACTGTACGCCATCGAGGATGAAATACGGGGATTACCAGAGTCAGAGCGTCTTGCAGCCAGGCAGCAGCGAAGCAAAGCGTTACTGACGTCGCTGCATGAATGGATGGTGGAGAAGAATGGCACGCTGTCGAAAAAATCCAGACTGGGCGAAGCGTTCAGCTATGTACTGAATCAGTGGGACGCCCTCTGTTATTACAGTGATGATGGTTTGGCAGAAGCGGACAATAACACAGCGGAAAGAGCGCTTCGTGCAGTCTGTCTCGGAAAGAAAAATTACGTGTTCTTCGGTAGCGATCACGGCGGCGAGCGTGGAGCACTGCTGTACGGGCTGATCGGCACCTGCCGTCTGAACGGTATCGATCCGGAAGCGTATCTGCGCCATATTCTGAGCGTACTGCCGGAATGGCCCTCCAACTGTGTTGACGAACTCCTGCCATGGAACGTAGTACTCACCAATAAATAAGCGTCAATACGGTGCTCCGTTGACGCTTACAAGAGATGTCGTTCATAAGCCCGTATTTTACCGGGCTTATTCTGTGACAACCAGGATAAAGAGATTTACAGCATGGTCAGGGAGGTCAGCAGCCGCTTAGGCTGTCGCCAG
>NZ_JBJQJO010000052.1:0-8294 GCF_046487395.1 Escherichia sp. WS1450
CCACAGAATGATGTCACGCTGAAAATGCCGGCCTTTGAATGGGTTCATGTGCAGCTCCATCAGCAAAAGGGGATGATAAGTTTATCACCACCGACTATTTGCAACAGTGCCGTTGATCGTGCTATGATCGACTGATGTCATCAGCGGTGGAGTGCAATGTCGTGCAATACGAATGGCGAAAAGCCGAGCTCATCGGTCAGCTTCTCAACCTTGGGGTTACCCCCGGCGGTGTGCTGCTGGTCCACAGCTCCTTCCGTAGCGTCCGGCCCCTCGAAGATGGGCCACTTGGACTGATCGAGGCCCTGCGTGCTGCGCTGGGTCCGGGAGGGACGCTCGTCATGCCCTCGTGGTCAGGTCTGGACGACGAGCCGTTCGATCCTGCCACGTCGCCCGTTACACCGGACCTTGGAGTTGTCTCTGACACATTCTGGCGCCTGCCAAATGTAAAGCGCAGCGCCCATCCATTTGCCTTTGCGGCAGCGGGGCCACAGGCAGAGCAGATCATCTCTGATCCATTGCCCCTGCCACCTCACTCGCCTGCAAGCCCGGTCGCCCGTGTCCATGAACTCGATGGGCAGGTACTTCTCCTCGGCGTGGGACACGATGCCAACACGACGCTGCATCTTGCCGAGTTGATGGCAAAGGTTCCCTATGGGGTGCCGAGACACTGCACCATTCTTCAGGATGGCAAGTTGGTACGCGTCGATTATCTCGAGAATGACCACTGCTGTGAGCGCTTTGCCTTGGCGGACAGGTGGCTCAAGGAGAAGAGCCTTCAGAAGGAAGGTCCAGTCGGTCATGCCTTTGCTCGGTTGATTCGCTCCCGCGACATTGTGGCGACAGCCCTGGGTCAACTGGGCCGAGATCCGTTGATCTTCCTGCATCCGCCAGAGGCGGGATGCGAAGAATGCGATGCCGCTCGCCAGTCGATTGGCTGAGCTCATGAGCGGAGAACGAGATGACGTTGGAGGGGCAAGGTCGCGCTGATTGCTGGGGCAACACGTGGAGCGGATCGGGGATTGTCTTTCTTCAGCTCGCTGATGATATGCTGACGCTCAATGCCGTTTGGCCTCCGACTAACGAAAATCCCGCATTTGGACGGCTGATCCGATTGGCACGGCGGACGGCGAATGGCGGAGCAGACGCTCGTCCGGGGGCAATGAGATATGAAAAAGCCTGAACTCACCGCGACGTCTGTCGAGAAGTTTCTGATCGAAAAGTTCGACAGCGTCTCCGACCTGATGCAGCTCTCGGAGGGCGAAGAATCTCGTGCTTTCAGCTTCGATGTAGGAGGGCGTGGATATGTCCTGCGGGTAAATAGCTGCGCCGATGGTTTCTACAAAGATCGTTATGTTTATCGGCACTTTGCATCGGCCGCGCTCCCGATTCCGGAAGTGCTTGACATTGGGGAATTCAGCGAGAGCCTGACCTATTGCATCTCCCGCCGTGCACAGGGTGTCACGTTGCAAGACCTGCCTGAAACCGAACTGCCCGCTGTTCTGCAGCCGGTCGCGGAGGCCATGGATGCGATCGCTGCGGCCGATCTTAGCCAGACGAGCGGGTTCGGCCCATTCGGACCGCAAGGAATCGGTCAATACACTACATGGCGTGATTTCATATGCGCGATTGCTGATCCCCATGTGTATCACTGGCAAACTGTGATGGACGACACCGTCAGTGCGTCCGTCGCGCAGGCTCTCGATGAGCTGATGCTTTGGGCCGAGGACTGCCCCGAAGTCCGGCACCTCGTGCACGCGGATTTCGGCTCCAACAATGTCCTGACGGACAATGGCCGCATAACAGCGGTCATTGACTGGAGCGAGGCGATGTTCGGGGATTCCCAATACGAGGTCGCCAACATCTTCTTCTGGAGGCCGTGGTTGGCTTGTATGGAGCAGCAGACGCGCTACTTCGAGCGGAGGCATCCGGAGCTTGCAGGATCGCCGCGGCTCCGGGCGTATATGCTCCGCATTGGTCTTGACCAACTCTATCAGAGCTTGGTTGACGGCAATTTCGATGATGCAGCTTGGGCGCAGGGTCGATGCGACGCAATCGTCCGATCCGGAGCCGGGACTGTCGGGCGTACACAAATCGCCCGCAGAAGCGCGGCCGTCTGGACCGATGGCTGTGTAGAAGTACTCGCCGATAGTGGAAACCGACGCCCCAGCACTCGTCCGAGGGCAAAGGAATAGAGTAGATGCCGACCGAACAAGAGCTGATTTCGAGAACGCCTCAGCCAGCAACTCGCGCGAGCCTAGCAAGGCAAATGCGAGAGAACGGCCTTACGCTTGGTGGCACAGTTCTCGTCCACAGTTCGCTAAGCTCGCTCGGCTGGGTCGCGGGAGGGCCGGTCGCAGTGATTCAGGCCCTTCTGGATTGTGTTGGTCCCCAGGGCACGATTGTCATGCCCACGCACTCGGGTGATCTGACTGATCCCGCAGATTGGAGATCGCCGCCCGTGCCTGCCGATTGGGTGCAGATCTTGCGCAACGAGATGCCGGCATACGATCCGCAAACCACACCAACTCGGAACATGGGTGCAGTGGCTGAATTGTTCCGGGCGTGTCGCAAACACTTTTGGAGGCAGCTATCACCCAGCCAAGGCCGGTATTTTCATGCTTTGTTAACCTTTTGCAGTCCGAAGAGGCGCGCAAGCAAATCATTCTGGTCATTGACGGTCCAGCCGCCTGAAAAGCCAAAGCCCTTCCGCAGCCACAGCATCGCCTCGAAACCCGCGATGGTTCGCCGCGCCGTGTTAAAGGATTGGAAACCGCCGATCTTCGGCATGTTCTTCTTCACCCGGAAATGGTCGCTCTCAATCCCCTGCTGGAGATGTTTGGTCACATAATGCACGGGATCGGGATGGAGAAGCCCATCATCAACCGACGTTTTGATCGTTGACGGGAAGGTGTTGGCCCCGTCCGTCCCAATCCTGTTCGGCGACAACAAGGGTTCATCTTTAAGCATCTTTCGGAAGAACCGCTTGGCAGCGTCGAGATCGCGCTTAGCGGTCAGCAGGAAATCCACCGGATTGCCATGCTTATCGATGGCTCGGTACAGATAGCGCCATTTGCCGCGGATCTTGACATAGGTCTCATCAATCCGGACCGAGCCGCAATGGGGTCGACGAAACTGCCGCAGCCGTTTCTCGATGACAGGTGCATAAGCCAATACCCAGCGGTTGATCGTGCTATGATCGACCTCGAAGCCCCGCTCGCGAAACATCTCTTCCAAGTCACGATAGCTGAGCGGGTAGCGCAAGTACCAGGCAACCGCCTGTACAATCAGCCAGGCCTCGAAATGCCTGCCCTTGAAATCATCCTTCGACTGGCGCTTCAGCTTTTCGGCAATGGTATTCAAAATCATCGGCTCGCTCCGCAATATCAGGAGCGGCAACTTCTCTCCCCATGGTCAACATCGAGTTAACCTGAAGAATTTGCGACAAGGCCATGCGTTCCGCTCCGGAGATGTCTGGCTTACTAGGTCCCGGCGCTATGGCGATCTGAAACACGCACTCGTTCCGGCACAATCCATCGCGGAAGGCGGTCGTCTCGCTGTGCCATTGCGGCCGGAGGAATGGCTGGCAGACCGGCAAGCTCGCCTCGACATGCGGTTGCGCGAGCTTGGCCGTGCCGCTCGCGCAGGCACGATCCCGGGCGGGTCGATTGAAAACGGCGTTCTGCATATCGAGAAACTCGAAGCCGCCGCGCCGACAGGCGCCGAAGATCTGGTGCTCGATCTCTACAAGCAGATCCCGCCCACGCGCATCACCGATCTCCTGCTGGAGGTGGATGCGGCGACCGGCTTCACCGAAGCGTTCACCCATCTGCGCACAGGAGCACCCTGCGCTGACCGGATCGGGCTAATGAACGTTATCTTGGCGGAAGGGATCAACCTCGGCTTGCGCAAAATGGCGGATGCGACAAACACCCACACCTTCTGGGAATTGATCCGCATTGGACGGTGGCATGTCGAGGGCGAAGCCTATGACCGGGCGCTGGCCATGGTGGTCGAGGCACAGGCAGCGTTACCCATGGCCCGGTTCTGGGGCATGGGCACGTCGGCTTCGAGCGACGGACAGTTCTTCGTCGCTACAGAGCAAGGTGAGGCCATGAACCTGGTCAACGCGAAATATGGCAATACCCCGGGCCTGAAAGCCTATAGCCACGTCTCCGACCAATATGCGCCGTTCGCAACCCAGGTGATTCCTGCAACGGCAAGCGAAGCGCCTTACATCCTCGATGGCCTGCTGATGAACGATGCTGGACGCCATATCCGCGAGCAGTTCACCGACACGGGCGGCTTCACCGATCACGTCTTTGCCGCATGTGCCATTCTCGGCTACCGGTTCGCTCCGCGCATCCGCGACCTGCCATCCAAACGGCTCTACGCGTTCAATCCGTCGGCCGCCCCGGCGCACCTGCGAGCGTTGATCGGCGGAAAGGTCAACCAAGCCATGATCGAGCGCAATTGGCCCGACATCCTGCGCATCGCCGCCACCATTGCTGCCGGGACCGTCGCGCCAAGCCAGATTCTGCGGAAACTCGCCTCCTATCCGCGGCAGAACGAGCTCGCGACAGCCCTGCGGGAAGTCGGTCGCGTCGAGCGCACCCTGTTCATGATCGACTGGATTCTGGATGCCGAACTCCAACGGCGTGCCCAGATCGGGCTCAACAAAGGCGAAGCTCATCATGCGCTGAAGCGGGCAATCAGCTTCCACCGCCGCGGTGAAATCCGCGACCGTTCCGCCGAAGGCCAGCATTACCGCATCGCCGGCATGAATCTGCTCGCCGCCATCATCATCTTCTGGAACACCATGAAGCTCGGCGAGGTCGTTGCAAACCAGAAACGCGATGGAAAGCTGCTATCGCCCGATCTCTTGGCCCATGTTTCGCCGCTCGGATGGGAACACATCAATCTCACCGGAGAATATCGCTGGCCAAAGCCTTAGCGTAGGATTCCGCCCCCTCCCGCAAACGACCCCATCCAGAGTTAGCTGTAGAAATGATTATGCCAGTCAAGGCTTTTGAAGAATTCTGCGCACACCATCAAGTACAGCACCTAAGTACGGATGATTTTGCAAAGATTGAATATGACCGCATGAAGTGGCGATTTGGACAGGCCGGTATTAGAGAATAAAAACTCTAGTCTTTATTAAAAAATCAGGAAGATTTATATGCAAATTGATATTAAAACATCTTCAGTTAAGCCTTTAAGAAATACTTATGCTTATATTGAAAAAAGATTTGGTGATAAACCAGCTTCACGTTATCAAGAAGCGACCTACGATATTCAGGAAGAAATTAATTTTCATTACAAACCTTTATGGCAGCCTGAATTTGATCTTTACGATAAGGGCCGTACTGTAATCCAAATGAAAGATTGGTACGTGCTTAAAGATCCTCGTCAATTTTATTATGGGGCTTATACCCAAACTCGAGCTAAACAACAAGAGATTTTAGAAAGTAATTTTACGCTTGTTGAAAAACACGATTTATTAAGAAATATTTCTGAAGAAATTCTAAACAAAGTAACGAAATTACTACTCCCACTTTATTGTAAACAAGACATTTTTATCTTTTATATTCAATGGCTTATTTTCCTGCTAATTGGTAATACCATGAAAAATACCATGCTCAGAAAAGGCTTAACAATATTTTGAAAAATTGCCTACTGAGCGCTGCCGCACAGCTCCATAGGCCGCTTTCCTGGCTTTGCTTCCAGATGTATGCTCTTCTGCTCCTGCAGCTAATGGATCACCGCAAACAGGTTACTCGCCTGGGGATTCCCTTTCGACCCGAGCATCCGTATGAGACTCATGCTCGATTATTATTATTATACTCTGTACACGACAAATTTCACAGAACCCTTATCCTATCAGGATTCTGCTTTCTTAAAATTGCCAAAATTTCCTTAAACTCTTCTTTTTTCCCAAAACCAATTAAACGCTGAATCGCCATTTGAACATAGTCTAAACCATAGCGAAATAAACTCATTGAGAGTCGTCCATGCTTCTTTATTTTTATCGCTTTTTTTTGATTATGTTGCCATTCACCCGTTAAGTAACACCAACAGAAGCTTATAGCTAACACCGCAATCAATTTTTTCACTCGTCTAGGGTCTGTCAAGCGCGTATTTTCAAGATTAAACCCGCGTCCTTTGAGACAACTGAATAAGGTTTCAATTTCCCAGCGTAATGCATAATCCTGAATAGCATTGGCATTAAACTGAGGAGAAACGACGAGTAAAAGCTCTCCATTTTCTAACTGTAGTGCACTTATATATAGTTTCACCCGACCAACCAAAATCCGTCGTTTACGACATTCAATTTGACCAACTTTAAGATGGCGAAATAAATCACTAATTTTATGATTCTTTCCTAAATGATTGGTGACAATGAAGTTTTTTTAACACGAATGCAGAAGTTGATGTCTTGTTCAATTAACCATGTAAACCACTGCTCACCGATAAACTCTCTGTCTGCGAACACATTCACAATACGGTCTTTACCAAAAATGGCTATAAAGCGTTGAATCAAAGCAATACGCTCTTTCGTATCTGAATTTCCACGTTTATTAAGCAATGTCCAAAGGATAGGTATCGCTATTCCACGATAAACGATTGCGAGCATCAGGATATTAATATTTCGTTTTCCCCATTTCCAATTGGTTCTATCTAAAGTCAGTTGCACTTGGTCGAATGAAAACATATTGAAAATCAACTGAGAAATTTGACGATAATCAAAATACTGACCTGCAAAGAAGCGCTGCATACGTCGATAAAATGATTGTGGTAAACACTTGATGGGCAAGGCTTTAGATGCAGAAGAAAGATTACATGTTTGCTTTAAAATAATCACAAGCATGATGAGCGCAAAGCACTTTAAATGTGACTTGTTCCATTTTAGAGATTTGTTTAAGATAAGATATAACTCATTGAGATGTGTCATAGTATTCGTCGTTAGAAAACAATTATTGTGACATTATTTCAATGAGTTATCTATTTTTGTCGTGTACAGAGATTATTATAGAAGCCCCCATGAATAAATCGCTCATCATTTTCGGCATCGTCAACATAACCTCGGACAGTTTCTCCGATGGAGGCCGGTATCTGGCGCCAGACGCAGCCATTGCGCAGGCGCGTAAGCTGATGGCCGAGGGGGCAGATGTGATCGACCTCGGTCCGGCATCCAGCAATCCCGACGCCGCGCCTGTTTCGTCCGACACAGAAATCGCGCGTATCGCGCCGGTGCTGGACGCGCTCAAGGCAGATGGCATTCCCGTCTCGCTCGACAGTTATCAACCCGCGACGCAAGCCTATGCCTTGTCGCGTGGTGTGGCCTATCTCAATGATATTCGCGGTTTTCCAGACGCTGCGTTCTATCCGCAATTGGCGAAATCATCTGCCAAACTCGTCGTTATGCATTCGGTGCAAGACGGGCAGGCAGATCGGCGCGAGGCACCCGCTGGCGACATCATGGATCACATTGCGGCGTTCTTTGACGCGCGCATCGCGGCGCTGACGGGTGCCGGTATCAAACGCAACCGCCTTGTCCTTGATCCCGGCATGGGGTTTTTTCTGGGGGCTGCTCCCGAAACCTCGCTCTCGGTGCTGGCGCGGTTCGATGAATTGCGGCTGCGCTTCGATTTGCCGGTGCTTCTGTCTGTTTCGCGCAAATCCTTTCTGCGCGCGCTCACAGGCCGTGGTCCGGGGGATGTCGGGGCCGCGACACTCGCTGCAGAGCTTGCCGCCGCCGCAGGTGGAGCTGACTTCATCCGCACACACGAGCCGCGCCCCTTGCGCGACGGGCTGGCGGTATTGGCGGCGCTGAAAGAAACCGCAAGAATTCGTTAACTGCACATTCGGGATATTTCTCTATATTCGCGGTTCAGCAGGCATGTCCCCTTTGAGGGCGACCCGACGACAGGATAATCGACCTTATGGTGCGCAAATATTTCGGCACAGACGGTATTCGTGGCAAAGCCAACGAAGGCGCGATGACGGCGGAAACCGCCTTGCGCGTCGGCATGGCGGCTGGCCGTGTCTTTCGTCGCGGTGACCACCGCCATCGTGTCGTGATCGGCAAGGATACGCGCCTGTCGGGCTATATGCTTGAACCCGCGCTCACAGCCGGTTTCACCTCGATGGGCATGGACGTATTCCTTTTTGGCCCGCTGCCGACAACGTATAGGAAGAATAAACGCCCTTTTCACCCAAGTCCAACAGCTTTGGACCGCAGTTGACTCTTTCGACACCCCTGCGATGCAACCCAATCCGGCTGACGGGGAGCCAGC
>NZ_JBJQJO010000053.1:0-8048 GCF_046487395.1 Escherichia sp. WS1450
TTTCCTGTGTAGTACGCCGTCTGCGTTTCTCCGGTCCTAAGACATCAATCATCTGCTCTCCAATGACTAGTCTAAAAACTAGTATTAAGACTATCACTTATTTAAGTGATACTGGTTGTCTGGAGATTCAGGGGGCCAGTCTAGAGCTATCCATGATGGGGTTCTGTAAATAAACAAAACACTCTCTTCAATTCTGCTCACCTTCGGTATTTGTGTATCATCACTGGCTACTGATAAAAACAGAACCGTCAGTTTTCCACGATGTGAAGGGCAGGAATCATCGGCTGTTGCAGCCAGCGTCAAACGGGACTATCTCCAGAAACAGGTGCTTCACTGGAAAGATGACTAGGTGATCTTCAGTCAGCAGCATCCTGTTGTCTGGGTGAATCTTCGTGAGCTGGTAAGTAAAGGTGATAATTTAGTCACAGTGCATCTCACCGCCCGGGGGAAGAAAGCCGATATTCAGTATCGGGTGCGCATTGACTGTAAGAACGAAAACGCTATCTGGCAGCGCCAGAGATGAACGTATGGAGATAATCACAGAGTATGAACAAAAGGACTCTACATGTTCATTATGACTAAAAAACGCTGTTTTATTTTACGTTGCTGTCATAACGTGTTTATCTCAATTTTCGGGAACATGTTCTTAGCGGTTAGACTGGCCCCCTGAATCTCCTGCGTTTGAAGGACAGTAACAGGTTAAGTGATAACAGATGTATGAAAATATAGAGATACATCCAAGGAAGAGCCACTTTTGCGCCGTTCGTGACAGTTTTGTCATGTCCTTGCTCCGGCCTGGTTTTATGTTCATAAGTCCTTCTTCACCAGTATCTTTGTAAACCTTCACCCAGTGCCAGATAATGGTTTCATTTGATATATTAAACTGTGTAGTGGCCTAGCGCATGGTAAGTTCTTCACTCAAACCTTCAGGACAACTGTCAGTCGAAACTCAGGAGAGCCGCGGTCATTTTGCCATGTAATACCATCAATACCGTGGAGTTGCCAGCCCTTGACCCAGCATCGCTCTGATGTTTCTTCAACACCAAAACGTTCAGCGGTACGACGTGTACCATCGTGTCCGGCAATATAATGATTAACTACAGCTTATTCGGTTTAGAGAAAATATTTTGGCTTTGCCATAAAAACTAACCTTAATCAGTTGGATGTCCAACTTTTGGAGGGAGAGTCCAACGATGGTACAGGATTTATTCATGTTAATTTTTCACAAGCTCCTTTATTCGTGTGATGTTAATCACAAAATACCAAAGAGAACGTTGAAAAAATAATGATACATTGTAAAAGATATATTAACTAATTTTTCATAATTTTATTATATATGCTGCATGTCAATTATTTATATACCAAAAACCGAACAAAAATATTTATTATAGGTATTATGAAATAACCTTTCCATATTGTTTATTTTAATGCAATCAGCACAGATTACTTCAAAAATATAATTAGATGCATGAAAAGGGAGAAACAATATATTTTATTGTTTAAGATATTTTGTTCAACATGTATGCTGAGAGATAAACTTATCGATACTTAAAAAATCCGAAAAGGAGGAATAATGATAATAAAAAGAGAAAGACGTTTCCTGAGAACAGTAGAATGGCTTGGCAATGCACTTCCTCATCCCGTCATCCTGTTCATAATATTAACAATTTCCTTAATTGTAGTTTCGATGATTGGACAATATTTTAATATTAGCGCCCCAGACCCAAGACCACCTGGAGCTAAAGGCCGGAATGATGATGGTATTATTTATATTGTAAGTTTACTGGATGCAGATGGAGTTCGTAAAATTCTTTCGAATCTGGTTACTAATTTTACGGGATTTGCACCACTGGGCACTGTTCTGGTTTCTCTTCTTGGTGTTGGTATTGCAGAACGGTCCGGGTTAATTTCAGCAACCCTTCGTCTTATTGTGACAAAAGCCCCTGCAAAAGTAACAACTATAGCTGTTGTCTTTGCCGGTATCATGTCCAACATGGCTTCAGAACTTGGCTATGTCGTTTTAATACCACTATCGGCAATACTTTTTCATTCTCTGGGAAGACATCCCTTGGCCGGGCTTGCTGCTGCTTTTGCGGGAGTCTCGGGTGGCTATTCAGCAAATTTAGTATTAGGTACAATCGATCCGCTCTTGTCAGGAATCACCCAGCAAGCAGCGCAAATTGTATCATCTGATTATATTGTAGGGGCTGAATCCAACTGGTATTTTATGTTTGTCAGTACATTTTTTATAACACTCATGGGGTACCTGATAACAGAAAAAATAGTTGAACCACAGTTAGGGAAATACAAGGGTGGAGGGTTCAATCAGGATGAACAGTCAATTCGTAATTCATCTGATGTTACAGCAGTTGAGAAAAAAGCGTTAATGCTGTCCTTTTTATCTGTACTTCTACTATCTGTTATTGTTGCCATTCTGGTTATTCCTGAAGATGGAATCTTACGTAATCAACAAACAGGATTAATCAGCAATTCTCCATTTCTTAAATCAATAGTGGCTTTCATTTTCATATTCTTTTCATTAGCTGGTGTAGTATATGGATATACAGCGGGAACAATAAAAAATAGCAAAGATATTGTTGATGCCATGACTCATTCAATGAGTACATTAGGACTTTATCTGGTCATTATATTTTTTGCCTCTCAGTTTGTAGCTTTGTTTAGCTGGACAAATATTGGTCAGGTTATTGCGGTTAAAGGCGGGAGTTTTCTGAATAGTCTTGATTTGCCAGATTCCGTAATATTTATTGGATTTATATTGATTTGTGCTGTCATTAATTTAATGATTGGGTCCGCATCTGCTCAATGGGCAGTAACAGCACCAATTTTTGTTCCTATGTTAATGATGGCAGGATATGCCCCTGAAGTAATACAGGCTGCTTATAGAATTGGAGATTCAGTAACAAACATTATTACTCCAATGATGAGTTATTTTGGGCTTGTTATGGCTATTGTACTTAAATACAAAAAGGATGCCGGTGTTGGGACTTTGATATCAATGATGCTTCCATACTCCATAGTTTTCCTCGTCGGGTGGTCTGTATTCTTTGTTATATGGGTCTTTGTACTGAACTTACCCGTTGGCCCCGGGGCATCGACCTATTATCTCCCATAAAGTCAATCATACATATCATAATGGAGAATATTATTCTCCATTTCCAGGTTGAATCAATATTAAACCCATGCAGCCATAAAAACTTTAGCATTTTAAGTGTCAGGATGTTTCTATGTAAAAATCACAATAATTTACACAACACAAATAAATATATAGTTGATTACATTGAAGATTGCAATCACAATGTAATTAAATAGAAAATCAATTGTATGACTCCGGCTCAATGCCGACTTAACATCTGTATGCTGAGGTAAGTTTACGCTTCCGACTTTCTGTTATTTTGGTGATTATATTTTCAGGGGAAATTAAAAATGAATAAAGTTTATTCCCTTCGCTACAGCGCTGTGGCCCGGGGCTTTATTGCTGTATCTGAGTTTGCGAGGAAATGTGTTCATAAGTCTGTCAGAGGCCTGAGTTTTCCGGTTTTATTACTGTCCCCCGTACTTTTCTCTACAGGAGGCCTTGCGGGAACAGTCAATAATGAACTTGGCTATCAGTCATTTCGTGATTTTGCTGAGAATAAAGGTATGTTCCGCCCGGGAGCAACGAATATCGCCATTTATAATAAGCAGGGAGAGCTTGTCGGCACGCTGGAAAAAGCGGCTATGCCGGATTTCAGTTCCGTAAATTCAGGAAGCGGTGTGGCGACACTAATTAACCCGCAGTATATCGCCAGCGTGAAACATAACGGAGGATATACAAACGTCAGCTTTGGTTATGGTGAAAGCCGTTACAATATCGTGGACCGGAATAATGCGCCGTCACTGGATTTTCATGCTCCCAGACTGGATAAACTGGTGACAGAGGTTGCCCCGGCTGCGGTGACGGCGCAAGGGGCAGTGGCTGGCGCATATCTGGATAAGGAACGTTATCCTGTTTTTTATCGTCTTGGCTCCGGAACCCAGTATATTAAGGACAGTAACGGACAGCTGACACAAATGGGAGGAGCATATTCCTGGCTGACTGGCGGGACTGTCGGTAGTCTGTCATCCTATCAGAATGGAGAAATGATTAGCACCAGTTCAGGTCTGGTTTTTGATTACAAACTTAATGGTGCAATGCCCATTTATGGCGAGGCCGGTGACAGTGGTTCGCCTTTATTTGCTTTTGATACTGTTCAGAATACATGGGTTCTTGTTGGTGTTCTCTCTGCGGGGAATGGAGCGGGGGGCAGGGGAAATAACTGGGCTGTTATTCCACTGGATTTTATCAGACAAAAATTTAATGAGGACAATGATGCCCCGGTCACATTCAGAACATCGGAAGGTGGTGCGCTGGAGTGGGGCTTTAACAGCAGCACCGGAGCTGGCACGCTGACACAGGGAACCACCACATATGCCATGCACGGGCAGCAGGGAAATGACCTGAATGCCGGTAAAAATCTGATATTTCTGGGACAGAATGGACAGATTGACCTGAAAGACAATGTTGCACAGGGGGCAGGTTCTCTGACATTCCATAATGATTATACGGTTGCAACTTCAAACAACAGTACCTGGACCGGTGCCGGTATTATTGTGGATAAAGGCGTGTTCGTAAACTGGCAGGTTAACGGTGTTAAAGGCGATAACCTGCATAAGATTGGTGAAGGTACGCTGACGATACAGGGCACGGGTATCAATGAGGGTGGTCTGAAGGCCGGGGACGGAACCGTTGTTCTGAAACAGCAGGCAGACAGTAACGGGCAGGTGCAGGCCTTCAGTAGTGTGAATATTGCCAGCGGACGACCGACAGTAGTGCTGACTGATGACCGGCAGGTAAATCCGGATAACATCTCCTGGGGATACAGGGGAGGTATTCTGGATGTTAACGGTAATGATATTGGCTTTCACGAAATAAAGGCGGCAGATTATGGTGCTCAAATCCACAATGGCAGTAACAAAAATGCAATAATCTCTCTGGTTATGCATGATGCCATTAAGTGGACCGGGAAAGATACACCAAGAATTTTAGGTCGGGTTTATGAGTATTTCAATGATGAAACGCAGAAGACTGAATTCTTTATATTAAAAACCAGCAGTATTGCGTGGTCTCCTTCGCCTGGAGAAAAAATTTTTCCGGATATGTTCAGAGGTGCTGATTATTTTAATACTCTTGAGGATGCGGACAAAGAGGCCAGAAAAAATACACAATATATTTTCCATGGTAAATTAACCGGTAATATCAGTTTTAACCCGAAGAGTGCCGGTACGTTTGTTATGGATGGTTCTGCTGATATGTCCGGAACCTTCACCCAGGAAAATGGGCGTCTGACACTGCAGGGGCATCCGGTTATCCATGCATACAATACTCAGTCTGTGGCTGACAAACTGGCTGCCAGTGGAGACCATTCGGTTCTGACTCAGCCCACGTCATTCAGTCAGGAGGACTGGGAGAACCGGAGCTTTACCTTTGACAGGCTGTCACTGAAGAACACCGATTTTGGCCTTGGTCGTAATGCCACGCTGAACACCATGCTTGAGGCAACAGATTCGACGGTTACACTGGGCGACAGGCGGGTTTTTATTGACAAAAATGATGGTAACGGCACGGCCTTTGCGCTGGAAGAAGGCACATCAGAAGCGGTGAAGGATGCAGACCGTAGCGTGTTTAATGGCAGTGCTGTCCTGAACGGGAAGACGACGCTGGATATCATGAACGCAACCTTTAATGGTGATATAAGCGGTCATGTCGGCTCGCATGTGGAGTTGTCGCGCCGGAGTCACTGGAATATGACGAAAAGCTCCACGCTGGATTCGTTCAGAAGCAAAGGCGGGACGCTCTCCTTTGTGACAGACAACTGGTCGCCGAAAACGCTGACGGTAAACACACTGCATGCCAGCAGTATGAATATCGCCATGGGGGTCAGCACTGCCGACAACACGGGCGACCGGATTGATATCCTGAATAAGGCAACGGGGGGACATAACACACTGGACCTGTCCTCCCTGTTTGACCAGACTGTCACACTGAAAAATGACCTGACTCTGGCATCTGCACCGGTCGGAACTTCTCACGGGTACTTCTCCTTTGCCAGTCTGAACAGGGGGTTTACTGTTTATACCCCTGACACACAGGTGCAGGAGAAAGACGGCAGAGTTTACTGGCAACTGAAAAGTCATGCCGGAACAACAGAATCTCAGGTATCAACGGATGTCAGTGATGATGTGACAGATACAACCTCTCCGGTTGCACCGGATACAGGGAGTACAGGAAGCACTGAGGCTGATGTTATTGTGTCTGAAGGAAATAACAGCAACGGTGTGTCGCCTTCCCCTGATTCTCCGGCAGAGAATGCGGGCACGATGGTGAATGGCAGTACGCTGTTTAAGGGCGCGGATAACACATCTCTTCTGAAGAAAGCGCGTGCCATGTTTGCCGCCCGTGAGTTCATTCTCAGCGACAGTGCTGACCGCTGGACACAGGTGGTGGACAACAGTGATGCAGACGGCGGTGCATGGGCCATGACAGGGTACAGCCATGGGGGATATGACGACTTCAGCCTCAATCAGAGTGGACTGAATGTGGGATTCCGCCAGTCTGCTGCCGGTAATGCCTGGTGGGGGATGGGGGCAGAGTTTTACCGGGGGCACAGCAGCACAGATGACTACCGGGATGATTTCAGCCTGTGGGGAGTGCATGTTCTGGCGGGCAAATCCTTTGCCGGTGGTCTGTTTGTGGATGGTATGACCGGATACCGGGAGCTGTCTGAAGATTACACTATTCAGGGAGAGCTGAGTGACCTGTCCGGCAGGGCAAAAAGCCATATCCTGACAGCGGGTATCCGTGGCGGGTGGAAGATGCATGCAGCCCCCCTTGATATGTCGATAACACCGACTGTTTCACTGAACGGTGCGCGGGTGGACGGAAATCGTCTGCAGGGCCGGGAGCGGAGCGTGGAGCTTCATGATGGCGACGCCCTGTGGCTGAAGGCCGGGGTTGAGGCAGAAAAAGTCTCCGGAAATATGACGCTGAAGGCAGGTATCTGGCGGAATATCACGCTGAACGATATGCCGGGAATGACCCTGCGTGATGACTGGAAAGCCCGTCACTATGATGCAGAGAAGGCTGACCGCTATACCGTTTCGTTTGGTATCAACGGAAAGCTGACTGAGAAACTGTCAGTGCAGGCAAAAGTAAACAGCAGTTTTGATGGTTACTTTAAGACAGATGCGGAAGGAATACTGGGTATCAGGTATTCCTTCTGATAACAGCCATCGATGATGCTGCAGAGAGAAGGAGGGGTAGAATATAGCCCCTCCGGTGAGCCGGACGTAAGAGTGTACTGACTCCAAAAAGTTGGACAGTTGTAGTTGAGCACAAAATCAGGACACCGGGATAACCTGTTTCCACTTTTCTTCATGTAGCCAAGGCGGTAAACCATCGTTGTTCGTGTGAGGTCGATAAACGTTATAATAACCATTAATCCACTGGTTTATATCGCGTACCGCATGGCTAAAATCACCATACCACCTTTCGGAAACCATTCACTTTTAAGGCTGCGAAAGACTCTTTCCATCGGCGAATTATCCAGGCAATTCCCTCTGCGTCTCATACTTTGCATTACCCCATAACGCCGTAAGCGTACAGCCTGAACCGTCTGGTCAGAATCTGACGAATTAGACAAAGTGGTGTCCACCAAATAAGTAGTGGGAACCAAAGTGTCAGATATGCAGAAAAATGTGACTCCCGGCAGGCGAAAAGGCTGCCCTAATTATCCTCCCGAATTTAAACAGCAGCTCGTTGCTGCCTCCTGTGAACCCGGGATATCCATCTCAAAACTTGCTCTTGAAAATGGCATTAACGCCAATCTGTTGTTCAAATAGCGACAACAATGGCGCGAGGGAAAGCTGCTATTACCTTCTTCAGAGAGCCCCCAGCTACTTCCTGTGACTCTCGATGCAGCTGCCGAACAGCCAGAATCGCTCGCAGAGGA
>NZ_JBJQJO010000054.1:0-7979 GCF_046487395.1 Escherichia sp. WS1450
TTTATTATGGTGATCCCCTGGGCGAAATGCGCCTGGTAAGCAGAGTTTTTGAAATGTAAGGCCTTTGAATAAGACAAAAGGCTGCCTCATCGCTAACTTTGCAACAGTGCCTCCCGGACAACAGCGTCCAGCCGGGTGCCGGAAATGGCGAACCGGTCACGGCAGAGGTACTGGCACAGCGGCAGGCTGAAGAGGCTATCCGCCGTGAAACGGAACGCCGCGCAGATGAAATTGTCCGTAAAATGGCAGAGAACAAACCTGACCTGCCGGATGGCAAAACAGAGCTGGCTGTCAGGGAAATTGCCGGGCAGGAGCGTGACCGGGCTGCCATAACTGAACGGGAAGCCGCGCTGCCGGAGAGTGTACTGCGTGAACCACAACGGGAACGGGAAGCGGTCCGCGAGGTTGCCCGGGAAAACCTGCTGCAGGAGCGTCTGCAGCAGATGGAGCGGGATATGGTTCGTGACCTGCAGAAAGAGAAAACCCTGGGCGGAGACTGATACAGGAAGATAAACGCTGATGACAACGGATAACACGAACACGACACGTAACGATTCACTGGCTGCCCGGACCGATACCTGGTTGCAGTCATTGCTGGTCTGGTCCCCCGGACAGCGGGATATCATCAAAACGGTGGCACTGGTGCTGATGGTACTGGACCATGCAAACCGCATTCTGCATCTGGACCAGACGTGGATGTTTCTGGCCGGGCGTGGAGCCTTTCCGCTTTTTGCCCTGGTGTGGGGGCTGAATCTGTCCCGCCATGCGCATATCCGGCAGTCGGCCATTAACCGGCTGTGGGGATGGGGTGTGATTGCCCAGTTCGCGTATTATCTGGCCGGCTTTCCCTGGTATGAGGGGAATATCCTGTTTGCCTTTGCAGTTGCGGCACAGGTGCTGACGTGGTGTGAAACGCGCAGTCTGTGGCGTACTGCAGCGGCCATTCTCCTGATGGCACTGTGGGGGCCTTTGTCCGGCACCAGTTACGGTATTGCCGGGCTGCTGATGCTGGCAGTCAGTCACCGGCTGTACCGGGCGGAAGACAGAACGGAACGTCTGGTGCTGGTTGCATGCCTGCTGACTGTGATTCCTGCGCTTAACCTTGCCACCAGTGATACAGCGGCGGTGGCCGGCCTTGTGATGACGGTGCTGACCGTTGGCCTGGTGTCCTGTGCAGGGAAATCATTACCCCGTTTCTGGCCCGGGGATTTTTTCCCGACTTTCTACGCCTGCCATCTGGCTGTGCTGGGCGTTCTGGCACTGTAAAGGGTGTGGTATCTTTGACCGTAAAGGATGATTCGTCAGAGGCAGAACACAGCATGACAGAGCAGAAACGACCGGTACTGACACTGAAGCGGAAAACAGAAGGAGAGACGCCTGTCCGCAGCCGGAAAACCATCATCAATGTCACCACGCCACCAAAATGGAAGGTGAAAAAGCAGAAACTGGCCGAGAAAGCGGCCCGGGAAGCAGAGCTGGCGGCAAAAAAAGCGCAGGCCAGACAGGCGCTGTCCATTTATCTGAACCTGCCCTCACTGGATGAGGCCGTGAATACCCTGAAGCCCTGGTGGCCGGGATTATTTGACGGTGACACGCCCCGGCTTCTGGCCTGCGGTATCCGGGACGTGTTACTGGAAGACGTGGCGCAGCGGAATATCCCGCTCTCGCATAAAAAACTGCGCAGGGCGCTGAAGGCCATCACCCGTTCAGAAAGCTATCTGTGTGCCATGAAAGCCGGTGCCTGCCGGTATGACACGGAAGGGTATGTGACGGAGCATATTTCTCAGGAGGAGGAAGCGTATGCGGCAGCGCGTCTGGATAAAATCCGCCGCCAGAACCGGATAAAGGCAGAACTTCAGGCCGTGCTTGATGAGAAATAAAAAGGCCTCCCCGAAAGAGTGAGGAGGCTGAAACAATAAGGCTTAAAAGGAAATAACTTCCGTACCCGAAAGGAAGCCAGTCCACTGAATTATTTACCACAATAATACTGACGACTAAAAGGGAGGAGCAGAAAAATGAATGGATTCAGAAACAGTTCACGGAACGGTCAGGTCTGGCGTTACCAGCGTGCCGGCGGGCGGGCCGTTATTCTGGAGGTCAGTGGACGCTGGATGGAAGCGGCAGAAGCATGGCGACGGGCTGCCTGCATAGCTCCCCGGACAGACTGGCAGCAGTTTGCCCGGAAAAAGGCTGAACACTGCCACCGGCGCTGCCGGGGAAGGGTGTAATGAAAAAAGCAGCCTTCATTACACCAGAAGTCAGAAGGCTGAAAGGAGTTTATGAGATTTGCTTTTTTTAATATCCGGTCGGGCAGTATGACCGGACAGTTCTGAGTAGCACAGAGTTTTTTCCGTATTAAGTCGTGATTTTATATTTTGTGATTTATTTCACAAAATAAGGTGTTATTCATTGTGTGCTGCAATGTTCAGGATGCCTGAAATACAGGTGCCATTTATCTGATATGGAGAATAACATGATGAAATATATTCCACTGGTATTATTTATCTTTTCATGGCCGGTATTGTCTGCAGATATTCATGGACGGGTTGTTCGTGTACTGGACGGTGATACCATCGAGGTCATGGACTCACGGAAGGCGGTGCGGATCAGGCTGGTAAATATTGATGCACCGGAAAAGAAACAGGATTATGGCCGGTGGTCAACAGACATGATGAAATTACTGGTCGCAGGAAAAACGGTTACCGTCACATATTTTCAGCGAGATCGTTATGGTCGTATTCTCGGGCAGGTTTATGCACCAGACGGAATGAATATTAATCAGTTTATGGTCCGGGCCGGGGCTGCCTGGGTATATGAGCAGTACAACACAGATCCCGTGCTGCCTGTCCTTCAGAACGAAGCCAGACAACAAAAACGTGGGCTCTGGTCAGATGCTGATCCGGTTCCCCCCTGGATATGGAGGCACCGTAAATAAAGCGATGGCAATCCTATCATTCATCTGTTCTCAGCGGGAATAAAAATGGCAAAAACAAAACAGGAATGGCTGTATCAGTTACGGCGATGTTCATCAGTCAATACGCTGGAAAAAATTATTCATAAAAACAGAGACAGTTTATCAAACAGTGAACGTGAGTCATTTAATTCAGCAGCAGACCACCGGTTAGCGGAATTAATCACCGGAAAGTTATATGACAGGATACCAAAAGAGATATGGAAATATGTAAGGTAATAATTCAGCAATAATTAATTGCCAGGAGCAGATAAATAATGAAGTTGATTATTTTTATTCTCATTGTTCTGATTATTGCAGCGTTACTTATCCGGATTATCCTCAGAAGTGTAAATCAGCATTCTCCTTTGCTGATGCAATTGCATACGGCAGGTATACGGACCGGTGATGCAGAGCGAATACTGTCCAGCGGTGGTATCTGTGTCCGCAGGTACGGGTCGCGGATATCGTCCAGCTGAACGGGAATATCCGGCCACGATCACGCCAGTGGTGGCAGTTATTCAGGATGGTGTCTCAGTGGCATGTTGATGTGGTTATCGTTGAGCGGCGTTCGTTCAGTATTGTTGCAGCAGTAGAGCTGGATGATGCCAGCCATTTACGACCGGAACGCAGACGCCGGGATATTCTTCTGGAAGAGGTTCTGAGGCAGGCTGGTATTCCGTTGCTCAGAAGCCACGATGCCAGAAAACTGCTGCAGATGACCGGAGAATGGCTGAATACAACAGGGGCTGATCAGCAGTCACCGGAACATCGTAGCTGACGCCTTCGCGTTGCTCAGTTGTCCAACCCCGGAAACGGGAAAAAGCAAGTTTTCCCCGCTCCCGGCGTTTCTGCAATAAAAACCGGGGGCATGGAGATCGTCGTAACCAGACAGGAATGTGGTATTATCGCGGCGGGTGTCTGAGCCTTTCTGGTTCAGGCAAGACGCAGGTACCAGAAATGCGAAGACCCCACTCGTTAATCCATTAACTCGTGAGGTCTGCATGAAGTACCTTAACACTACTGATTGTAGCCTCTTCTTTGCAGAGAGGTCAAAGTTTATGACGAAATATGCCCTTATCGGGCTGCTCGCCGTGTGCGCCACGGTGTTGTGTTTTTCACTGATATTCAGAGAACGGTTATGTGAGCTGAATATTCACAGGGGAAATACAGTGGTGCAGGTAACTCTGGCCTACGAAGCACGGAAGTAAGCTGCCGGGCGGGGACGGAAGTCCCCGCTTTCCGGAAGTGTGAGGTATTTCAGGGGCAGACACCCGACATGCCAGAAACAGCCGGTCCCGCCCGGGGCCGGCATCCATGTTAAGGCATTTCCTGTTTTTCAGTCATTTCATCATCAAAATCACATTAAACGGTCGTAATCAGACATGATTTGTGCGCCAACACAGATCATCATCACAACTTTCAAGTCGCTGATTTCAAAAAACTGTAGTATCCTCTGCGAAACGATCCCTGTTTGAGAATTGAGGAGGCGAGATGTCGCAGACAGAAAATGCAGTGACTTCCTCATCAGGTACAAAGCGAGCATACCGAAAAGGTAATCCTCTGACGCTTGCAGAACGTCAGCAGGCATCTCTGGCAAGAAAACGTGCCACACATAAAGAACTCAGAGTGTTCATTCCTGCTGCGTTAAAAGCGCAATTACAGGAGATGTGTGACGCTGAAGGTGTTACTCAGGCTGAGATGATTGCTGAACTGATAAAGCAGAAGAGTGCTTTCAGCTAACTAAAATGTAGCGACATCACATTCTTGCCTGTTTCTGGTGTGCGTGATAGATTGCTGATCGTTTAAGGAATTTTGTGGCTGGCCACGCCATAAGGTGGCAGGGAACTGGTTCTGATGTGGATGTACAGGAGCCAGAAAAGCGAAAACCCCGATAATCTTCTTCAACTTTGGCGAGTACGAAAAGATTACCGGGGCCCCATAAAACCGCATAGCCAACAATTCAGCTATGCGGGGAGTATAGCTATATGCCCGGAAAAGTTCAAGACTTCTTTCTGTGCTCACTCCTTCTGCGCATTGTAAGTGCAGGATGGTGTGGCTGATCTTCAACAAACGTATTACCGCCAGGTAAAGAACCCGAATCCGGTGTTTACACCCCGTGAAGGTGCCGGAACGCTGAAGTTCTGCGAAAAACTGATGGAAAAGGCGCTGGGCTTCACTTCCCGTTTTGATTTCGCCATTCATGTGGCGCATGCCCGTTCGCGTGGTCTGCGTCGACGCATGCCACCGGTGCTGCGTCGACGGGCTATTGATGCGCTGCTGCAGGGGCTGTGTTTCCACTATGACCCGCTGGCCAACCGCGTCCAGTGCTCCATCACCACACTGGCCATTGAGTGCGGACTGGCGACGGAGTCTGCTGCCGGAAAACTCTCCATCACCCGTGCCACCCGTGCCCTGATGTTTCTGTCAGAGCTGGGGTTGATTACCTACCAGACGGAATATGACCCACTTATTGGCTGCAACATTCCGACCGACATCACACTCACACCGTCGCTGTTTACCGCCCTCGATGTGTCAGAGGATGCGGTGGCCGCCGCGCGTCGCAGTCGTGTGGAATGGGAAAACCGACAGCGTAAAAAGCAGGGGTTGGATGCGCTGAGTATGGATGAGCTGATAGCGAAGGCCTGGCGTTTTGTGCGTGAGCGTTTCCGCAGTTACCAGACAGAGCTTAAGTCCCGGGGAATAAAGCGTGCCCGTGCGCGTCGTGATGCAAGCAGGGAACGTCAGGAAATTGTCACCCTGGTGAAACGGCAGCTGACACGTGAAATCTCAGAAGGGCGCTTCACTGCCAATCGTGAGGCGGTAAAACGCGAAGTGGAGCGTCGTGTGAAGGAGCGCATGATTCTGTCACGTAACCGTAATTACAGCCGGCTGGCCACAGCTTCCCCCTGAAAGTGACCTCCTCAGAATAATCTGGCACGCGCCGGAGGCATTCGCACGCCTGAAGCCCGTCAGTGCACAAAAAATCAGCACCACATACAAAAAACAACCTCACCATCCACCTTCTGGAGCATCCGGCCCCCCCTGTTTTCGATACAAAACACGCCTCACAGACGGGGAATTTTGCTTATCCACATTAAACTGCAAGGGACTTCCCCATAAGGTTACAACCGTTCATGTCATAAAGCGCCAGCCGCCAGTCTTACAGGGTGCAATGTATCTTTTAAACACCTGTTTATATCTCCTTTAAACTACTTAATTACATTCATTTAAAAAGAAAACCTATTCACTGCCTGTCCTGTGGACAGACAGATATGCACCTCCCATCGCAAGCGGCGGGCCCCGACCGGAGCCATTTTAGTTACAACACTCAAATACAACCGCCAAGAAAACCCCGGTCCAGCGCAGAACCGAAACCACAAAGCCCCTCCCTCATAACTGAAAAGCGGCCCCGCCCCGGCCCAAAGGGCCGGAACAGAGTCGCTTTTAATTATGAATGTTGTAACTACGTTGTCATCGCTGTCAGTCTTCTGGCTGGACATATCGTGTACACGCTCGTAAGCGGCCCTAACGGCCCGCTAACGCGGAGATACGCCCCGACTTCGGGTAAACCCTCGTCGGGACCACTCCGACCGCGCACATAAGCTCTCTCATGGCTGACAGCGGGCATGGCTTAGCAGGGCGGGGATGGGTAAGGTGAAATCTATCAATCAGTACCGGCTTACGCCGGGCTTCGGCGGTTTTACTCTTGTGCCATATGTAGCTACATTATACCGCCTTCCATGCCGCTCACGCGGCATCAGAACAATAAAACCAGCATTAAATGTATTTGCAAAAGTATGAGTAATACAGACTTGTTAACCGGTCCTTTCAGAGGTATCTTTAAGACTTGTTAAACAGTCTCAAAGGTACGTTATGCCTAACATCATTCTGTCTGACACCAGTGCAAGTGTCAGTGAACTGAAAAAAAATCCTATGGCTACAGTCAGTGCCGGAGATGGTTATCCTGTCGCCATTCTTAACCGGAATCAACCGGCATTCTACTGTGTGCCAGCGGAACTCTATGAAAGGATGCTTGATGCGCTGGATGACCAGGAACTGGTGAAACTGGTTACTGAACGCAGCAATCAGCCACTGCATGATGTGGACCTGGACAGTTATTTATGACTTATACAGTAAAATTCAGGGATGATGCGCTCAAAGAATGGCTGAAACTGGATAAATCCATTCAACAGCAGTTTGCGAAAAAACTAAAGAAATGCAGCGAAAATCCTCATATTCCTTCCGCAAAACTGCGTGGATTAAAAGACTGCTACAAAATCAAACTTCGCGCATCGGGGTTTCGTCTGGTCTATCAGGTTATTGATGACATGCTAATTATTGCGGTTGTCGCGGTAGGTAAACGTGAACGTAGTAACGTTTATAATCTCGCCAGTGAGAGAATGAGATAGTTATCTTTAAAGCTGACTGATATTACTTTAAAAGTATTTCTGATAGTTATGTTATTTTATTCCACAATACAGAATATTTTCTTTATTCTTTAAGGTCGTTTTTATGATGAAAAATCCATTAGCTTATTTTCATATTGCCACCTTTTTATTGTCAGGTAAAAGTCGTAATCTGTCAGAATACTGGAAAGCCGAAGTCATCATGCGGGATAAGTTTGTCTTACACCGCCTGATAAGAAACGGGTTGCAGAGACAACGAGGCTTTCTGATGTGGTGGCGCCTGGCCAATGAGATGTTTATCTCTGGAAACCAAAAACAAAGGAAATGTGCGATAAAGATAAAAAATGCACTTATGGAACGGTATGGATGTGATATCGGCCTGAGCGCGCGGATTGGTAAAGGCCTCATGTTACCTCATCATGCAGGAGGTAATGACTCCAACTTATTGATAGTGTTTTATGTTCAGATAATGCCCGATGACTTTGTCATGCAGCTCCACCGATTTTGAAAACGACAGCGACTTCCGTCCCAGCCGTGCCAGGTGCTGCCTCAGATTCAGGTTATGCCGCTCAATTCGCTGCGTATATCGCTTGCTGATTACGTGCAGCTTTCCCTTCAGG
>NZ_JBJQJO010000055.1:0-7888 GCF_046487395.1 Escherichia sp. WS1450
ATGGAGTACTCAGACTGCAGACAAGACGCCTCTTTTTCTGACCGCAGTGTTGACGGCGGCATCTTCAGAGAACCAGTAATTCTTCCCGGTAGCTTTCCTTTGTAGGTTATCAACACATCCTGCGCCTCTAAAATTATGGGGCGCTTTTCCGGCGACAGCTCGTCCCCTTCACATAACCCTGCAGCAACATCCCGGAACAATGTCTTTGCCCGTTTTATTGCCTCTGACTCATAAAACTCCAGAGTGGCGCCTTCCTGTCGTTCAAGGTTGATGTGTAAGTCAAATATCTCACAGGCAAAACGCTTTTTGTCACGCAGGGTTAAAATCACCGCAATTTTATTCTCAAAATTTCGGGTTCCTTTAACAACCAGTTCATGGTTTTGAGTCATTGTATTACTCTCCTGTTCTCTCTCAGCACCCTGTCCGACTACATCACGAAAGCCGCCGAATGAATGAGCAATGGAATAATGTTTGCTGTTTCCAGAGTGCTCTCTGGATTTTTCATTATTATGTTCCATTGAATTACTCTCCCCGCGCCGCCTTGCGACGGTCCTCTTTTATCTTGAAGTACAGATTCGTCAGATAAGTCAGAAAGCCCAGTGCCAGACTCCCCAGCACACCAATAGCAGCCCACTGTGACGGACTAACCTGATCAATCCACTGCAAAAACCAGTACCCGGCACTGCCTGCCGAGGTGCCATAGGCGACACCCGTTGTTAACTTATCCATGGATTTCATAACCCCACCTCGCAGATGCGGGTGCTGTGTAATGGAAATAAAAAGGCCACCTGACGTGGCCACCAGATTATTTCCCCACCAGCTCGTTTATCTCTTTCACTGTCTGATTAAACCGCTCTGACTCAAGCTCAACACCTAAGGCCCGACGCCCCAGCGCCATTGCTGCTTTTATTGTGGAACCGGATCCCATAAAAAAATCAGCAACCAGATCACCTGGTCGACTACTGGCATTGATTATTTGTCTGAGCATATCCGCCGGTTTCTCACACGGATGTTTCCCCGGGTAGAACTGAACGGGTTTATGCATCCAGACATCGGTATAAGGCACGGAGACTGATACGGAGAAATAGCGCCGGAGAGATTTAAACTCATCCAGCAATTCAGAATATTTGCGATTCAGTGAATCATAAGATGCCACCAGCTGGTGGTGTGGTTGTTCCAGTTGTTGTTCCTGAAACTTCTCTGCCGCTATACGGGAAAACAGTGCCTGTAACTTCCGATAGTCAGCCTCATTCGGCAACTGCCACTGACTGGCACCAAACCAGTGGGAAACCATATTTTTCTTACCTGTGGCTTCGGCAATTTGTTTTGCCGTTATACCCAGTTCGGCACGAGCATCCCTGAAATACGAAATCAGCGGTGCCATTATGTGCTGTTTGAGTTCCCTTTCTTTTGCTGCATAGCCGTCACTTTTGCCGCGATATGGCCCCTGGTAATGTTCAGCAAACAGAACGCGCTCTGTGGCAGGAAAATATGCGCGCAGACTTTCTTTATTGCACCCGTTCCATCGTCCGGACGGCTTCGCCCAGATAATGTGGTTCAGCACATTAAAGCGTTCACGCATCATGATTTCGGTATCAGATGCCAGACGATGACCGCAGAACAGGTAAAGGCTTCCGGCAGGTTTTAACACCCGCCAGAACTGCGCCAGACACTGATCCAGCCATTTCAGGTAATCATCATCGCCCTTCCACTGGTTATCCCAGCCTTCGTGTTTCACTTTAAAGTATGGCGGGTCTGTGACAATCAGATCGACAGAGTTTTCCGGTAAGGTCTGGATAAATTCCAGGCAATCAGCGTTGATTAACTCACAACTGGATATTTTTACAGTATTAGCCATAGATCAATAAGCGCTTCTCTGATAGGCTCATACCGCTTTTGCGCAAAGCAGATGGGCCTGAGGTTTGCTTGTGACCCCAACGCATGAGCAGATGGCTGGCAGGTGCCGCCAACACCCACCAGCCGCCCATTACCACAAATTAAAAAGCCTTCACTGCGGAAGGCGTCTGTAACAACCGAACTGATAATCTGCCAGGCCCGCCATAACAAGCTGGGTCAGTATTAACTGGCAGCATTCGCGTGAAAGGTAAGTATTCTGCGCAATCTCCCCGACGGTCGCCGGTTCGGTGACGCTTAATTCATTAAGCACCACTCTGGCGGTTTCTGTCATATCTTGCTGTTTTAGCATGTCTTTTTCCCTTCTGGTTAACATGACATACCAATAACTCTTGTCTAAAAAGCCAGCAAGCTGAAAGACCTGTATTCGCAACCACCAGCGCGTTTAACGTCCTGTGCTGTTTTTCGGACACAAAAAAACCCGCACGGCGGCGGGTTGTAAAAAATCTTTTAACGCCAGGTATAAAACGCCCATCATTAGTGCGAATTTACCACAGATTCGGGAAAAATCAACAACACTATCGCGTTACCCTCTTCAACTGCCGCTCCGCCCATGACTCTTCAATGTCAAACCGAACCACCAGCGTATCGTAAAAACGCTTCACTGATTTTTTCCACGTATCAAGAGTGATAGCGCTCGTCACTTTGCATATGGCATTAAACGCCTCTGTTGACGGTAATCTTTCATAGCCACGACCACCACAACGCTGGCAGTCTCTGATAACAGGCATACCACGTTTTACCGACTCTTCACGATGAATGGCGACACCACGCCCACGGCAATCATTACAGGCGGTGGAGACCTCACCCTTTCCCCCGCATTCAGGACAGGCAACTTTTACCACTTCCCGGACTTTTTTCCATTCTTCCCAGTAAGACGGATACACACCCTTTGTACACTTTGCCCATACCGGCGGTTTACCATCCGGATACTGGACCTTGTTTGTAAAAACTACGCTTTCAATAAATTTTTTCCCACCGCAACAAGGGCACTGTTTTTTACTCGCTGCACTACGGGCATAATCCTCAAAAGCGTACGAAGCCATAATGCGCATCACTGTCGGTTTTATTTCTGCCGGAAGTTTTCTCAACGCCGCCACGCGATCGCACCGACTGAGTGCATAATCTGCCAGTAATTCTGTTGCCCGCGTTCTGTCATTCATACTGATGCCCATTTTCCCCAGGAACGCAGAAAATCCCATCTCAGCCCGGTTTTGTGTCATACCCTGCGCAGCCATCACATCAGTGATGCTCAGCGCATCTTTTGACGTCGAGACGGATGCATCAGTCAGGCCTGGCGATTTTGGGGAATAGTATTTCGGTAAATCTTCCAGTTTCATTTTTGGACCTCCCCGTCATGCATTATTTCGTAAATCTTCACGCCCAGCCGCCCACCAGGAACAGGCTGACCGCGCACAATATTGATTTCATCAAACTGCTCGTCGTCTATGAGAAGTCCGGCATGCGTCAGCGCATCCAGTGGTGCTTTCAGGATATTGTCCAGGTCACGACGGCGCTTATCCGGTGGCTCTGCAATAATCTTTATCGCCAGCCTTCCGGACAGGTTTAATTTCAGCCGCTGCTGGCGAACAATAAGTGCCACATCACGGCGATAACACTCACCGGCTTTTGATACAAAATATGTGCTGCCACGACGTCGCCAGTAGGTGTTCACCGTCGGCGGGTAAGGCAAAACAAATTCTATGCGTTCAGTCATTCATGCTTTCCACTTCAGGACACCCGAATTTCTCGCGTGCATTAAAAAACGAATCAGCAACAACAGCTGGCTGCCGTGTTTTTCTTCAAAATCTTTTACCCCGGCGTGCAGTTCGTTATGACATTTACGGCACAGCGGAATAACAAACAAATCATCAGCCTTTGTTCCCATCCCTCCCAGTCCATGACCAATGATGTGATGCGGATCATCTGCCTGATTACCGCACGTCATGCATTTCTGCGTTTTTACCCAACGCGTGTATACAGGCATCTCTTCCCGTTGTGGTTTCTGGCGCTGGAGATACTGAGCCGGTGACTCCGGATCAACGGCAATGCTGACCACCGTCTTTTCCTGTGGCGGGTTTTGCTGGTGGGCATGAGGCAGCGGCGCAAGATTTTTTGTGCGCTGCTTCAGTATGCTGGTGGCGGTCTGCTCTCCCGGTACGATGTCGCTTTCACGGTACATTGAACGGATTTTTTCCGCACGCAACCCCAGCGAACGACGTAATACCGCTTCCGGTAGCGCGTCCGCCACTTGATTGCAGACCGCCCACCAGGATAATTCAGCCAGAGATAATTCACGCTCCTGCGTACCGCTTATTGCGTGACCGATGACGTCAATCATCCATGCTGCCAGGTTTTGTTGAGCAAGTTGCTCAAGTGATTCGGATGTCTGGTCACGCAGCTGGTTATCGCAGTGCCAGCACAACACCATCGCGCCGGTGCCGTAACGATGTATGACGGTTTCACTGTGATGATAGTCACCATGAGGCCACTGGCAGGATTTGACATGACGCAACAGCCAGTCAGACAGTGCACCAGCGCCGCCAGCAGCACGAATCACACGCTCATTGCTGAAAAACCGCAGTAATGATTTATCCTCCGCCAGCGGCTGGCGAACGGCAGGGACGATGCCGGACGGCAGACCACGCATGCTTTTCGGTTCCGGCTCCACCAGCACTCGAGGGTTATGGAATACCTGCATGGATTCACGGCCTGGTTTAAGGACCACCAGCCCAAGTTCCGGTACCGGAACAGGTCGAAGTAATACCCGCACGTTACCTCCAGATGCGTTGCTGGAATGTGCGGGACGGACGCGGTGGGCGCTCGGAGTACGGCAGCCTGACGTAGATTATCCAGTGACGATAATCGAGGCTGAGGGCTTTCTTAATCTCGTATCCGTGTCTGCGGTAGCACTGAATTAGCCACTCGGCCTGTTCTTCAGTGCATGGGTCATGCTGGAACCAGTCAGATTTGAAAGTGCGGGAACGCCGCCCGTGCCTGCTGGCAAAGACGGCAGAATCATCAGAATTGTGTAATTTGGTATCGTGCGCCATCGGTTGTCTCTGCTGGCGCAGCAGGTGCCAGTTGTTCAGGCTGGCGTGCGAATTGTAAACCAGAATGCCAGGAAAAAACAAAACCCGCCGAAGCGGGTTAAGTGCGGGTGCGTTGAGGATGCCTGACACATCAGAGGTGGCGAGGGACTTCTCCCCCGCCTGGTCTCTTACTCCTCAGGTTCGTAAGCTGTGAAGACAGCGACCTCCGTCTGGCCGGTTCGGATTCGTACCTCGCAGAGGTCTTTCCTCGTTACCAGTGCCGTCACTATGACGGTTAAACAGATGACGATCAGGGCGATTAACATCGCCTTTTGCTGCTTCATAGCCTGCTTCTCCTTGCCTTTCGGCACGTAAGAGGCTAACCTACATGTGTTCAGCATGGATTGAGCCTCAGATTAATGTTAAGCGTCTTGCAGGACGCGTAATGTTAACTGGGGCTTTTCTCTATCTGCCTTTTGGTGTTCATGCCTGAGGCAGATAGCCTCAAGCACCCGCAGCAATTCTACTTAACTCACGTCACCTCGCCAATATGAAATCAATCAGAAAGGTGATCCATAAAATCACTCCTTCTCTTCTTTTCCGTAGTGGAGTTGGCCAATTTTGATAAGAGGGCGTCCCTGAGATTTGCGGTGTAGATTGGTATCGCGCAGAGAATACACACAGCCACAATATTCCTGCTGATAGAATTTTTCGCGCTTGCTGATTTCAATCATACGGGACGAGCCGCCCTGCTTGCGCCAGTTATAATCCCAGTACACCATACCCGGATAATGCGCAACAGCTCGCCGCCCACACTCGTTAACCTGCTGCATATTTTTCCAGCGTGAAATGCCCAGTGAACTGCTGATCACACTGAAACCATTTTCAGCAGCGTACAACGCTGTCCGCTCAAAACGCATGTCAAAACACATGGTACAACGGATCCCCCTCTCAGGCTCCCATTCCATTCCTTTGGCACGTTCAAACCAGTTGTCGGTGTCGTAATCAGCATCGATAAACGGCACGCCGTGTTGTTCAGCAAAGCGAATATTTTCATCCTTACGAATTAAATACTCTTTCTGAGGATGAATGTTCGGGTTGTAGAAAAAGATGGTGTAGTCGATTCCCGAGGCCTGAAGCGCCTCCATCACTTCACCGGAACATGGAGCACAGCAAGAGTGCAGTAGTAGTTTGTTTGCCCCGTTTGGGAGCTCCAATTTAGGCCGTTTGAAATCAGCAATAGTCATAAATATTTTTATTGGGGGTCATGAAAATAGCACAGAGTGTAGCATCAGAGCAGGGCTATCGGGAATATATGTCTAAATCTGGTAATATCTGGTTTTGACGCAAAGCGGACAACCACACTAGCTCTACCCTGCGCCATGAAAATGTCAATTCACATCTGAACTAATGCTCTTTAATCTAGTAAAGTCTAAAATACCTAACATTTCCTTGATAAAATGCCAGTACACGCTGCATAGCTTCGCTCTTCCGGCACTCTCGACAGATTATATTCAGGCGCCTGTCGTAGCGGCGTATTTCTCCGTCTGGTAATGACCGGATAAGGTCAGGATCAACCACAGATGGTTTTTTCACCTTTGCCCTAGATGGTTTTTTGCGGGCATTTTGCCAGTCCTTACGAGCCTGTTCAGACGGGAATAACCCGTAACCAGAGTTGTATACATCGCCACTGGCAACCAGCTCTCTGGCAAGAACGCTCAGCAGATATCTTGTCGCACCTGTTTTCGCTTCCAGTTGTCGTAACGTCTCGCGCCCACTCCGGCGAACCAGCTCAACAACCTGCCCTTTAATTTTTTCCCGCTCTTCTTGTGTAAATACTTTTGCCATAAGCGCCTCCGACAATCACTTTTCCGGTGCAACGTGGCGGGAAGAATCGACAATCTGTCGGACAATATCCCGGTGCTTGTTCAGTTCCCGCAGCGCGGCGCAGAGTCGCTCCCACTTCCGGACATGATTTTTCGCCCGACGCAGTTCGCGGTTTGCCATATGCAGCGATGGAAAAACCAGGTCATCCGCTCGCGTTTCAGTAAACGATGGCAACGATTGCACAATATCAGCCACAGTTTCTGTTTTAATATCTTCCTGTGTTGCAGCTTCCTGTACTGGTAACGCAACACCTGCTGGCTGAGGAAAGGCTTTACCATCAGTTTCCGCTACCGATGCAGACTCCGGCCCTGCCGGTAAGTTGTCGTCCGGCAGGAAGTAACGAAATTTACCGTTCCGATTAACGCGTGCCAGCCGCCCCGTTGCGGTTACTACCGCCAGTGTGGAAGCAACCTTGCGAGTGCTGACACCGAACTTACCCGCCAGTTCCTCACACGTTTTAGCCCCCTCCTGACTGATAAACTCAATCATCATGTCTGCAGTAACTTTTTGTTCGACCTCCCCGGTCAGCATATCCTGTGCTTCAGATTTTACTGGTCGCTCTTCGGTTACCCGGGATTCACCTTCGCCAGCCAGAAACCAGGTGTGACCAGTTTTATCAACGACGCCATTTCTTTTGAGTTCCCACAGCTCGTTCAGCACTTCTTCACGACTGATATCAAGTCGCGTAGCCAGTTCTACCGATGTGGCTTTTCCCATCGCTTTCAGTGCGTCAAAAACAGTCTCCATAAATTTCCTCCCGGTAAAAATTACTTCTCAACTCAGACAAAACCAGCCGCTTTCCGGCGTTCATATTCCTGTTTCAGCAACTCAATTGGCGTTGGTCCCGCAGGACGTTTGGGTGCTGCCAGTTGTCGCCGGACAGGCGGAACACTCAGGCCGTTGCTAACATGCTTTGCCCATTTCGTCAGCTGCCGTTCTGCAAGCCGTTTTAACTCCCCTTCGGTCATCTGGCGTTCAATCCCCTTTGAACGCATCTCGAGGCATATGTGATACAGCACAGGCTGAGACCACGGGTATTTATCGCTTCCGTCGTA
>NZ_JBJQJO010000056.1:0-7733 GCF_046487395.1 Escherichia sp. WS1450
ACAGTCTGGATGAACTGCGAACGCTGGCGATTGATGTTGATTATCTCGATCCCGGTAACGGGCCTGACGGCGATATCGAACATCACACCGAAATAACCCTTCCTTCCTGAGAATCTTCATGTTTGTGAAACCTGTTAAAGGGCGGTCAGTTCCTGACCCTGCCCGCGGCGACCTTTTGCCCGCCGAGGGGCGAAATGTTGATGAGAACAACTACTGGCTGCGCCGTGAAGCAGCGGGTGATATCCGGCGCGTGAATGAAAAGGTGAATACCGATGACGAGCTTTAACACCATTCCGTCGAATACGCTGGTTCCGATTTTTTATGCGGAAATGGATAACTCGGCGGCGAATACTGCACAGGACAGCGGAGCATCGCTGCTGATTGGTCATGCCAATAACGGTGCAGAGATTGTTGCCAACAGTCTGGTGCTGATGCCATCGGCAGACTATGCACGCCAGATTTGTGGTGCGGGAAGTCAGCTGGCGCGTATGGTCGAGGCTTATCGCCAGACCGACCCGTTTGGTGAACTGTATGTGATTGCCGTTCCTGAATCCACGGGCGCGGCGGCAACAGTTACGCTGACGGTGACCGGCGCGGCAACCGAAACCGGCACGGTGAATGTTTATGTGGGACGTACCCGCGTGCAGGCACCGGTGACCAACGGCGATAACGTCGCGACGATTGCCAGCAGTATCAAAGATGCCATCAATGCCGTTCCGACCCTGCCGTTTACTGCCTCATCTTCGGCAGGCGTGGTCACACTGACCGCGCGTCATAAGGGGCTTTGCGGGAATGAAATTCCTGTCAGCCTCAATTACTACGGCTTTGGTGGGGGCGAAGTGCTGCCAGCGGGCGTACAGATTGCCGTGGCGACGGGTACCGCCGGAACGGGCGCTCCTGTTCTCACCGGCGCGGTGGCTGCAATGGCGGATGAGCCGTTTGATTATATCGGCCTGCCGTTCAACGACACGGCCTCCGTTAACACGCTGGTGACCGAGATGAACGATACCAGCGGTCGCTGGAGCTATGCGCGTCAGCTGTATGGTCATGTGTATACGGCAAAGATCGGCACGCTGTCAGAACTGGTGACCGCAGGTGACCAGTTTAACCAGCAGCACATTACCCTGGCGGGATACGAAAAAGAGACCCAGACGCCTGCCGACGAGCTGGCGGCAAGCCGTACCGCCCGCGCAGCGGTGTTTATTCGCAACGATCCGGCACGTCCCACGCAGACCGGTGAGCTGGTGGGTATGCTGCCTGCGCCGAAGGGGAAACGGTTCACGATGACCGAACAACAGACCCTGCTGTCTCATGGCGTGGCAACGGCGTATGTCGAAAGCGGGGTGCTGCGCATTCAGCGTGATGTCACCACGTACAGGAAAAACGCTTACGGTGTTGCGGATAACAGCTACCTCGACAGCGAGACGCTGCATACCAGCGCGTATGTGCTGCGCAAACTGAAATCCGTCATTACCAGTAAGTACGGGCGTCACAAGCTTGCCAGCGACGGTACCCGCTTTGGTCCCGGTCAGGCGATTGTCACCCCGGCGGTGATCAAAGGGGAACTGCTGGCAACCTACCGTCAGCTTGAGCGTGCGGGGATCGTGGAAAACTACGAACTGTTTAAGCAGTACCTGGTTGTGGAGCGTGATGCCAGCGATCCGAACCGCCTGAACACGCTGTTCCCGCCTGACTATGTTAACCAGTTGCGTGTCTTTGCCGTGGTTAACCAGTTCCGTCTTCAGTATTCAGAGGAGTCTGCATAATGGCCCGTATCGGGGGAACCTGTTATTTCAAAATTGACGGTCAACAGCTATCGCTGACCGGCGGCATTGAGGTGCCCATGAACAGGACGGTCAATGATGACATCATCGGCCTGGACGGTTCAGTGGACCGCAAGGAAACTCACCGTGCGCCTTATGTCAAAGGGACTTTCAAGGTGCCGAAGAATTTTCCGGTGAACAAAATCACCTCGTCTGATGAGATGACTATCACTGCCGAGCTGGCGAACGGTCAGGTCTATGTACTGTCGTCTGCCTGGCTGCACGGCGAAGCGAACCATAATGCCGAAGAAGGTACGGTTGATCTTGAGTTCCACGGTGAAGAAGGGGATTACCAGTAATGAAAGAGCTTGAGTTAAAGAAACCGATTACTGCTCATGGCGAGACACTCTCCGTACTGGAGTTTGATGAGCCTACCGGGAAGGATGTCCGCGAGCTGGGGTATCCCTACCAGATGAATCAGGATGAGTCAGTCAAACTTCTGGCGCATGTGGTGTCGAAATACATTGTGCGGCTGGCGAAAGTGCCGCAAAGCTCTGTCGACCAGATGTCTCCGGCAGACCTGAATGCAGCGGCGTGGCTTGTGGCTGGTTTTTTCCTCCAGGCCTGACGGCTGAATACCTCACTGATCGCTTCTTTGACTGCGCCAGCTACTGGCGCATTAATCCTTTCGAATTGCTGAATATGCCGATCAGTGAAATTCCCTTACTGGTCAGTCAGGCAAACAGGATAGAGCAGGAGAAACGCACACATGGCTGAATTTGAGCTTAAGGCGTTGATCACCGGTGTCGACAGGCTTTCTCCCGCGCTGTCGAAAATGCAAAAGAAAATCCGGGGATTTAAACGCCAGGCGGAAGAAGCGTCACAGGGTGGGCTGGCGCTTGGTGGCGGACTGGCAGCGGGTCTGACGCTTTCCCTGAAATCTTATGCCGATCAGGAAAACGCCGCCACCGGGCTGAAAGTCGCCATGATGGATGCGAACGGCGAGGTTGGAAAGAGCTTTCAGGACATCAATAAACTGGCTATTGGCCTGGGTAACCAGCTACCTGGTACAACGGCTGATTTCCAGAACATGATGCAGATGCTGGTGCGTCAGGGGATCCCGGCAGAAAACATTCTGGGTGGTGTGGGTAAAGCGACAGCTTATCTTGCGGTACAACTGAAAAAAACACCGGAAGCGGCTGCTGAGTTTGCAGCAAAGATGCAGGATGCTACCGGAACGGCGTCAGAAGACATGATGGGGCTGTTCGACACTATCCAGAAGGCGTTTTATCTGGGCGTTGACGATACCAACATGTTGTCCTTCTTCACTAAAACCAGTTCTGTTCTGAAGATGGTGAACAAGGATGGTCTTCAGGCTGCACAGAGCCTTGCCCCCATCAGCGTCATGATGGATCAGATGGGGATGAACGGGGAGTCGGCAGGTAATGCCCTGCGAAAAGTTATCCAGTCCGGATTAAGTGTTAAGAAAATCAGGGACGTCAATAAAGTCATGGCCCGCCAGAAACTCGGGGTACAGCTCGATTTTACTGACGGCAAAGGAAGTTTTGGCGGTCTTGATAACATGTTCAGGCAACTGGCAAAGTTGCGAAAACTGACCGACGTTAAGCGAACCGGTGTACTTAAGGCAATATTTGGTGATGATGCCGAAACCCTTCAGGTGGTCAATGCCCTGATCGATAAAGGAAAGGATGGCTACGATCAGATCCAGCAGAAGATGAATAAACAGGCCAGCCTGAATAAACGTGTTCAGGCTCAGCTTGGTACGCTGTCCAACTTGTGGGAGGCAATGACGGGGACCGCAACTAACGGTCTTGCAGCTATTGGCGGCGCATTTTCTGGTGACGCTAAAAATATCACGCAATGGCTGGGGGAGTTAGGGGAAAAATTCACGAAGTTTGCGGATGAAAATCCCCGGGTTATTCGCGGCGTCGTCGGGCTTGCTGCCGGTCTTGCGATTCTGAAGCTGGGATTGATGGGCGTGGGCAGTGCCATCAGTATTGTCAGCAGGATCATGTCGATGACGCCGATTGGCATGATTGCGACGGCGATAGCCCTGGCTGCGGGATTAATTATCACTAACTGGGATGTTGTCGGACCTTATTTTAAGAAACTCTGGGAAACCATTGGTCCTTATTTTGAGACTGGCTGGGAACTTCTTAAGAAGGTTTTTGCCTGGTCGCCGCTGGGGATGGTGATCAATAACTGGGGACCGGTTGTTAAGTGGTTTCAGGATATGTGGGACAAGCTGAAGCCAATTATTGAGTGGTTTACCGACAGTTCCGGTGACACGGTCGATGCCATTAACTCTGCGCAGTGGGGCGCGAGTGCTTATGATGCTTATGGGACGGGAATACCGGCGCGGGGATACACACCTTATCCGGCGGTGGATCCGGCTCAGTCAAACAACGCCTCCGATGCCACAGGCCCGAATCCCTTCATGATTAACAAAGCTTCTGCGCCAAAAGTTGATGGTGAGATCAAGGTCTCTTTTGTGAATTCGCCTCCGGGGATGCGGGTTATGGAAACGCGATCCAGCGGTTTTGATGTCAGCCATGATGTTGGCTATACGCGCTTTGGCAGGTAATGAAAAATTAATCTGTTAATGAGTCCCACTCCGGTGGGATTTTTTATGTACGGAGTTTATATGACGTGGAAAGACAGACTTCAGGACGCGTCATTTCGCGGTGTGCCGTTTAAGGTTGAAGAAGAAAGTGCGGGAACCGGCCGTCGTGTGGAAACACACGAATATCCGAACCGCGACAAACCCTATACCGAAGATCTGGGAAAAGTCACTTTCCGCCCGTCCATCACGGCTTATGTGGTGGGCGATGACTGCTTTGACCAGCGCGATCGCCTGATTGACGCGCTGAATAAACCCGGTCCCGGCACGCTTGTCCATCCGACATACGGTGAGCTGAAAGTCTGTGTTGACGGGGAAGTTCGGGTCAGCACATCGAAGAATGAAGGGCGTATTGTCCGCTTTGACCTGAAGTTTGTCGAAGCGGGAGAACTCTCTTACCCCACATCAGGTGCGGCGACGGCGCAGACGCTGATGTCATCCTGTTCTGCACTGGATGACTGCATCAGTGACAGTTTCAGAGGTTTCAGTATCGATGGCGTGGCGGATTTTGTGCAGAACGACGTCGTCGGTAATGCCAGCACAATGCTGGGGTATGTTTCTGATGCGATGAAAGTGGTGGATTCTGCCGTATCGGATGCCGCCAGGCTGTTGCAGGGGGATATCTCGGTACTTCTGCCGCCGCCATCGTCAGGCAAAAATTTCGTTGAGCAGGTGCAGAAAATGTGGCGTACCGGGAAACGCCTTTATGGTAACGCCAGCGACCTGGTCACCATGATCAAAACGCTTTCCGGTGTCAGCCTTGGCAGCGATCTGCAACCGCGCGGCGTCTGGAAAACGGACAGTAAAACCACCGCCACGGCGACACAGCAGCGTAACGTGGTTGCCAGCATCCTTCGTACGACCGCAATCAGCGAAGCGGCGTATGCCGTCACCCGATTGCCTGCGCCAACAACTTCCGCGGTGATGCAGAATGCCGCAGTGGGGCAGGCAACAACACCCGCGCAGAGCACTGGCTGGCCTTCCGTCACGCATCCGGCACTGAACAATGCACCGGCGGTGAAAAGCACGGTTGACCTGCCAACGTGGGAAGAACTGACTGACATTCGCGACACACTGAATACGGCAATTGATAAGGAGTTGTCCCGTACAACCAGTGATGCGCTGTTTCTGGCGCTGCGCCGGGTGAAAGCAGATCTGAATGCGGATATCAACACGCGCCTTGAACAGTCTGCACGGATCATTCAGCGCACGCCGGATGAGGTTTTACCCGCGCTGGTGCTGGCGGCGACCTGGTTTGATAACGCGGCGCGTGACGGGGACATTATCCGGCGTAATGCCATTACGCATCCCGGCTTTGTGCCGGTGATCCCTCTGAAGGTGCCAGTGCAATGAACGATAACGTCACGCTACGGGTAAATGGCCGGGAGTGGAATGGCTGGACATCGGTGCGCATCGGTGCCGGTGTTGAACGACTGGCGCGGGATTTCAGTGTGGAGATCACCCGCCAGTGGCCGGGAGATGAGGGTATCACCACGCTTCAGCCGCGCATTAAAAACGGTTCAAAAGTGGAAGTGCTGATTGGTGATGAGCTGGTGATCACTGGCTGGGTGGAGGCGACGCCCGTTCGTTACGATGCCCGTTCGGTCAGCACCGGTATTGCCGGACGTAGTCTGACCGCTGACCTGATTGACTGTGCAGCCGAACCGACACAGTTTAACGGACGATCGCTGGTACAGATTGCGCAGGCGCTTGCTGCGCCTTTCGGCATTGAGGTGGTGAACAGCGGTGCGCCGTCGGGTGTTATTCCTGATGTCCAGCCTGATCACGGTGAAACGGTGATCGAGGTGATCAACAAAATACTCGGTCAGCAGCAGGCGCTGGCTTACGACGACCCGCACGGCAGGCTGGTGATTGGCGGTATTGGCTCAACGCGGGCACATACCGCGCTGGTACTCGGGGAAAACATCCTTTCCTGCGATACGGAGAAGAGTATCCGGGAGCGGTTTTCTGTTTACCAGGTGGCGGGGCAGCGTGCCGGAAACGACGATGATTTCGGTGAGGCCACCACCACCGCGCTGCGGGCCCGCACAGAAGACGCATTTATTGCCCGTTACCGTCCGATGTATATCAGGCAGACAGGGCAGGCTACGGGGGCAGGCTGTATTGCGCGTGCTGACTTTGAAGCCCGGCAACGGGCGGCGCGGACGGATGAAACCACCTATGTGGTGCAGGGCTGGCGACAGGGTAACGGTACGCTGTGGCAGCCCAACCAGCGGGTGATTGTCTTCGATCCGGTCTGTGGTTTCGACAATACCGAACTGCTTGTCTCGGAAGTCACGTTTACTCAGGACCAGAACGGCACCCTGACGGAAATCCGTGTCGGCCCGCCTGATGCTTATCTGCCTGAACCCGAAGCCCCCGGCGCGCGGAAAAAGAAAAAAGCCAGAGTACAGGAGGACCCGTTCTGATGAGGACGATTGAAGCCATGCAGCGACAACTTCTCGGCCTGATTGGGCGGGCAGTGGTGAAAAGCATCAGTGCTGCCACGAAATGTCAGACCGTGGATGTGTCCCTGATTGCCGGTGAACCCAAAGCCGGGGTTGAACATCTTGAACCCTACGGTTTTACCGCAAGGGCAAACAGCGGTGCGGAAGCGGTGGTGTTGTTTCCGGATGGTGACCGTTCTCATGCGGTGGTTGTTACGGTGTCGGACCGGCGCTACCGCCTGAAAGGGCTGCAGACGGGTGAGGTGGCGGTCTATGACGATCAGGGGCAGTCCGTGACGCTGACCCGGGAGGGGATTGTGGTGGACGGTGCAGGGAAAACGATCACGTTTCGCAATGCACCTGAAGCACGTTTTGAAATGGACCTGGAAGTGACCGGACAGGTGAAAGACCTGTGCGACTCCGGCGGCACTACCATGTCAGCGATGCGGCTTGCCTATAACGGCCATCGTCACAGAGAGAACGGTCAGGGCAGTAACACCGACAAACCTGATAGAGCGATGGAGGCATGATGGAACTGTGGCTGACGGTGAACGGTAAACGCACCTGCGCCAGCGCACCGCTGGATCCGCTGACCCGCGCCGTGGTGATTTCCCTGTTTACCTGGCGGCGGGCGGAGCCTGATGACAACGCCGATGTCCCGATGGGATGGTGGGGGGATACCTGGCCTGCGGTACAGAATGACCGTTACGGCTCCCGACTGTGGCTGCTTCAGCGCAGCAAACTGACCAATCAGCTGGTGCAGACGGTAAGGGGGTATATCCGCGAATGCCTGCAATGGATGATTGATGACGGCGTGGTGTCCCGTATTGATCTGGATATCCGCCGCACCGGGATTAATGAACTGGGTAACAGTATCACTCT
>NZ_JBJQJO010000057.1:0-7597 GCF_046487395.1 Escherichia sp. WS1450
GGTCCTAAGACATCAATCATCTGCTCTCCAATGACTAGTCTAAAAACTAGTATTAAGACTATCACTTATTTAAGTGATATTGGTTGTCTGGAGATTCAGGGGGCCAGTCTATCAGAAAACAGCATAAGAGCATGTATAACATTGGGTTTCCTCAACCTAGAAGTGATGGTTTCCCTGTTATTTTACATAAATTTGACTCAACAGATGCTTTTAAAATCTCGCTTCCTTGAATTTACAAACATATCAGCACAATTGGCAAACATAAAGGAGCAGCGTCTATCAAAAGTTACTTTTATGATTGGTTGAATACTCATTTTGAAGGCTAAAATCCAAAAAAGTGGATACAAAAAGTTACTTTTGCGTCATCCAGATGCACTGCCGCCATTTTGCATTCTGTACGTTGGTTGCTTTCTCACTTGATGTCTCTTTTAACAGGCAAATTATCACTTTATCCGACCGGACCTTGTAGGCTGAATCCGTAGAATAAGGCTATAACCTATTCCCGGAGCATCATATGCGTAAAACTCTAATTGGCTGCATGGTTGCAACTGCCCTTGCTACTGTATCTTCGGCACATGCTCAGGTATTTAGCTACTCATTTACAGATACCAATAAGGCTGTTCGGAATATCAAACCTGCAACACAAACATATCTTAATCCCGCTGGTGTTTTGACTCTGAACTTGATATCGGGTCTTGATCGGTACGAGCGAGTGACGGTCACACGAGACAGCGATAAAAAGGTTATGTATTCCTCCGTCTCGACCAAAACGAGCGTTGCAGATCGTATCGTTGCTGCCGATGGAACAGAATACTATGGAAAGGATATGGTTCTACCGGCGCTCGGAGAAGGGACCTTTACTGTAGTCAATGAAACTCTGGATATTCGCCAGACTGTAGTGAGCACATCTACTTATCATTTCATCGTTGATACAACTCCTCCACGCTATAAGAGTATTTATCCGAGTCAAAACGCAGGTTACGACATGGTACTTTCTGGGCCACTTTGGGAGTTGGGCCGAGGCGGTAGTGGCCAGTTTTCTATATTTGCAGACGGTATTGAGGATGCTAGTGGAATTGACAAGATCCGTCTTGTCATTAAACGAAGTAATGGTTCTGTGGTCTCCGACAATAACCTGAGTTATGACACAGCCAATAAACGTGCGTTCTATCCGTGGATTAAAGATATGAACACCCAGGCTGGCATGCCCTCAAGTGATCTTGATGAAGAATTCACCTTCAATTTCATCGTTACGGACCTGGCAGGAAATACGCTTAACATTCCTCCCCAGCGGTTTTTATATGACGATCAAATGGGAGAATTTACGCCATTTGCAGTTCATGACTCACGTGTAAGCACCAGTGTTGTACCCGGCATTTCTTCGGGATACGTCCCGTTTAAACGAGGCCTTACAGTGCTGGAAAACCCCTACAAGTTGGTTATACGTATCCCAAGAACTAACTGGAAGCCATATCGAAATGGTGGCATGAGCATTACCAATAACTATGGCGGAGTACAGGTCCTTTCCGAAGATGCCACCTATGTCTACGTGGAAGTTAAGCTGCCACAGGGTGCCTTAGATGGAAACTACTATAGACCTGTGAATACATATCAATGGTCTGGAGGAGATCTTGGTCAGTATGCCAGCTGGCTCAACTGGGATCCTGCCTCTGTAAAGAGTCCGGCTTGGGGAAGTTCACCCATAGAACGACAAAAGGCTGATGGAACATGGTTCAACAGCGTAAACTGGAACCTGTTCAAGGCATCTGATATGCCTATAAAACTTACTAATATCCGATTCAATGTACAGGCCAGGCCATATGATCAAAAAATCACTGGCGGAGCAACATGCAGTATTCCAGCTGGCTCAACAACCTGTACCGTCTCTTTGCCCCAGGATATTATAAATGGCACTACCGGTTATCTTCATAGTGGCTATGAAGTAAGGTCAACCACCGAAGCAACCTTCTTTGCCCCTATATGGGAGAATATAGCCTGGCATACACTGGGTCCCTCCGTCACTGGATTTGATTACAATGAAACCACCAACATTCTCCAGGTTTACGTGAATCAACCTGGAGATGGTTCATATTTCGACCATGTTTATGTAAATCGAGTTTGGTTGTCAGATAAAAACCGTAACAACGCAGAAATAAGCGTAACCGGCAAACAAACAGGTAGAAATATGGCGTCTGGGAACTACACGTATGAGTTCAACATGAAAGAGGTACCAGAAGGCAGTTATAACGTGGTGATTAATGCCCAAGATACATTCAACAATACCGGTAACCTCCCTTATCAAACAGTTGTCGTTGATAATACAGCACCATCTGTAAGTATTAGCTACGAAGGAAAACCGATCAGCAAAAACGTAACAGTATATGGGCTGGAGAACGTCCGTATACAGCTCACCGATGCTCTAACTAAACCATCCTTAAGCCGTATGACTCTTCGCGGTGGCCCTGTTTCTGATGCGGTGGAATTGTCTTGGGTGAATCTGGGAAACAACCTGTATGCACCTAATTATCCCAAGATCTTTCCGTCTCTTAATGAAGGCGAAACATACACTCTCACAGTTCAGGCCAAAGATGAGATGAACAACGTTAAAGAAAGCTCAGTCGAATTTAACTACCTTCCAAACAATCTCGTCAGGCTAGAGAATCTGAAAACCTTAGCTGTCAATGCTTCTCTCAAAACATCTGACAATACTGCTCTGGCTGTTCTGTATGCCAGCCAGCTGCGTAAAAAGGATGGTTCAATCGCTACAGGGCTTCAGGACGCAGTGCTTACTGTCCGTAAGGACGCTGCATTCGGCGTGACTGTAAATGGCGTTTCTGCGATGCCAGGTGAAAGCAAAGAGCTTCAACTGGATTTGGGGCTCGGGGACAGCCGTAGCTTTCCTATTTTCCCTGCTGTATCCGGCCTTACTGGCAGATCTGAGTTCATGATTAACATTGAAGAATTAAAATAAAGCAGGGCTGTTTTGCTGAAGCACAACGGCCGCCTTCTGATGCGCCGTAGCCCATGTTGTTGCAAATCAGTCCGACGTTCATTGCGTAAGTAACGCTTACTGCGGACCATGGTAGTGATTAGACTCACTACCATGGTCATTTCACCACATATCTTCTCTGCATTGCTCTTGTTGGGCAGACTAGTAACTCGTCACTAAATTGCAGCTTTTGTCTTGCTAAGTCGCTGGTATAACTGCACTACGAAATCGTCAAAAGATTTTATCCCTCATGTAGATCCAATAAATGATCCCAAAGGTGCCAGAGAGTACAAAGAAGATCCCGGTACGCTGTAGGCCGCATGGTTACTGGGCTGGAGCATTGTCACTGACAACAGTAGCGACATAAGTGACAACGGGAGTGACTTAAAAGACAATGGTAGAGACTATTTCGACGTTGGTAATGATTTTAAGTGACAATGGTAGTGAGGTTAGACTTAAACTTCCACTGTGAGGTAAGGTGACTCGCATTATTTAAATAAATCATTACTTTCAATTACTTGCGACACGAGTCTGCATGTATGCTTCTATTTCTCAAAAATTTATCCACCGAAAATGCCTGTGGCTGTGATTTAGCTTTGACGACAGTTTTTATCAGGGAGGCAAGTTGAGACCTGTATAAGAACTAAGCATTTATTTATCCCCATTTTCCACAAGGTAGTTCCAATAATTAGTACCTTAGTGTTCCTGATAGATCAAAAGAGATCCCCGCTGCCTCCAGGCCAGACGGCACAAGGCCTGAGACGTGATCAGTGACAACAGTAGTGATTATTTTGACATTAGTAGTGATTATTATAACGTTGGTAATGAGTTTTTTGACATCAGTAGTGATCAGAGCGACAATAGTAGTGACTTTTCATTAGATCTTTTTAACTTGATCTGATCCGTTGTTGATAAGAGTTGCAGGTCATTGTATGCAAAGAGTTTTTGCCAAGTTTTAATGAGTGGAGTCGTTTTTTTAGGTAGAACTTATGCACAGATATGGATCATCACAATGATCCATCCAGTGACATAGAGTTCGCTGGGGCTTACTATTCACCAATCTGTTTACACATTCAGTGATAACTTATTATGACTAAAGAGAAAGATACTGAGCAGCAGGACCTGGTCACCAGGGCTTTCTCTGTTAGAGAGAAAGAATCAGGTAAAGACATCATTTTGCGTCCTAACAGCAACCGTACGGTGCAGTCTATTGCTTTGATGCGGCTCGGGCTGTTCGTCCCATCACCAAAGAGTGTGGGGCGTCAAAATCGGGAATATAAAACGGTTGGCTTTGACGCAACGAAAGAGTTACAGACGCTCTCTTTAATGGAGAGCGAGGGGTTCACCAATATTTCAATTGTCGGTGAGCGTCTTAATATGTCAGTAGATTTTAAGACGTGGATGGGCATCATTCGAACCTATGCCAATCATCCGATTAACAATGACACGATAAGCTTAAAATTCACTGAATTCCTCAAGCTATGTACGCCTGAAAATTATCGCTCATCTACAGCGTCCAGAAAACGTATAGACGCCTCCTTACGCAGGTTAGCATCCGTTACCTTGTCGTTCACCAGTAATAACTCGTCCAAAGTCTATACAACGCATCTGGTACAGTCTGCCCTGTTAGACCCGGAATCAGATCAGGTTGTCCTTCAGGTTGATCCTAAGATTTTCGAGCTCTATCAATACGATCATAAGGTTTTGATGCAGCTGAAGGCAATTAAGGAGTTGGCCAAGAAGGAAAGCGCCCAGGCTCTCTATACGTTCATAGAGTCATTACCGCCAAATCCTATACCGATATCCCTTACTCGGCTGAAAAATCGTCTGAACCTCAAAACACGAGCAAATAGTCAGAATGCTACCGTGAGAAAGGCTCTTGAAGAGTTGGCATCGATAGGATACCTCAAGTACACCGAAATTAAGAAAGACGGAAAAGTATACTTCCAGATTCATAAGCGGGATCCCGATCTGAATTTGAACAATACTCAGCCTCCTTTAGAAGTGGTTGAAGATGAAGAAGAGAACTCAGGGTCTTCTGTTTTAGAAGGTGAGTTATGCCCACCAGCTGACCCGATTGACGGCGATGATGTTCTTACCGTCCATGATTTAACCGCTGAAGAACTGCGCTATATTCGTAGTCTTCGAAGCCAGAAAAAGAACAGCAACGCCAGCTAAAGTTAACCCGGCGGTTTAGGCTCCGGGTGCTAAATTACTTCTTCGATTTTCGTTAGTCCCAGCCCGCTCTTTCACGTCAACGGTAATGAGTCAAAAGTCATTACCGTTGTCATTGTTCTCTACCACCCTATGTAGATCGAGATTGCGAAATTCAACGCTTTCTCCTGAGTCACCTGTTAACACCCGGTTTCTACGCTTTACTTCATTGGCCAGTACATCCAACGGAAAATATCGTAACGGGGTGACAATGGCAGTGAGTTGACCCACTCACTACCATCGACATTCAAATCCCGGCTTCTCTGGTAGCTATAGTGACAATGGTAATGATGTGTACCTTACTGGCATTGTCATTGTCCTCCGAGTGTGCGTTCAGCTTTGGGAGGACACCGGAACTTAATGCGGCGAGTCACGGCCATTGTGAATCTCGATTGGATTGGCGAATACGGCTTCCGGTTGGGCCAGATGTCAATGGTTATGCTTCATCCAGCTCATTACTGTAGTCATTGCCGTTCAGTTGAGCTGATGCTCCTCTCATTCTATATGGCGACAACGGTAGTGAGCCCAGAAAGTGACTACCGTTGTCATGGCCGTCCAGTAGAGCGGGTCAACCTCTTAACTCACAGGGTGACAACGGTATTGAGCCCAGAAAGTCACTACCGTTGTCATGGCCGTCTGGTTAAGCAGATCATCCTCTCAATTCACAGGGTGACAATGGTAGTGAGCCTATTAAGTCATTACCGTTGTCATTGCCATCCAGAAGAGCGGATGATCCTCTCAATTCATACGGCGACAATGGCAGTGAGCCCAGCAAGTCACTTCCGTTGTCATAGCCTTCCAGAAGAGCAGATGAGCCTCTTAATTAACAGGGTGACAACGGTAGTGAGCTCATTAAGTCATTACCATTGTCATGGACGTACAGCTGAGCTGCTCATCCTCTCAATTCACACACCGACAATGGTAGTGAGCTATTAAAGTCACTACCATTGTCATATACGTCCAGTTAAGTGGACCATCCTCTCAATACACACGGTGACAACGGTAGTGAGCCATTAGAATCACTACCGTTGTCATTGCTTTTCAGGTGCACTGATAAGGCTCTCAATAGACACGACGACAATGGCAGTGAGCAATTAGAGTCACTACCGTTGTCATTGCTTTCAGCTGAGCTGATAAGGTACGTCATTTACACGATGACAATGGCAGTGAGCCAATCGAGTCACTACCGTTGTTAATGCCGACCAACCGAGGGAAGGGTCCGCTCAAAGAACTGAGTGACAACAGTAGTGAGATCATCCAATCACTACCATTGTCAGCTTAAACCTGTAGGACGAAGAGGCTTGTCCGATAAAATGACGACAATGGAAATGAGCCTATCCATCACTACCACTGTCATTAAAGTCCAGCGGTTCAACGTTAATCAGTAGCTCCGGATGACAATGGTTGTGAGTCAGGCAATTCCCAAGCATTAGGTGACAGCAGCGTAACACCTCTAAGCTCACTTCTGTTGTCAGGGGTTAGGGTATTGAGTCTCTACCGTCGTCAGTGTTTCTGAGACACCAGTATTGCAGATCACTACAATTGTCACTTAAATATCGACGGGGGAGTAGATGCAAGTGACTGGCTAACCAGTACCAGTTTAGATTCAAAACGATCCCATCTTTGTGGATGCGCTTGAGTAAGCTCGTATGACGATATGTCAGAGAAGTGACAACAGGTGTGAGTTGCCGGACTCACTCCCGTTGTCATCCCCGGTTGAAGGAAGAGAATCCCCGGGGCTGTATATTTACCAGGTATCCTTACTCAAGGGGTTCGACACTCACTCCCATTGTCGTAATCAACGAGTATGCATTGTCTTTTGAAAGCATCGCTGGAAACGTACGATTAAAGTAACTTTTCTTTCGGTTCTTCCTTGCGAATCTCTGAAGACGTACTGGCTGATCGGAGTCGAGGAGGGCAGTAAAATTGAAGCCGTCAGTTTTACTGTCGGCTCCGGGTAGTTACTTCAACTCGTCGATCTGAATCATGAATTCTGAGGTGCCAACTTTCCCATTTTCGGAAGGATAAACGGGTAACAGAAGATTATCCCCCTGGCCCATATCTATTTGCACCTCAACTGACTCGCCTGGAGCCGCCTGTGCCCCATTAAATTTAATACCGAAGGCTGCATCCTTCCGCACAGTCAGCGTTGCGTTCTGGACCCCTTTAGCAATTTCTCCATTTGTCTTACGCAGAACGTTAGTGGACAGGTACGCAAGTGGTACGCCATCTGTCGTTTTGAGAGGTGAACTGACCGACAATGTGCGTAGATTATGTAACTGCATGAACCGCCCCGGGTTTCCTGGAGAGTGTTTTATCTGTGAACTCAGGCTGCCAGATCATCGTTTCCGATGGAAGCATAATAAGCTTTTTCTGCTTCTGCCGGAGGAGTAT
>NZ_JBJQJO010000058.1:0-7247 GCF_046487395.1 Escherichia sp. WS1450
CAAGCATGGCGCGCCAGTCGGGTCGCCCCATCTCACGCGCCAGTTTCAGGGCAAAACTCAGCTCACCGTCGAACACTTTCCCGCAGAAACAGGCTCTGCAGGCCCGGCGTCATCTGCCTGTTCAGGGGCATTATTCACAACAAACTCAGACATTCCGGACAGACGTAACACCACGTTTTCAGCCTGAGCAATTGCCTCCGTGGGCCAGGTGGTAAGCACTTCCTGCTCAATCTGCGTAATGGCTTCATTCATGGACAGCAGCTTTGTCTTCTGCGGATGGTTATGCCACAGAGACATCGCCACCAGAAACGCCCCGCCTCTGATAAGATCCTCCACAGACACCTGCAGGTTGCCACTGGATTCAGCCTTTTTTTCCTGCTCTTTCAACCAGGCAAGATGCTCAATACGCTGCAGGGCTGACAGTTCAGAAAGCGTGACGGTCACGCCGTTATGTTCAAATGATTCGTTTTTCAGGAACATCGCTGACTCTCCGGATTAACTGGCGGTGACGTTGATTTCTGCAACCGCAGCAAGTTCACCATTACCGGATACGACCGGAATGTTGACCCTGCCTGCAGCAACGCCCTTCACGGTGATGGTCATACCACTGACCGACACGGTGGCTTTTGTTTTATCCGCAGACACCGCACGGAAGCTCTTGTCGGTTGCGCCTTCCGGCTGGAATGCCACGGTCAGCGTGGTGCTCTGCCCTTTCACCACCGAGGTGCTGGCAGGCGTCACGGTCATGCCGGTTGCCGCTGTTAGCGTGCTGCGATCTTCTGCCATCGACGGACGTCCCACGTTGGTGACTTTCACCGTGCGGGTGATCACTTCCTTCGCTGTCACCGCCTTACCGATACTGCTGACCCAGCCGCGGAACACATCGACCGTGCCGTTCGGGAAGCGGATTTTATAGGCACGGGTATCACCTTCATTAAACCACGCCAGCAGCGCCTGCTGCCCCTGCTCTCCGGGCATCCACGCCAGCGTGAAGCTGGTATCTCCGGCGGATTTCTGCCCCTGTCCGGTCGCGGCCCAGTCCGCATCTTCATCATCGAGATAACTGTCGTCATAGGACTCAGCGGTCAGTTCGCCGGGCGTCAGGTCTTTAACTTTAGCCAGACGCGACCAGTCAACGTCTGAAAGCGGGTTCGCATAAGGGTCACCGTTCCCCTTATAAACCCACAGTGTGGTCCCGGCCCCTTTCACCGGTGCCAGAGGATTTGGTGTTGGCATATCGTCCTCACATTTCATAGGTAATGACATAAGTCAGATCGGCTGAACTCCACAGGCCCGCATCATCGTCGCGCCGGTAGTCATAGCCACTGGCCACCATACTGGTGATCAAATCTGACAGTGCCGGGATATCGCTCATCACCGGATAAATCCGGGACTCCATCCACGAATCCAGCTCTGAATCCGGCACCTGAGCAGGCAGGAAAACTTCGATATGCAGCTCCGCCTGCCAGGTATCGCTGTCCAGCTCTTCGCCCGTGTATTCAGCGCCGGTGAGATAAACGGCAACTGCCGGAAAATCCGCCTCATCAAAAACAGCGGGGCGACCATCAAAAAACGTCGCCCCGGTGTCATGCTTCTCCAGTGCATCCAGTACGGCTGTACGGATATCAGTATTTTTCATCGCTTTATCACAATCCTCAGTTGTTGTTTCAGCGCATAGCTCAGTTCTTTTGGCAGACGTTCGCGTCGGATACGGTTAACGTTCTCATCAAAAGCCTGTTTCAGTGGGGCCGACATCGGAATTTTCACCACCTGAATGGGAAGACGATTACGCTTTTTCCTTCCCTTATCGTCATTGCCCTTCGCATACCTGGCTTCTGGCAGACGTTGCATAACATGCCAGCGCCCATTATTCAGTCGCTGGATAAATGCCCGCTGATAACGATGCTGACCGGCTTTGAGTATGCTGTTCGGGCGACGTCCCAGCATCCTGATCCCCAGCTTAATCACAGGAAGATCGCCGCGGTTAACGATAATTTTTGCGTTCGGATTTCTGACCGTAGCCCGTTTCAGTCTGGATCGCTCTTTAACAAGTTTTCTCGGCACACGGGTTTCACGGGCGACCTGAGACGAAGACTGATTAATCGCCGTTGTGGCCACGCGGTTAATGGCCATTGCGGCGGCACCAGGCACCGCCGTTTTGCTGATACGGCTGAGGTTTTCAACGGCCTGCTCAAGACCCTGTATGGCCATACATCCCCCTTTCAGCGGCGACGATTAACGGCAGGCGGTACGCCCCGCCCAAGCCAGAGATGACAGCTTCCGCCATCATCCGGCGAAACCCGGTCTATCCAGAAGTTTTCCTCACCGATGGTCAGCGTGTCTCCACGCCGCAGTTGCCGCACATCATCAGTCCGGACAAACAGGGACGGGCTGGAGCCTTCAACGCGCACGCCCTGTCCGGCATAGCTGATATTTTCAGGGTCATCAAAAACACCACGTATTACTGCGCCGGGCTGCTCACCGGATGTAATGGTGGCTGACGTTCCCATATGCCCGCGTATCGTTTCATCAGCCCGGGCAATGGCTGTATCAAAACCGTTATCCCTGATATTAATAACTTTCATCTGTAACAAGCCCCTCCAGGACAAGTTCCGCAACATTCACTGGATCAACTCTGACAGTCATACCTGTAACAACAATCTCCATATCACTGTCATCATGCGGATGTTTTCCCGCCACATGCAGGGTTTTGAGTACACGAACAGTGCTCATTTCATCCCCGCCAGTGGAGTAGCTATACGTCATCAAATGCCTTTCGTTCTCATCACTCTCCTGGTTTTTGTCCTCTGCTTCCTCTTCCCATTCCGCCACCCGCTGCGCTATCTCTGCGGCACTCCCGGATATATCCGGCTCACGCCCCAGAATCCGGGCCAGTTCATCAAGCCGTTTCAGATTTTGCTCTTTCGTTGCCATATCAGGCCTCTGTGAAAAAAGACACGGGGGCATTTCGCCCCCGCTCACGGATTATTTCACCTGTACCACCACAAACTCATCCGGGTCCGGCAACACCATCAGCGGCGCGGACTGCGTCATGGTAAATTCACGGGCGGGATCCCCCACCGTCAGCCAGTGTTTCGGATAACGGGAAGAGGCCACCACGCCTTCAGACAACGCCTGTGCATCCTGAATGGCACCGTAACAACGGATCCCATCTGCAGCAGTATTCCCCAGGACCAGCGTGCCGTCTGGCAGATAACGTTTTTCGGTACCGTCCTCTGCCACATAAGACGTTTTCGCCACCACAATGGCCAGATCACCGTAATACCCTTTGAAAGACACCACCGCCCCCAGGTCTTTCACTGCCGTTTCGAGTTGCGAATTTGAACCGCGACGGGTATCCAGTTTTTCGCGGAACAGCTTAAAACCATTCAGCAGACGCCAGACGCTACCGTCCATAATGGCAATATTCACAAGGCCGCTGGCCTGGTCGCAGTAGAGGTCAATATCATGCGCAGGATCGAACGTGTCACGATCGTGCTCAGACCATTTTTTACCACTGGCCTGCGTAATGTTATTCGCCGGCGATCTGCCAAAATCGACCTCAATTTTCTCGAACTGGTCTCCTTCCATGGTGTATTTGCCATACAGCACGGCATTTACCGCCTGCATTTCTTCCACCTGGACAATCGCGTACTCTTCCTGTTTGAGGTTATCGGTAATGATACGCAGACGGCGGTAAGCCGGATCGTTCAGTTGAGCCGGATCTTCACCAGGAAGGCGCTCAACCGCCTGCCGGGAATTAAATTCGTGTTTCGGCTTGACGTAGCCCGGACGCAACACGCGGGTTTCACCACCACGATGACGCAGCACTTTTCCTTCAACAACCGGGGAGACATAGGCCGCCACCGGCGTTTTTCCGGTAATTTTGTCCAGCATCACCTCTTCGGTATGGAAATTCACCGTACGACGGAAAAACAGCTCCAGAAACAGCGCACGAAATTTCACTTTTTGTTCGGTATAACCGAGTAACTGGCGGGTCGTAAACAATCCCATAAATCAGTTCCTTTCATTCTGAAATCAGTCAGGCCACCGCGGTGGCCTGATAACGTGTTACGGCAGCGCCGCGTGACTCAGGACACTGCCTGCAAAGGCGTTGGCCTTTTTGTGTTCATCCACACTGTCAGGCCAGCGGATTGCCTCCGTCGCAAAGGTTCCCGACTTGTAATACGTCAGCGCCGTCTCTGTGCCTTCAAGCGGCAGTACCAGTATGCCAACCGCACTACCGGCTTTCTGTCCGTCCCAGACCACCAGTTTCCCGGTGGCTTCATCCAGCATCAGGGGCGTCAGTGCCGGTGTTGCCGAGGAAATCCCGCTGCTGCCTGTGGCGGTGTGAGCCGGATCATTACCGGCAAAAATACGTACTTCCGCACGCTGTTCAGTGATGGTTTTCGTTACCATATTGTCAAAACCTCATATTGATGGTCAGCACTGACTTCATGGCATGGCCATGAGCATTTTCACGTCCGCATCACCGTCTGCTGACGTCTGTGGCACGCAACCCTGTACCGCTGCCGGTGAATGGTTCGCCATGAAATGTTCAAACATGGCGGTTGTGGATGCAGAGACCGGTTCTGCCTTACCTGATCCCGCAGCCAGCACAGCCCGGGCGTTCTCCACGGTCATTCCCGGGCAGGCAGCCAGCTGTTCAGCCTGCGCCTCAGCCCCTTTTGCCTCATCCAGGGCCATGATCTGATCACGGAGTGATGGTCCGGCATCCGCCTGCGGTGAAGCTGCCAGGATCGGGCGGGCTTTTTCCACCGTCATCTCCGGCATCGCCGCCAGCGTTGCCGCCAGTTGTTCACGACCTTTCGCCTCTTCACACGCCATAATGCGATCGGCTTCACTCTGCGCGGATGCCACCGGCTGCTGTGGTGCCGCCGCGGCCAGGATCTCCCGGGCCTGTTCAACGCTCATGCCCTGTTGTCCCGCCAGCATCGTGGCAAGCTGTTCACGTCCTTTCGCTTCCTTACTCGTCAGGATCCCCATCACTCGCTGGTTCTCCTGCGCGGCGGCTTCCGTTGCAGTTAATTGCGGCATAGTGCCTCCTGTATCATGTGTGTACAGCGCCGTGGTCATCACACTGATGGCATCCGACGCATTGACTAATTCATCCGCCAGCCCGGCCTCAATGCCGGACTGACCTTCAAAAACGGCGGCCTCTGTTCCCGTGACCACATCCACAGACAGCCCGGTATACATCGCCACTTTTTCGGCAAACATCCGGTGTGCCGCATCAATGCGCTGCTGCATGTCCTGACGCACCTCTTCCGGTAAGGCTTCAAACTGATTGCCATCCACCTTGTGCGCCCCGGCATAAATCAGCGTGATATCCACACCGGCCTGCGCCAGATGACCGGCATAGCTGAGATGGCTCATCATCACGCCAATGGAGCCGATACGGGATGTCTGGGTAACCAGCCGTCGGGAGCAGGCCGACGCCAGCAGCATGGCTGCAGAACAGGCCGTGTCATTGCACAGTGCCCAGACCGGCTTCTGCTGACGGAGGCGGTAAATCATGTCAGCACAGTCAAACGCGCCTGCGGCCTGCCCGCCCGGACTGTCAATGTCCAGCAGTACGCCCCGGACAGCGGTGTCCGCCATTGCCTGCTGAAGACAGGCGACAATGCCGTCATAGCCTGTCATTCCGGAAAATGGCCGCATACCACCCAGCCGGTGCACCAGCATGCCGGTCACCGGCAGTACAGCAATACCGTTCACCACCCGGTAAACACGGGCCGGTCGTTTACCTCCGGCCATGTACTCGTCCGTTTCAGCCAGCATTCCGGGAGCATCAAGCTGTACCTGCTGTTGTGGTACCGAAAGACTTGCTGCCCCCATCTCGCGCCCGAGCGCGCAAAAGAAAACCCGCGCATAGGCGGGCTCCAGAAGCAGCGGTTCATTGAATGCTGCGGCAATAATGTGTGAAAGATTACGTCTCACGTGGTGTTGTCTCCTCTTCCGGCCTGCGACTCGCCGCTATCTGCTGCTGATACGCCTGCGCTATCCACACCGGACGTGAGAGTCCGGCTTTTTCCCGCTCTGCAGATTCCCTGACCTGCTGGCGGAAAATGTCCTGATAATCCTCACCCATCAGCGCCAGCTCTTTCTCATACGTGCTCAGTCCGGCCTCAATGCGCATCACCGATTCCTGGACCTCCTTGAGCCCGTCAATGGCCATTCTTCCGGCTCCAATCCACTCTGCCCGTGACCAGGATGAACGCGCCTGATAAAAATCAAAACGCGCCCGTGGCGGACGAATAATCCCCCGCAGAAGAGCCTCTTCCAGCCAGCAGGAAAACATCTGCGTGGCCAGCCGGGCCGCAATAAATTTTCGCCGCCCCATAAAATAGCGCCACGACTCATTGGCGGAGGCGCGGGCACTTGAATAACTGACCTTCGAGTAATCACGGGACAACTGTTCGTAGGAAACGCCAAGACCGGCGGCGATATACCGCAGCAGCGCCTGTTCAAGCGCAGAAAATCCATTGTCTGAATCCTGCGCAGTCTGTAGTTTCAGATCATCACCGGGGAAAAGGTGCGGAATTTTGACACCGCCCAGTGTCACGTTATTCGTGTCATACCAGCTGGAGAACTTCTCCAGAATATTAATAAGCGGATTATCCTTCTGCCCCTCCGGCGCACCGGCGATATATTCAAAGGCCTTTTCGGTATCAAGTTCACTTTCAATCGTCGCTGCATACATCGCCTTCACTATGGCTGACTGAAGCTGTGTTGCCTGCAGGGAATCGAGCATTTTCAGCCGTTCCATGACGCTGTAAAACTGATTAGCCCCACGGGTCTGCCCGTCCTCCACCGGCTCGAAAATATGCAGCATGGCCGGACGCCCGGTGGGAAGTTCACGCGGGATCCGTTCCCATCGTCCACTACCAGAGAGCGGAAAATCATCCTCACAGATATGGTACGCAACGGCCCGTCCATGCCGATCGACCTCCACCCCGGCCCGCAGAAAGCGGTTCCCCAAACCGTATCCTGGCGTGTCCACCCGTTTCGGACTCACGGCTTTAAAACGCGTACGAAACAGCTGCGTAGTCTCCGCATCCCAGACCGGCTGCACAAAGATTTCGCCGTTAAACGCATGAACGCCCACACCTTCACGGATAAATTCCGTGAACGTGCGTTTTCCTTCCACGTCGATCTCGCCAGACATCCCTTCGGCGTATTCCGACCAGGCCGCCTCCACCTCATCGACAAAGCTTTTTGCTGCG
>NZ_JBJQJO010000059.1:0-7200 GCF_046487395.1 Escherichia sp. WS1450
TTACAATAGCGTCAGGCCTCACCATTACAACGGTGGGTTGACGCCGGAAGAATCAGAGAACAGATACCGTTTTTACTGTAAAACCGTGGCCAATATTACTTGACCACTACAGTACTGATGTGGTGAAGGTCGTAAGTGTGAGACAAAAAATCCTTCTGACCGGAACCTGCTGGTATGAGCTGACAGGGCTGTGGCACCTGTTATCAGCACAGGGATACAACGTTTACTGTGTACCGCTGGGGTATTCCTGTGTCCGGGAGGGCTGGGATTTGGTTATTGTGGCTCTGAGTGCAGAGCCTGTTGCGGGCTGGGGACGTCATTTGCCCCGAATACGTGAACTGAGGGCTGAAATATCTGGTGAAATGCTGGTTATGGTGCCGGAAAGGCTGGAGAGGCTGAAGGTGTTGCGAAATATCTGCCCGGTGTACAGCGGATACATGCCTCTGTCGGACCTTGAAATAACAGTACGCATGGTACTGAACAGAAAGGCATTACATGTCGGTAAATTCCGTCTGACGTCCGGGCAACGACTGGCACTGAAGCGCCTTTCTGAGAGAGGGAGAGACCGTCCCCTGAACCTGAAACAGAGTGAGCGAGGGCTGTACTGGCATTATGCCCGGCTGGCAGAGAATGTGGGCGTAAGGGATTTCAGGATGTTACTGATGATCGGACTGGACAGAGAGGTTGATAAAATGGAAGACCAACAGTATGGACAGTGATTTTGTATCCACAGAGAGACTGATGCGTTCGCTCAGTAACGGGGAGTTTGAACCGTATCTCCAGCCGGTGGTTTCTGCATCAGACCTTACTGTGTCCGGTGCAGAGCTTCTGGTTCGCTGGCACATGCCTGCAAGCGAAATCATTCCTCCGGTATATTTCATTAACCGGGTGGAATCTGCCGGTCTGTTGTTGCCGCTGACGAAAAAGATCCTCGACCGTGCGGTGGCCAAGCTTTCGGAGATTAAAGCCGTGCTGCCGCGTAACTTCCGGCTTGCCGTGAACGTGACGCCAACCTTGCTGGCTGAGCGTGAGTTCACTCAGATGTGTCTGGCGCTGACAGGGTATGACAGCATACATCTGGTACTGGAGCTGACGGAGCAACAGCCGTTTAACATCGACAGACAAACAGAAGAGACGCTGGGCCGGCTGAGCGATGCCGGTGTGAAGCTAGCTCTGGATGATTTCGGCACTGGGTGTTCTGTGCTGTCGTACCTGAAGCACTTCCCAGTAAGTTATATAAAAATGGACAAAAGCTTCACACAGGACATTCTGAGTGAAAAGACATCCCGACATATCGTGGAAAGCGTTATCGGGCTGGCAGGAAAGTTGGGTATTGATATGGTAGCAGAAGGTGTGGAAACACAGGCGCAGGTGAACTGCTTGTGCTCTCTGGGGGTGGATTATCTGCAGGGGTTTTATTTCGGCAGACCGGAAAAGGTGGATGCATTTTGTTGTGAATATAAACAACGCCAGCTGTGTAATCAGTAAGTCACTCCTGAAAAATAAAATACATTTAAGTAATTTTATTTATGGTGGCCGGACTGCCAGTTTCGCCTTTTTCATTCTCTGGCAGTGTTTTTCTTCTTAACATCGATTTTTTTGTTTTTTTATTCTTTTGTTTATTTTGTTGTATTGAGGGGTAGAAGTGTTTATTCAGTTTATTAGCAGGCAGGGACGAAATCTTCTGGTTAATATAAAAGATATCAGTTTCGTTCTTCAGAAGGGGCTTTTTTGTGAAATTCATATCAGGGGAATTGAAGGATATGTGATAGTGGAAGATGACTTCAGTGAGGTTTACAGAAAAATAAAAGAAATTTCACCACGAGTGAATAATACAGGTGAAAGGATCCCAGAGGAGAGCGGACATGCGCCAGAATGCTATGATTGATGTTTTACTTATTATTGTCTTTTCTCTTTCTTTATTAATTTGCGGAAAAGCTTCTGCTGATACCGGATGGCAGTCCGACGGTGATTTTCATGGAACCGTGGAGCTCGGGGTACCATCACGCCTTATGATGACACCCTTCCTCCCTGGCTTTGGAAAACTGGCGGATATACAGGGTTCAGCAACAAAATTAGCGAACTAACCGGTAACGGAACCCGCCTGATGGTCAGCGCACCTCATGACCTTCTGTTGCTTGCTGGTAAATCTGAACGGGCTTTTGGGGGCAGCAAAACATCCGGTGTCGGTATTGTTCCGTTATTCAGCTGAAGGGAAGTGACGGGAGTGAAACCCACATTCAGTGGGCCAGTGGCACACCGGGACAGGGGCTGCTTGTGCTGCCACTGAGCGTCACCGGAGATTCTCAGTCAACAGGCACACTGGCAGTAGAGGTTCAGGCTTTTGGGGCCCTTGCGTGGGCGGAAGACGATGGTTTTGGTTCCAGAATCACCCAGACTCTGGGGAATAACAGTGCTGATGCTTATGTGTTTAATGGCGGCATACCCGACAGCAGCACGTGGCGCACAGTCGACGGGCTTAGTTTCATTTCTCGGATGACGGAAGGTGAAGTGTCAGCCGAAAGTATCTGGACACAACTGAAACAGAACGTTCCGGGAGTGCCTGATTCACCGGTGATTGCAGATGAAAGCGGTTATCAGGACTTGGTGGGGGAAGGCTGGTTTTATTCCGGAGCATATGCACTCGGAATTTCTTCCGGCGCAGCTCTTAATCTTCATTTCAGTAAACCGGTGACAGCACAGTCAGTCTGGCGGGCAGGAATGACGGCGATTATCCATTATGCCTGAGAGTGCTGATTTTATTTTTTTTCAGGGTTAATTAAAAATGAACAGAATTTATTCTCTACGTTACAGCTCTGTGGCCCGAGGCTTTATTGCCGTATCTGAGTTTGCCAGGAAATGCACCTGCCGGGTTACCGGGAAAAAACATCTGAAAGCCGCTGCACTGTTATTATCGCCACTGCTGCTTTCCAGTCCGGCAGGTGCCTCCATAGTGAGTGCAGAAATTGATTATCAGATATTTCGTGATTTTGCTGAGAATAAGGGAATGTTCCATCCAGGGGCAACGAATATCGCTATTTATAATAAACAAGGAGAGCTAGTTGGTACTCTGGATAAGGCCGCTATGCCGGATTTCAGTGCTGTGGATTCGAAACTGGGGGTGGCGACGCTGATAAATCCTCAATATATCGCCAGCGTGAAACATAACGGGGGATATAAAAACATCAGTTTCGGTGATGGTGAGAACCTCTACAATATCGTCGATCGTAATGAGCATGGCTCTCAGGATTTTCATGTGCCAAGGCTGGATAAGCTGGTCACAGAAGTTGTACCGACAACAGTGACAGAAGAAGGGCAAAAGCGGGATGCTTATAAAAATACTGAACGCTATACCGCATTTTACCGGCTGGGAAGTGGTGTTCAGTACATAAAAGATCGGGATGGTAATATTACACGTCTGGATGGAGCTTATAGCTACCTGACAGGAGGAACGGTGGGACAGGCCGTGCTTTCTGACCACACTATTGTGAACAATCCTGGGAATTTGTTTAATTCAGTAAATGGCCCTCTTGCTAGCTATGGCACTCCGGGTGACAGTGGCTCTCCTTTATTTGCATATGATTCTGTCCTGAAGAAATGGGTTATTGTCGGGGTATTAAGAGCTTACGCTGGAGAGACGGGGCAAACCAGCTGGTTTACCGTTATTCCAACTGACTTTGTAACTCAACAGCTGGAGCAGGACAACTATGCTCCTGTTATGTTTGATGCTTCTGTCGGTGGGGCGCTGTCGTGGGCATTTGACTCCGGCACTGGTAAGGGGACCCTGACACAGGGAACCACCACATATGCCATGCATGGGCAGCAGGGAAATGACCTCAATGCTGGTAAGAATATGATATTTCAGGGAAAAACGGTCAGATTGACTTGAAGGATTCGGTTTCGCAGGGGGCGGGCTCCCTGACGTTCCGTGATAATTACACAGTAACAACCTCTAACGGAAGTACTTGGACCGGTGCCGGTATTATTGTAGACAAAGGGGTGTCGGTAAACTGGCAGGTCAACGGTGTTAAGGGCGATAACCTGCATAAAATTGGTGAAGGTACGCTGACGGTACAGGGTACAGGTATTAATGAGGGTGGTCTGAAGGTCGGGGACGGAAAGGTTGTACTGAACCAGCAGGCGGACAGCAAAGGACAGGTGCAAGCGTTCAGCAGTGTCAATATTGCCAGTGGTCGGCCGACCGTGGTGCTGACTGATGACCGGCAGGTAAACCCTGACACCATCTCCTGGGGATATCGCGGAGGCACACTAGATGTTAATGGTAACAGTCTGACGTTTCATCAGCTGAAGGCTGCAGATTATGGCGCTGTGCTGACAAATAATAATGAAGTGCGTATTTTCATGAAAGGAGATCACTCAATAACTTCCATCGAGATCGGGTAATAACATTTGAACAGATCGCTGAATAACATCGATGGAGATCACTTTTGACTCATTTTGTTATTCAGTGATCTCCATCAATGTTATTGGAACTTCACAGGTGTGTTGATCTGTATCTTTTGCCATTCCGGTAAAGGATACCTATGCCAACAGTTCCAATTTCTATGAGAAAACTTAAAGAAATTCTTAGGCTTAAATACGGTGTTGGACTCAGCCATCGACAAATTGGTCGTAGTCTTGCAATCTCCCCTTCCGTTGTATCCAGATATGCTAATCGGGCGGCTCAACTTGGCATAAAGCAGTGGCCCTTACCTACAGGATGGGATGATACAAAACTAAAACATGCGTTCCTTCAGACCCAGGTTAAGATGAAGAAGCACTCTCTGCCTGACTGGGCTACAGTACACCGGGAACTGCGTAATAAATGCGTGACGCTGCAGCTACTCTGGGAAGAATACTGTGAGCGTAATCCAGGCGGTTTTTACAGCTATAACCATTACTGCCGGATGTACCGTGAATGGCTCAAAACCACTTCACCATCAATGCGTCAGGTACATAAAGCTGGCGAAAAACTTTTCGTTGATTACTGTGGACCTACCGTTGGCGTTACCGACCCTGAGACCGGAGAAATAAGAACTGCTCAGGTCATCGTAGCTGTTCTCGGGGCATCAAGTTACACATGGGCAGAGGCCACCTGGTCTCAGCAGCTTGAAGACTGGGTGATGAGTCATGTTCGCTGCTTCCAGTGGTTGGGTGGCGTTCCTGAACTTGTTGTTCCGGACAATCTGAAAAGCGCCACATCCAGGGCATGTAAGTATGATCCTGACGTTAACCCTACCTACCAGCAGATGCTTGAGCATTATAATGTCGCAGTTTTGCCTGCGCGGCCACGTAAACCGAAAGATAAAGCCAAAGCTGAAGTTGGCGTTCAGGTTGTTGAACGCTGGATCATGGCCCGAATCAGGCATGAGATCTTCTACAGCCTTGCATCGCTTAATCAGCGCATTCGGGAGTTGCTGGAAAGACTGAATAACAAAATAATGCAGAAGTTGGGTTATTCACGTGCAGAACTCTTCATCCAGCTTGATAAACCCGCACTGAAGCCTCTTCCTGAAGCCAGTTACAGTTACACCCTGGTGAAGAAAGTCAGAGTTCATGCCGATTACCACGTGGAAATCGACAAACATTACTACTCGGTTCCATGTTCGCTGTTAGGCCAGCAACTGGAAGCATGGATCTCCGGAGAACTGGTAAGACTCTTCAATCAGGGGCAGGAGGTTGCTGTGCACCCGCGCAAGCGTACTTATGGCTACAGTACCCGCAACGAGCACATGCCTGAAGCTCATCGACAGCATGCCACCTGGACGCCAGAGCGTCTTCTGGAATGGGCGGGGCACATAGGCAGTGAAACTCATAGTTATGTGCTTCATATACTGAACTCTCGTCCACATCCGGAACAAAGCTATCGCTTCTGCCTTGGACTCCTGAACCTTCATAAAAAATACAGTAAAGCCAGACTTAATGCAGCATGTGCAAGAGCTCTGAAAACAAAGGTATGGCGTCTGTCAGGTATTAAATCGATCCTGGAAAAAGGTCTGGATAAACAACCTGTTCAGGATCCAAAACCAGATCTGTTATCCACGATGGAACACGAAAACGTACGCGGCAGTGAGTATTACCACTGATACGGGATCCAATGATGAATCATCTTTACGAACAACTGACCGCACTTAAACTCACCGGCTTCCGTGATGCGCTTAAAAAGCAACTTGCTCAGCCGGGCACATACCAGGAGCTGGGCTTCGAAGAACGCCTGTCATTACTGACAGCAGAAGAACTAACCTGCCGTGAAAACAGGAAGGCAGAGCGTCTGATCAAACATGCACGGTTCAGACTTAATGCTGAGTTATCAAAGCTGGATTATCGTAACAATAGAGGGCTGGACAGGGCCCTCATCCGTTCACTCAGTCAGGGAAACTGGTTAACCCTGAAACAAAATATTTTACTGACCGGGGCCACCGGCAGCGGTAAAACGTTCCTGGCATGTGCACTTGGTCATAATGCCTGCCGACAGGGATACAAGGTCTACTATTATCGCCTTAAAGCGCTGATGGAACAGTGCTATCAGGGGCATGCTGATGGAAGATACAGCAAACTTTTGACCAGGCTGAATAATAGCGATCTGCTGCTTCTGGATGACTGGGGGCTGGAACCTCTCTCATCAGAACAGCGTAGCGACCTGCTGGAAATAGTGGATCTGATGTACCAACGAGGCTCAATCATCGTAGTGAGCCGTTGCCGGTGGAAAACTGGTACAAAATGATCGGAGACTCCACACATGCGGATGCCATCCTAGATCGACTGGTTCATGGCAGTATCAAGATCGAACTTAAAGGAGAATCAATGCGGAAAATACAATCTCCGTTGACCGAAGGAGATCAGTGAAGGTAATTTAAAAACGGTTCTGTGAAAGTGACACGAACCGATCTCCATCGATGTTACTCACCGATCTCCTTCACGGTAATACGCAGGGCTAGTCAATAAGGGAATAATATTCAACATGAAGATGTCTTCTGGGAATGTTTATATAGCAAATGCTTTCACTCCGGTAATTAATTTCCGTGATTAACTGCTTTCGATCAATAAAGGAATTGCAAAAGTGTGATCTTGTTCACGACATCGTGGATAATAATATGCCTGATGTCTGAATCCGGAAACAGTGCTCTGGCGGGTTTCATGTGAAGTTGACGGATAAAAAATCCGCACGACCAGACAGACGTGCGGTTTACGAAATTCGTA
>NZ_JBJQJO010000060.1:0-6693 GCF_046487395.1 Escherichia sp. WS1450
TCGGCACAGACCTGTAGGCATGATAAGACGCGTCAGCGTCGCATCAGGCATTGTGCGCCAACTGCCGGATGCGGCGTGAACGCCTTATCCGGCCTACGGTTCGGCACAGACATGTAGGCATGATAAGACGCGTCAAGCGTCGCATCTGGCATTGTGCGCCAACTGCCGGATGCGGCGTGAACGCCTTATCCGGCCTACGGTTCGGCACAGACTTGTAGGCATGATAAGACGCGTCAAGCGTCGCATCAGGCATTGTGCGCCAACTGCCGGATGCGGCGTAAACGCCTTATCCGGCCTACGGCACGTTAAACAACGCATATGTGTTATTAAGCAACACTTCGGCAATCTCATCCGCAGGTTCCGGGCGTAACTCGCAAAGCACAGCAAACACCCCGGCGGCCTGTTCCGGGCGGTTAGGCTGCCCCTGAAAACCGTTGAGCGGCATATCCGGCGCGTCGGTTTCCAGCAACAACGATGCCAGCGGTAATTTTGCGATGACATCGCGGGTTTTACTGGCGCGTGGATAGGTGATAGTGCCGCCTACGCCAATTTTGTAGCCCAGCTGTACAAACCGTTCAGCCTGTTGCAGGCTGCCGGAAAAACCGTGAACCACGCCAGTGCGCGATAAATCGTGGCGTTTAAGATGCATCGCCAGTTTGTCGTGCGTGCGCCGTGAATGCAGGATCACCGGCAGATCGTAGCGTTTCGCCAGTTTCAGTTGTTCGTCGAGTAACCACTGCTGCCTCTCAAATTGCGGATCGTCGCCGAAGAGATCCAGACCGATCTCCCCCACTGCCACCACCTTCGCCGGACGCCTTTCCAGCGCCTGCTGTAGCTGATCAAGAGACACATCGCTATGTTTTTCTAACATCCCCGGATGCAACCCTAACGAGGCATACAGCGGTTGATAATTTTCCGCTAATGCCAACACACGGGCAAAATTTGCCGCCTCTGTCGCCGGAACAATGATCTTGCCTACGCCCGCTTGTGCCGCGCGTTGCAGGCTGGCCTCTTCATCGCCACTAAAAGGCGGGAAATCAAAATGGCAGTGGGTATCGATAAAACGGCAAATCAAGCCAGATCCTCATTGTTAAATGTCGGGTCGTTCGCCTGCGGAGCGTCGCTCACTTCGGCAACCAGCGTATCGTTGGCGACTGGCGCAGGCGGAATGACAATCGATTCCGGCGTCACCACTGGCACCAGATGGCGGGTTAGCGGCGCTTTTTCAGTTAATAGCTTGCCAACCGTTGCCAGGAAATAACGACCGCATAAACGCCCAAGTTTATAGTCTTCACGCAGCGCCGGAATCCGACTGCCAAGCGCGATACTATGCAATGGCTTCGGCGGATAAATTTCGAATATCCGCAGTTTGCCCGGTGGTTTCTCAATAAATTGCTGAATGTCACGATAGCTGGTTTCATGATGCTGCACCAGATTGACCAGCGGCTGCAGGCTACTGTCACCCAGCCAGCGTTCCATGCGTTTGAACCACTGCGGCGTGTAGTACATTTGCGACGGCACGGTGCGGATGACGACCAACGTTTTTGCTCCCTGCCTTGCCGCCTCTTTAACCGGAATCGCATCACTGATCCCGCCATCCAGGTAGTTAATGCCTTCCAGCGACACTCCGCTACGATAAAAGCCAGGTATCGCACTGGAGGCGCGAATCACATCCAGCCAGTTTTGTTTGGTTGGTAAAAAGTAATTCGGCGCATAGTCATCCTGACGACAGGCGCACATATAAAACGATTTGCCGCTGTCAAACAACCGCGCGGCGGTATCCATTTGCAACGGCATCTGGCTTGCAGTGGCCTCCACCAGCCAGTCGAGATCGATAAGATTTCCTCCACGGACAAAGCGCAATGGATCGAAAAATTCGCGTTTTGTGGTATAGCGCATGATGACTTTGCGCGCGTAACCGGGCTGATTGCAGATATACGCCGAGAGGTTCTGCGCCCCGGCAGATGTGCCGAGATAAAGATCGAAAGGATTAAACTGCGCGCGCATAAACTCATCCAGCACGCCAGCCGTGAAAATTCCACGCTGTCCGCCGCCTTCGCACACCAGAGCTATTCGTCCAGGCTGGAACGGCCTTAGCGACAACGGCGCAATATTACCAAGCGTTACAGGTATTCGCTGCCCCACCTCTGCCTTCCTGTTTTTGTTGTGAAAGAATGACAAAGTAACGCAATTTATTATTCGCTAAAACCGCAAAAGCCAGTCCGCTGGACTGGCTTTGGATAAAATTTTCTTAATGGTCTGAAATCTAGGGTCGTTTTCGGCCCATGAACAAACTCACCAGGAACAGAATAATCCCGACGACAAAGACAATTTTAGCTGCGCCTGCAGCGGTACCGGCCAGACCACCAAACCCAAGTGCGGCGGCGATTAACGCGATAACCAGAAATATGATGCCCCAACGAAACATAAGCGTCTCCTTTACCATAGTTAATGTCACCGCTTGATATGAGCGTGAAAATCACTCAATGCGATATTTTTAGTGTGGTGCACATCGCGCCTCCCGACAAAGTTCGGGAGGACGAATTACGACGAATTACTTAGTTTTCAGATCATTTTTAACGCTTTTCACACCATCTACCGCTTTGGCGATACTTTCAGCACGGTCGCTCTGTGCCTGGGAATCGACGGTACCGGAGAGCTGAACCACGCCGTCGGTGGTTTCAACTTTCACATGACGGGAAGGGACGATATCGTCCGCCAGCAGTTTGGCTTTGATTTCACTGGTGGTGGCGGTGTCACCCGCGTAGCCCTTCACAGAGCCTTCTTTAGCGTCGCGAACGTGCAGTTTGTCGCTGACAGAGGTCACCCCTTCAACGCCTTTCGCCACTTTCACTGCCTCTTCGGCCTGGGCCTGGCTTTCAACGAAACCGCTCAGGGTCACGACTTTTTGATCGGTTTTGACAGAGATATCGGTGCTCTTGATGTTGTCATGATCCACCAGGGCCGCCTTCACTTTCGCGGTGATGGCGCTGTCATCCATGAAATTACCGACTTTATTCATAGAGCTATCGACTTTTTGCCCTGCGCTTTCATTGGTAGTCTGCGCGTTGTTTTCCGCGTAGGCAGAGCCGGTCGCGACGGCAGAGGTCAACATTACAGCCAGCAGAGTTTTCGAAATCTTCAGTCTTGTCATAGTCATCGATTTATTCCTGTATGTTTGCTCGTAATTTGAGCCTGGCAACACGAGGTTGCATTGCTGAATAGGGAGAGACTTCACCCTCTACAGAAGTCAATGGTCGCCATCACAAAAGCGATGGGTGATGAATAACGACCATTACAGCCTCTGAATCAGTTATTAATATCGTTAGAATGACAATCGACGGCTTTAGATACTGATATCTACGCATTGAACGGTATTTAACGCCGTCAGAAATGTCATTACTTTGTTAAATATAGATCACAATTTTGAAACCGCTCGGGATATCAGCGAAAACATAAGCAAAAGTGAATGTTTTAAGAACATTCCGTAAGCGGCTAATAAGGAAGGGAAATTGACAGGGCGCAGCGGCTACCGCGCCCTGGAGGCAAGAATTAATGCTCGCGGGTCTGGTGGAACTGAACGTCCGGATAACGTTCCTGCGCCAGGCGCAGGTTGACCATGCTGGTAGCGATGTAAGCGAGGTTATCGCCGCCATCAAGCGCCAATTGGCTTTCGTTCTTACGCTTGAACTCTTCGAATTTCTTCGCGTCCGCACATTCTACCCAGCGGGCAGTGGCAACGTTGACTGACTCATACACTGCTTCAACGTTGTATTCGCTCTTCAGACGCGCTACCACCACATCAAACTGCAGCACACCAACCGCACCAACGATCAGATCGTTGTTGGAGATCGGACGGAACACCTGCACTGCGCCCTCTTCGGAAAGCTGTACCAGCCCTTTAAGCAGCTGTTTTTGCTTCAGCGGATCTTTCAGGCGGATACGACGGAACAGTTCCGGCGCGAAGTTCGGAATACCGGTGAACTTCATCATCTCACCCTGGGTAAAGGTGTCGCCGATCTGAATAGTGCCGTGGTTATGCAGGCCGAGGATATCGCCCGGATACGCTTCTTCAACGTGCGAACGGTCACCCGCCATAAAGGTCAGCGCGTCGGAGATCACCACATCTTTCGCAGTACGCACCTGGCGCAGCTTCATGCCTTTTTCATATTTACCGGACACCACACGCATAAACGCCACGCGGTCGCGGTGTTTCGGGTCCATGTTGGCCTGAATTTTAAATACGAAGCCTGTAAATTTGTCTTCGCTCGCCTCTACGGTACGGGTATCAGTCTGACGCGGCATCGGCGCAGGGGCCCACTCCACCAGGCCATCCAGCATATGATCAACGCCAAAGTTACCCAGCGCAGTACCGAAGAATACCGGAGTGATTTCGCCCGCAAGGAACAGCTCTTTGTCGAACTCGTTAGACGCGCCTTTCACCAGTTCCAGTTCGTCACGTAGCTGCTGTGCCAGATCTTCACCAACCGCAGCGTCGAGATCCGGGTTATTCAGCCCTTTAACAATGCGGACTTCCTGAATCGTGTGGCCTTTACCGCTCTGATAGAGATAGGTTTCATCTTTATAAAGGTGGTAAACGCCTTTAAACAGCTTGCCGCAGCCAATCGGCCAGGTGATCGGTGCGCAGCCGATTTTCAGCTCGTTCTCAACTTCATCGAGCAGCTCCATCGGGTCGCGGATATCACGGTCAAGTTTGTTCATAAAGGTGAGGATCGGCGTGTCGCGCAGACGGGTAACTTCCATCAGCTTACGGGTACGATCTTCAACACCTTTTGCAGCGTCGATAACCATCAGGCAGCAGTCCACCGCCGTCAGGGTACGATAGGTATCTTCCGAGAAGTCTTCGTGCCCCGGGGTGTCGAGCAGGTTAACCAGGCAATCGTGATACGGAAACTGCATCACAGAAGTAGTAATGGAGATCCCACGCTGCTTTTCCATCTCCATCCAGTCCGACTTAGCGTGCTGGTTGGAACCACGGCCTTTTACTGTACCGGCGGTCTGAATGGCCTGTCCGAACAGCAGCACCTTCTCGGTGATGGTAGTCTTACCGGCGTCCGGGTGAGAAATAATTGCAAAGGTTCTTCTTTTCGCTACCTCTGCGGCCAAAAGGCTTGTCATAATTGTTGTCTCTTTGATTATGTACAATCATATGTACAAAGAAAAATTCATGCCGCTGATTGTACATTTTGGAGGTATCAGAGCATAGCAGAACATGATCAGTAGGTGTATTTGTAGCCAAAGAACATTTGTACATGCAGCAATCTTTGTTCTATTGACACTGTTTATTCATACAGTTAAAAATAACACTGTATACAAACACAGTGTAGAGGGATTTTTATGCGTATTGAGATCTGCATAGCCAAAGAGAAAATGACTAAAATGCCAAAAGGCTCTGTACCTGCTCTACAACAGGAAATGTCTCGCCGTATCAGAAAACGATATGACGATGTGGAGGTTATAGTAAAATCCGCCAGTAATGACGGACTGACCATTTTAAGAGCCGTAGATAAAGAAAACGCTCAGAAGTTCATACAGGAAACGCTGCAGGAAGTCTGGGAAACTGCTGATGACTGGTTTTTTCACTAATCAGGGCGTCAAATAAATAACAACTGTAATTATTCTCTCCAAATTAACAATCTCTGTATACATACTCAGGCGTGTTCACGCATACAACACGCCTTTCTGATATTTAATTGTTTACAGAAATATTGCCGAATAAAAATATAAACCATAGTCTTAAAAAAATAATAATTCCACTATAGCTATCCCAGAACAATCAGTACAAATAATAAAAGACATATCACAGCAACACTCCACACTGACAGCGCAAAAATAAATGCCGCCTTTGTTATCTTCATATACAAGCAACCTGTCCTGATAATCACCAACTCATGTTTTATTCTTAACCATTCGTCACAAATACAACAAAAAATAACAGCAGCAGCACCGATATCACAATATAAGATACATTATTCAACACCTGAATCCCCCGCCGCTTCTCTCCCCTTTATAAAACGCCCCTTCCGGAATCCAGACCGCTGCAGTGCACGACGAAGATGACCGTATACCGTCTTGTCATTCTGCCCCGTCTCTTCTGTAATCTCCGCAATACTTAAACCTCTGTAATACCGGTTCAGTACCGCTCTGCGCTCTTCCAGCGTCAACACACCTCCGGCCGCTCTCAGATTCAGCATCGACTTATTCAGAATACAGCAGGCCTCTCCGGTAAAAAGAATACGAACAATATCTGTATACTCATCATCACAGAATACAAAATAATATCTGAATGACCTGCCTGACTGCACCCTTCTTCTGTCTGATATGGCATCTTCTATATATCTGATTCGACTGCTTACGGTTCCAAATATCTCTCGCAGGGCTTTTTCAAAATAAATATCTCTCGTCGCCAGGATTATATCCAGCATCTCTGTACCTCATTATATCCCGGGGGACTCCCCCCGGGACAGATATCTAAATCCTGACCTGTCAGAACTCAAAATTCACACCAGCATTCCACGATGCGGATGACCCACCTGCAGCAACTGCAACTTTTCCTGCCACATTCTCTGTGAAACGGTAGCCCACGCCCACCGCAATGGCCTGCTCATCACGGTAACCACCAACGGCTGCTGTCGCGTTAAATTTTCCAACACTGTATGGCTGGAAAAGACC
>NZ_JBJQJO010000061.1:0-6171 GCF_046487395.1 Escherichia sp. WS1450
TCCCGGTTGAATGACTCAGGCCAGAGTTCCACAAGACGAATAATGCGCTTACGGTTTTTGCTCTGGCGTTTTGTCATGTCGCCACGGTGTTTTATCAGCAGGTTTCTGTTTATCGTTCAACTGTGGTATCTGGTCACCGGCCTTCATTTTGTATGCTGTGTCCGTTTTATTCTGCAGCGGCGTTGCCGGTGATTTACTGAAAATACCCTGCGGTTTACGGTTAATGGTCAGAGTTACCATCAATTTTGTTACCTCGCGCTGTCAATGGAAGTAGTACCTCATCCGATATCTGAAAATGTTTTCCGGTGGATGTTACAGCGAATTTCATGTAAGACATGTTGTTGTCGGTATTGTTCAGTACTGTGCGTTGTGAGCGTATTCGTTATCAGACAGAGGGGCAGGGAACAAACGTCAGAGGTTAAGGATATCCGGGAACAAATGGCGTAAACGGACATCTCAGTGCCTGAGAAACAGTACAGGTCAGGCCATCATGGCCTGCAAACAGAGCCCTGGCGACCCCGTGGCCGAAAACGAAACAATAACCCGCGCGCAGTGCGAGGAATCCGGATGTGAAGCAATCAGCAGGTAATATTAATGGCAGGACCAGCAGGTTCTTTAAACAAACGAACATTCTGTAATTGATATTTTGCTTATTGTATTTTCTTTTTAGTTATTAAATTAATTTATTTACGAAAAATTTTCTGCAGATACAGGATGGGAATTCAGGGTGTCATCACGCCTTATGATGACACCCTTCCCCTGGTTGTGGAAAACCGAAGGATATATCAGGTTCAGCAACAAAATCAGTGAGCTGAAAGATACCAGTCCCCCAGCTTCAGCAGCTTTCACGTAAACATAAACAGGGCTCAATGAATATCTGATTGCTCCAGTTACCTTCTTTAATTCGTTCCAGCAAAACATTTCCTGCTTCCAGACCAATTTTCCTGTGAGGAACGGCCATTGTTGTTAATGATGGTTGGCAAACTTTGCTGACGTCACTGTCACCAAATCCTACTACGGCGAGCTCGTCTGGAACTTTGATCCGTCTTCGTTGACATTCATAGAGAACACCGCAGGCTAACTCATCTGACACACATACCAGGGCATCCAGTTCCGGCCATGCGAGCAAAAATTCCGGTAGTTGTGATGCTCCGGTGGAAAAAACAGGTGGCAGAGCAGCGTTAATAACACGGTTGGGAGACATATGATGGCGTAACATAGCTTTATACCATCCCTGTAAATGCTGCTGAAAGATCCACTGTTCCTGGTTAGCGCATAGCAAACCGATATTCTGATAACCACGTTGTACCAGCATATCCGTCAGCTCGAACATTGCTGCAACATTATCAATACCAATGTTGATATCTATCGGATCAGTACGAATGGCACCGATTTCTATAACAGGAATCGAGGCATTTTTGAGCAAGTGACGCACGGTACTATTATGCTCAACACTAAGCAAAATTGCTGCAGCGATATTAGAAGCCAGCAGGGTTTCCAGCAGTTTTTCTTCTTGTTCCAGACGATGGCGTGACTCAGCCAGGATTATTTGATACCCCGCTGGTTGTAGCACATGTTGCAGCCCGGCAAACATTTCCGTGCATCCCGCTTCAGCCAGGTTTGGCACGACCATTGCGATCGTGTGTGAAGATGCCGATGCCAGTGCGCTTGCAGTGAGGTTGGGCATATACCCTAATTCATTAACTGCGGCTTCAATCTTCTCCCTCAATTTATCTGAAACTTGTTCGGGAGTGCGTAACGCTCTGGATACAGTCATTGTGCCAACTCCCGCGAGTTGCGCGACATCAGCAATAGTGACTTTACCTGTACTACGACGTTTTCGGGTTATTGCCATACAAAATCCTGCTCAGCGACTACATATGGAGATCTTTTATTACTTATCATCAACGGCTTCCTGCACTGCCAGTAGCAGAGTATACCTCTTAATATCTGCCATAAGTCTGGATTTAATCAGTGAAATCTATTTTGATAGCGCTATCACAAATTCGAACAATACCTCCTGATAGCGCTATCTTTGTGATATTGATCGCAGATATACCGTCGTTACTTGAATACATTCTGGTCATATAAATAAGAAATTAGGGGGTGGGAGTGCTTAATATCTGGCTTTCTGATTCAACAATCGCATTACGAAAGAATGCCGCAACCTGGCAGCAGGCATTAGATATCTGTGCCAGACCGTTACTGGATGCAGAGATAATTACGACGGATTATCTCAGTGCGATAAAGACACAACATGAAAAACTGGGGCCTTATTATGTCCTGGCACCCGGGCTGGCCATGCCGCATGCCCGACCAGAAGAAGGGGCAAAAGGATTAGGTTTATCATTATTAAAACTTGAAGAAGGTGTCAGTTTTCATACAGAGGAATTTGATCCTGTAGATGTTATCATTTTACTTGCCGCACCAGACAAACACAGTCATATCGAAATGATATCTGCACTGGCTGAGTTATTCTCCAGCGAAAAAGATTTACATGAATTGCATCAGGCTCGCAATGTGGAGGAAATAAAAAAGATAATTTCACGGTTCTGATTACATTATAAATTCAGTCTTTTCACAACATTGCGCCGTTGCGTGATGGGACTTCTTCAACTTAAAATGGTGAATATAATGAAAATTATGGCTATTTGTGGCTCAGGGCTTGGTAGTAGTTTTATGGTCGAAATGAATATTAAAAAAGTTCTGAAAAAAATGGATATAGAGGCGGAAGTGGAACATTCCGATCTCTCATCAGCAACGCCAGGGGCTGCCGATTTATTTGTGATGGCCAAAGATATTGCTGCCAGTGCCAGCGTACCGGAAAGTCAGTTGGTGGTTATCAACAACATCATTGATATTAATGAACTCGAAACGCAACTGCGTAACTGGTTAGCAAAACAATAACCTTAATTGAAGCGAGGTGGATATGTTTATCCTTGAAACGCTGAATTTTGTTGTTGATATACTTAAAGTGCCCGCGATACTGGTCGGCTTGATTGCCTTAATTGGTCTGGTTGCCCAGAAAAAATCTTTTTCAGATGTTGTTAAAGGTACAATTAAAACTATTCTCGGCTTTATTGTACTGGGCGGTGGTGCCACTGTTTTGGTTGGTTCGTTAAATCCTCTTGGGAGTATGTTTGAACATGCCTTTAATATTCAGGGCATCATTCCGAATAATGAGGCTATTGTTTCTATTGCGCTGGAAAAATATGGCGCATCGACGGCCCTTATTATGGCATTTGGTATGGTGGCGAATATTATTGTTGCCCGCTTTACCCGCCTTAAATATATCTTCCTGACCGGACACCACACATTTTACATGGCCTGCATGATTGGTGTGATTCTGACAGTGGCTGGTTTTGAAGGTATATCACTGGTCTTTACCGGTTCTCTTATTCTGGGACTTGTGATGGCATTTTTCCCGGCATTAGCACAACGCTATATGAAGCGTATTACGGGGAATGATGACATTGCTTTTGGTCACTTTGGCACTCTGGGATATGTACTTTCTGGCTGGATTGGCAGCGTGTGCGGTAAAGGTTCCCGCTCCACCGAAGAGATGAATTTGCCCAAAAATCTGAGCTTCCTGCGCGACAGTTCCATCTCTATTTCTCTTACGATGATGGTGATTTATCTGATCATGGCGATCAGTGCTGGTCGTGAGTTCGTTGAAAGCCAGTTCAGTGGTGGTCAAAACTACCTTGTCTACGCCATCATAATGGCCATCACCTTCGCTGCTGGTGTATTTATTATTCTGCAAGGCGTGCGTTTAATCCTTGCTGAAATAGTTCCGGCATTTACCGGGTTTTCAGAAAAGCTGGTGCCGAATGCCCGTCCGGCCCTCGATTGCCCGGTTGTGTATCCGTATGCGCCAAACGCAGTGTTAGTTGGTTTCTTGTTTAGCTTTTTTGGCGGTCTGGTAGGGCTATTTTTGTTGGGACAGATGAAACTGGTGTTGATTCTTCCGGGTGTCGTTCCTCACTTTTTTACCGGGGCGGCTGCTGGCGTATTTGGTAACGCTACGGGGGGACGTCGTGGCGCAATGATTGGTGCTTTTGCGAATGGCTTATTGATTACCTTCCTGCCAGTACTGTTATTGCCGGTTCTTGGGGCGATAGGCTTTGCTAATACGACCTTTTCCGATGCAGATTTTGGTGCTGTCGGCATCGTCCTCGGAAACCTGGCACGTTATCTCTCACCTTTTGCCATCACCGGACTTGTAGTAGCGCTATTTGTGCTGCTGGTTGCCTGGAACATTTTCGCCAGTAACAAAATCGCTGCCAAAGCGCAGAAGAAGAGTGGAGCCAAATCATGAATGTTAAAGAATTGACTCAATTTGCACGGGATATACGTATCCAGACGCTTAAATCATTAACTCATCTCGGCTTCGGTCATTATGGTGGCAGCATGTCGGTTGTGGAAACGCTGGCAGTGCTTTATGGCGCTGTAATGAAAATTGATCCTGCTGCTCCCGACTGGCCTGAGCGTGACTATTTTATCCTGTCCAAAGGACATGCCGGACCTGCTCTCTACAGTACTCTGGCGCTGAAAGGCTACTTTCCACTGGAAGAATTAAGCACCTTAAATCAGAACGGAACCCGCTTACCAAGTCATCCGGATCGGCTAAAAACGTGTGGTGTTGATAGCACCACAGGATCGCTGGGGCAGGGGATATCCATTGCCGGAGGGATGGCGCTGTCGCATAAACTGGCGGGGCGCAAGAATCGGGTTTTTTGTATTGTCGGCGATGGCGAACTTAATGAAGGCCAATGTTGGGAAGCTTTCCAGTTTATCGCGCATCATCGTTTGAATAACCTCACTGTGTTTGTGGACTGGAACAAACAGCAGCTTGATGGTCAACTGGATGAAATTATTAATCCATTTGATTTGGAAGGAAAATTCCGGGCTTTCGGTTTTGATGTCGTGACAGTGAAGGGCGATGATATTGAGGGCTTGTTGAATGTAGTTAAACCTGTCCTGCCAGCTGAGGCCAGACCGAGAGTGGTCATTCTCGATAGCATTAAAGGGCAGGGGGTGCCGTGTCTCGAGCAACTCAGTAATTCTCATCACTTACGCCTCACAGAAGAGATGAAGGGGACGCTAAACGAAACAATTCGCCAACTGGAGGCTATGCATGATTAATCTCGCACCGGCAGGACAAAAAGACAGCATTGAAATGCGCAAAGTTTATGCAGATTTTATCGCGCAACAGAGTAAAAACGTCAGTTCTGTCATTGCTCTTGAGGCTGATTTAATGAGTTCCATGGCAATGGACAGCGTGGCGCAGGATTATCCAGATCACGTCATTAATTGCGGCATTATGGAAGCCAATGTTATCGGCACAGCTGCAGGGCTGGCCTTAACCGGGCGCAAGCCATTCGTGCATACCTTTACCGCATTTGCCAGTCGTCGCTGTTTTGATCAACTCTTTATGTCGCTTGATTACCAGGGCGCTAACGTCAAAGTTATAGCTTCTGATGCGGGTGTTGCTGCTTGCCACAATGGCGGAACACATATGTCATTTGAAGATATGGGAATTGTGCGCGGGCTGGCGCATTCGGTGGTGATGGAGATGACAGATGCCGTAATGTTCAGCGATATCTTGCGTCAACTCGTTGCACTGGAAGGATTTTATTGGATTCGTACCATTCGGAAGCAAGCAGCGAGTATTTACGCACCAGGTACAACCTTTACAATTGGCAAAGGGCAGGTATTACGTGAAGGTACGGATGTCACCTTAATTGCTAATGGCATTATGGTGGTGGAAGCCCTGGAGGCCGCACGTCAACTTGAGCTGGCTGGGGTAAGTGTAGCGGTGATTGATATGTTTACGCTCAAACCCGTTGATCGGATGTTAATTAAAAATTATGCCGAAAAAACAGGACGGATCGTAACATGTGAAAACCATAGTATTCATAATGGATTAGGTTCAGCGGTTGCTGAAGTGCTTGTAGAAACTTGTCCTGTGCCCATGCGTCGGGTGGGGGTTAAAGAGCGGTATGGCCAGGTTGGAACTCAGGACTTTTTACAGAGAGAGTACGGGTTAACCGCGCAAGATATTGTGGCGGCAGCCAGAGAGCTATTGTAATTCATGGAGTTTGTTTACCATTCTGTTTTTCTTAAAAGTGAGTGTCTGTGCGGTCACTAAACTCGGTAATAAAGCAGTTC
>NZ_JBJQJO010000062.1:0-5729 GCF_046487395.1 Escherichia sp. WS1450
ACGGAGGATGACGTAATGCTGATGACAGTATCAGAAGGGATCGCAGGAGGAGTCCGGTATGGCTGAACCGGTAGGCGATCTGGTCGTTGATTTAAGTCTGGATGCGGCCAGATTTGACGAGCAGATGGCCAGAGTCAGGCGTCATTTTTCCGGTACGGAAACTGATGCGAAAAAAACAGCGGCAGTCGTTGAACAGTCGCTGAGCCGACAGGTGCTGGCTGCACAGAAAGCGGGGATTTCCGTCGGGCAGTATAAAGCCGCCATGCGTATGCTGCCTGCACAGTTCACCGACGTGGCTACGCAGCTTGCAGGCGGGCAAAGCCCGTGGCTGATCCTGCTGCAACAGGGTGGTCAGGTTAAGGACTCCTTCGGCGGGATGATCCCCATGTTCCGGGGGCTTGCCGGTGCGATCACCCTGCCGATGGTCGGGGCCACCTCGCTGGCGGTGGCGACCGGTGCGCTGGCGTATGCCTGGTATCAGGGTAACTCAACCCTGTCCGATTTCAACAAAACGCTGGTCCTTTCCGGTAATCAGTCGGGTCTGACGGCAGATCGTATGCTGGTCCTGTCCAGAGCCGGGCAGGCGGCAGGGCTGACGTTTAACCAGACCAGCGAGTCACTCAGTGCACTGGTTAAGGCGGGGGTAAGCGGTGAGGCTCAGATTGCGTCCATCAGCCAGAGTGTGGCGCGTTTCTCTTCTGCATCCGGCGTGGAGGTGGACAAGGTCGCTGAAGCCTTCGGGAAGCTGACCACTGACCCGACGTCGGGGCTGACGGCGATGGCGCGCCAGTTCCATAACGTGACGGCGGAGCAGATTGCGTATGTTGCTCAGTTGCAGCGTTCCGGCGATGAAGCCGGGGCATTGCAGGCGGCGAACGAGGCCGCAACGAAAGGGTTTGATGACCAGACCCGACGCCTGAAAGAGAACATGGGCACGCTGGAAACCTGGGCAGACAGGACAGCACGGGCATTCAAATCCATGTGGGATGCGGTGCTGGATATTGGTCGTCCTGATACCGCGCAGGAGATGCTGATTAAGGCAGAGGCTGCGTTTAAGAAAGCGGACGACATCTGGAATCTGCGCAAGGATGATTATTTTGTTAACGATGAAGCGCGGGCGCGTTACTGGGATGATCGTGAAAAGGCCCGTCTTGCGCTTGAAGCCGCCCGAAAGAAGGCTGAACAGCAGAGTCAACAGGACAAAAATGCGCAGCAGCAGAGCGATACCGAAGCATCACGGCTGAAATATACCGAAGAGGCGCAGAAGGCTTACGAACGGCTGCAGACACCGCTGGAGAAATATACCGCCCGTCAGGAAGAACTGAACAAGGCACTGAAAGACGGGAAAATCCTGCAGGCAGATTACAACACGCTGATGGCGGCGGCGAAAAAGGATTATGAAGCGACGCTGAAAAAGCCGAAACAGTCCGGCGTGAAGGTGTCTGCGGGCGATCGTCAGGAAGACAGTGCTCATGCTGCCCTGCTGACGCTTCAGGCAGAACTCCGGACGCTGGAGAAGCATGCCGGAGCGAATGAGAAAATCAGCCAGCAGCGCCGGGATTTGTGGAAGGCGGAAAATCAGTTCGCGGTACTGGAGGAGGCGGCACAACGTCGCCAGCTATCCGCACAGGAGAAATCCCTGCTGGCGCATAAAGATGAGACGCTGGAGTACAAACGCCAGCTGGCTGTACTTGGCGATAAGGTCACGTATCAGGAGCACCTGAACGCGCTGGCGCAGCAGGCGGATAAGTTCGCACAGCAACAACGGGCAAAACGGGCAGCCATTGAGGCGAAAAACCGGGGGCTTACTGACCGGCAGGCAGCGCGGGACGCCACGGAACAGCGTCTGAAGGAGCAGTATGGCGATAATCCGCTGGCGCTAAATAACGTCATGTCAGAGCAGAAAAAGACCTGGGCAGCTGAAGACCTGCTTCGCGGGAGCTGGATGGCTGGCCTCAAGTCCGGCTGGAGCGAGTGGAAAGAGAGTGCCACGGACAGTATGTCGCAGGTTAAAAGTGCTGCCACGCAGACCTTTGATGGTATTGCGCAGAATATGGCGGCGATGCTGACCGGCAGTGAGCAGAACTGGCGCAGCTTCACCCGTTCCGTGCTGTCCATGATGACAGAAATTCTGCTTAAGCAGGCAATGGTGGGGATTGTCGGAAGTATAGGCAGCGCCATTGGCGGCGGCGCATCAGCGTCAGGCGGTACAGCCATTCAGGCAGCTGCGGCGAAATTCCATTTTGCGACCGGAGGGTTTACGGGAACCGGCGGCAAATATGAGCCAGCGGGGATTGTTCACCGTGGTGAATTTGTCTTCACGAAGGAGGCAACCAGCCGGATTGGCGTAGGAAATCTTTACCGGCTGATGCGCGGCTATGCCACCGGTGGTTATGTCGGTGGCACCGGAAGTCCGGCGCAAATGCGGCGTTCAGAGGGTATCAGATTTGAGCAGAACAACAACGTGGTGATTCAGAACGACGGTACGAATGGTCTGCCAGGTCCACAGATGCTGAAGGCAGTGTATGACATGGCCCGCAAGGGTGCCCGTGATGAAATTCAGACACAGATGCGTGATGGTGGCCTGTTCTCCGGAGGTGGACGATGAAGACCTTCCGCTGGAAAGTGAAACCCGGTATGGATGTGACATCGGCTCCTTCCGTCAGGGAGGTGCGCTTTGGTGATGGCTATTCCCAGCGTGCGCCTGCCGGGCTGAACGCTGACCTGAAAACGTACAGCGTGACGCTGTCTGTCTCCCGTGAGGAGGCCACGGCGCTGGAGTCGTTTCTGGCTGAGCACGGGGGCTGGAAGGCCTTTCTGTGGACGCCGCCTTATGGTTACAGGCAGATAAAGGTGACCTGCGCAAAATGGTCGTCGCAGGTCAGTATGTTGCGTGTTGAGTTCAGCGCAGAGTTTAAACAGGTGGTGAACTGATGCAGGATATCCGGCAGGAAACACTGAATGAATGCACCCGTGCGGAGCAGTCGGCCAGCGTGGTGCTCTGGGAAATCGACCTGACCGAGGTAGGCGGGGATCGCTACTTTTTCTGCAATGAGCAGAACGAGAAAGGAGAGTCTGTCACCTGGCAGAGTCGGCAGTATCAGGCCTATCCCATTCAGGGGAGTGGATTTGAGATGAACGGCAAGGGCAGTGCTGCCCGTCCGACACTGACGGTTTCTAACCTGCACGGCATGGTCACGGGGATGGCGGAAGACCTGCAGAGTCTGGTCGGCGGAACGGTGGTCAGGCGTAAGGTTTACGCCCGTTTTCTGGATGCGGTGAACTTCGTCAACGGAAACAGCGACGCCGATCCGGAGCAGGAGGTGATCAGCCGCTGGCGCATCGAGCAGTGCAGCGAACTGAGTGCGGTCAGTGCCTCCTTTGTGTTGTCCACACCGACGGAAACGGACGGCGCTGTTTTTCCGGGACGTATCATGCTGGCCAACACCTGCACCTGGACCTATCGCGGCGATGAGTGCGGTTATCACGGTCCGGCGGTCGCGGATGAATATGACCAGCCAACGTCCGATATCACGAAGGATAAATGCAGCAAATGCCTGAGCGGTTGTAAGTTCCGCAATAACGTCGGCAACTTTGGCGGCTTCCTTTCCATTAACAAACTTTCGCAGTAATCCCATGACAGAGACAGAATCAGCGATTCTGGCGCACGCCCGGCGATGTGCGCCAGCGGAGTCGTGCGGCTTCGTGGTAAGCACGCCGGAGGGGGAAAGATATTTCCCCTGCGTGAATATCTCCGGTGAGCCGGAGGAGTATTTCCGGATGGCTCCGGAGGACTGGCTGCAGGCAGAAATGCAGGGTGAGATTGTGGCGCTGGTCCACAGCCACCCCGGTGGTCTGCCCTGGCTGAGTGAGGCTGACCGGCGGCTGCAGGTGCAGAGTGATTTGCCGTGGTGGCTGGTTTGCCGGGGGGCGATTCATAAGTTCCGCTGTGTGCCGCATCTCACCGGGCGGCGCTTTGAGCACGGGGTGACGGACTGTTACACGCTGTTCCGGGATGCTTATCATCTGGCGGGGATTGAGATGCCGGATTTTCATCGCGGGGATGACTGGTGGCGTCACGGTCAGAATCTCTATCTGGATAATCTGGAGGCCACAGGGCTGTATCAGGTGCCGTTGTCATCAGCACAACCGGGCGATGTGCTGCTGTGCTGTTTTGGTTCATCGGTGCCGAATCATGCCGCCATTTACTGTGGTGATGGCGAGCTGCTGCACCATATTCCTGAACAACTGAGCAAACGAGAGAGGTATACCGACAAATGGCAGCGACGCACACACTCCCTCTGGCGTCACCGGGCATGGCGCGCATCTGCCTTTACGGGGATTTACAACGATTTGGCCGCCGCATCGACCTTCGTGTGAAAACGGGGGCTGAAGCCATCCGCGCACTGGCCACACAGCTCCCGGCGTTTCGTCAGAAACTGAGCGACGGCTGGTATCAGGTACGGATTGCCGGGCAGGATGTCAGCACGTCCGGATTAACGGCGCAGTTACATGAGACTCTGCCTGATGGCGCTGTGATTCATATTGTTCCCAGAGTCGCCGGGGCCAAGTCAGGTGGTGTATTCCAGATTGTCCTGGGAGCAGCCGCCATTGCCGGATCATTCTTTACCGCCGGAGCCACCCTTGCAGCATGGGGGGCAGCCATTGGGGCCGGTGGTATGACCGGCATCCTGTTTTCTCTCGGTGCCAGTATGGTGCTCGGTGGTGTGGCGCAGATGCTGGCACCGAAAGCCCGGACGCCCACAGCGACCAGCACGGATAACGGTAAGCAGAACACGTATTTCTCTTCACTGGATAACATGGTTGCCCAGGGCAATGTTCTGCCTGTTCTGTACGGTGAAATGCGCGTGGGGTCACGCGTGGTTTCTCAGGAGATCAGCACGGCAGACGAAGGGGATGGTGGTCAGGTTGTGGTGATTGGTCGCTGATGCAAAATGTTTTATGTGAAACCGCCTCCGGGCGGTTTTGTCGTTTATGGAGCGTGAGGAATGGGTAAAGGCAGCAGTAAGGGGCATACCCCGCGCGAAGCAAAGGACAACCTGAAGTCCACGCAGCTGCTGAGTGTGATCGATGCCATCAGTGAAGGGCCGATTGAAGGTCCGGTGGATGGATTAAAAAGCGTGCTGCTGAACAGTACGCCGGTGCTGGACAGTGAGGGGAATGCCAATATATCCGGCGTCACGGTGGTGTTCCGGGCAGGTGAGCAGGAGCAGACTCCGCCGGAGGGGGTTGAACCCTCCGGTTCCGAGACGGTGCTGGGTACGGAAGTGAAATATGACACGCCGATCACCCGCACCATCACGTCGGCAAACATCGACCGTCTGCGCTTTACCTTCGGTGTGCAGGCACTGGTGGAAACCACCTCAAAGGGGGACAGGAATCCGTCGGAAGTCCGCCTGCTGGTTCAGATACAACGTAACGGTGGCTGGGTGACGGAAAAAGACATCACCATTAAGGGCAAAACCACCTCGCAGTATCTGGCCTCGGTGGTGGTGGGTAACCTGCCGCCGCGCCCGTTTAATATCCGTATGCGCAGGATGACACCGGACAGCACCACAGACCAGCTGCAGAACAAAACGCTCTGGTCGTCATACACTGAAATCATCGATGTGAAACAGTGCTACCCGAACACGGCACTGGTTGGCGTGCAGGTGGACTCGGAACAGTTCGGCAGCCAGCAGGTGAGCCGTAATTATCATCTTCGCGGG
>NZ_JBJQJO010000063.1:0-5569 GCF_046487395.1 Escherichia sp. WS1450
TTTCCCTCGCGCCATTGTTGTCGCCATTTGAACAACAGATTGGCGTTAATGCCATTTTCAAGAGCAAGTTTTGAGATGGATATCCCGGGTTCACAGGAGGCAGCAACGAGCAGCTGTTTAAATTCGGGAGGATAATTAGGGCAGCCTTTTCGCCTGCCGGGAGTCACATTTTTCTGCATATCTGACACTTTGGTTCCCACTACTTATTTTGTGGACACCACTTTGTCTAATGCGTCAGATTCTGACCAGACGGTTCAGGCTGTACGCTTACTGACGAACTCCTGCCATGGAACGTAGTTCTCCCCTATAAATAAGCGTCAATACAACGGTCGGTTTACGCTTACATGCCAGAGGCATTAAACCGTTGAAAGATATTATGAACGGTGGAATGACTGAGGCCTAACTGCTCCAGTGCGATAGCCCGAACAGATAATTGCTCTTCGAATATTAGTCGCAATACATCTGGAAAATAAGAGCGAAAGCCGGTGATATCTTTTGTTGTCTGAGAATTCATCATTCGTGTCCATCAATAGATGGACACGATTGTTGCCAGACAGGACAACCACCACAAGACGGCACAGAAGGAGCGCTTACATTTAGTCTGCAAGGATCAGGAGTTACAGACGGCATTGGCTTTACGCTTACGTATTAGGTAAGATACATCAACAAAATAATTATGTGGCTTTATACATGGATGTCAGTAGGCTATTTCCGGTTGATATACCCTGCCCGTAAATTACAGGGCAGGAATAGTATTATTAATTTCGGGAGAAGCTTAAGGTTGCCACATCGACAGTTTCATCACACAGGTTTTTGTCCTGAAATACTTTCTTATTTTTGACTTTAGCTAGCCATTGCCCGACATGAAGGGAGGGTACAGTGATGATACCGTCCTCATTACTTACAAAGGTAAGTTCTGCTTTATGAGCCGAATGTTTATGCTCTGCCGCATGAGTATGGCGGGATGATTTCAGATAACTGACAGAGTCAAGCTCCAGAGTGGCTCCGGCAAGCGGGGAAGTTTTATACAGAACTTTCAGCTTCACATCTTCACCGAAACGACTGATATCGGATAACGGAATGATTTCAAGCTCATCCCCTATTGGATACTGATAGAGTTGTGCTGGCATCTGCTGTTCACCAGGAATAAAAGATTTTGCATATTTAGTCACAAACTCACAGTATGCCACATCATTTCTGCCCTCCCGGCTGACAGGCTTCCATCCTGACGAGGTTCTCGACCAGTATCCCGGTTTCATTTTCGTTGACAGAACGTAGCTATTACCGTTGCCTGCAGACTCAATTTTATAGACATAATCCGTGGATGTTGGCTTCAGCGTTATTGTCTCTTTCCCGTTATAAAGCCGGGGAGTTTCAAAGAAATCCCTTCTGTCAGGAATCGTGCCCTTTGAGGGGAAATTATGACCATAACCAATCTCTGCGATAACGTTGTTCTCTGCCTGTTTGCCGGTAATCCAGACATCATGGGCCAGGACATGCCCCGATGCTGTCAGACAAAGAGCTAAGATATAGCCTGTATTTTTCATCATGATTTATTTCCTGAGAGGTTACCACTGATAACGGGTATAAAGACTGACAGTTCGGCCTGAAAGCGGCACACCTTTGCCATTCATGGCAAGCTTGTTGAAGGCATTATCCAGAGTTACTGACGCCTCAAAGCCTTTAACACTTACAGGCTTATAAGACAGTGAAAAGGAATGTATGGCATAGCCAGCCTGATAGGAGTCGCCTTTTTTCACATGCGTGGCTGATGCTGAAAGTTCAGCACGCCATCCGGCATAAACGCCTCTATGACCAACAGGTATGCTGATGTCACTGATAAGTGTGTCAGGATTGCCGGAGCCCAGCCATTCCCTGCTGCTGGCATCCATACTTTCCGTCCGGTTATAAGAAAGCACCCAGTCAACATAATCAGACTGGTAATTTCCCTGCATATCCCATCCCCAGATACGGGCCCGGGATACATTATAAGAATAAGAACGCATCCGTTTCATATCCACGCGTGTGGCAATATAGTTTCTGGCATCCGTTCCGAAATATCCGCCTTTTAACTGCAGCCGGTCATTGTCTGTAAGCAGGCCATCCAGTTGAATACCTGCGCCAATCTCACGGGTGATGTTATTTTCTGGTTTCAGATTAAGGTTAGGAACCCAGTAATTGGGTTTACCCTTGCGGTAAAAATGTACATCATCCCTGTACATTTCTGCCATTGTGGGCGCTCGGAATGCAGAGGATATGGAGCCGTACATCATCAGCCAGTCTGTCGGTGAGACTGAAATCGCCGCCCTTGGGGACAGGCGTTCGGCTTTCAGTTCTCCGGCACGGGGATTGAAGCTCTTGTACCGGTCATAGCGGGAACCGACGATAATGTTAACAGGGTAGCTTTTCATTGTCATTTCATCCTGGAAATACAACGATGTAAAGTCAATATTTCCTTCCGGATATAGTGTGGCAGAGCCTTCTGGCTTCTGCTGCTGACGGTAATATTCAGCGCCATAACTTAACTGATGGGCTCCCGGAAAAATCAGAGTATGACTCCTGTTGACAACATTAACACCGGAGGTTCTGTTGTTTCTCCATTCTGCCGTTTTGTTGTGACCGTTTGTCTTGATAGTGATATCACTGAGATATAACGTTGACTTTACATTGATGAGGCTGTTATCCACAGGAGCGTACTGGTACCAGAACTGTACGTCATTTTGTACTGTTTTTCTGTCACGCAGGCCGCTGTCACCATGTGTCTGAGTGGGATTGCCCGGTTCAGTGGTGTTATTCCGGTAGAGACGCAAGCTGGCACCTGCTTTGTTACTGTCTGTTATACCGACAGAGCCTTTCGCAAACAGGGCTGCAGGTTTTTCCTTGTTAGGTGCGCGCTCACCATCACTTTGATAGATATTACCTCTTTTACGCATAATGACAGAAAGGAGCGCATCTGTTTTTCCGGTTTTACCGAACCAGGTGAGCCCCGAGCCTGTGCTGTGGTCACCACTGGCAATATTTCCCCACAGACTTAAACCGTTTGTCTCTCCGGGGGGAAGGAAATCTGCTGCATCGGCAGTTCTGAAGTCCACTACACCTCCCAGCCCGCCACTGCCGTACAGACTGGAGTTTGGCCCGCGGACAACTTCGATACGTTTGACAAGAGCCGGATCCAGATAAGTGCCACTGCTTTTTGCCATGTCACTGAGTTGGCGGACGCCGTCAACAAGAACAAGTACCCCGCTTTTGTCATAGCCGCGTAGATTAAAGGTCTGCCCATTGGTCCGTCCTGCACCAGTCTGGCTGAGACCGGCAACACCTTTCAGCATGCCGGCCGATGTAACCGCATTCTGACTCCACGGTGTGTCATTCGTGACGACACTGACCATCGACGGCGTTTCAAATACCGTGTTCTGATTTCCTGTCGCGACAATGGTGATTGTATCTTTAGCCATAGAAGAATGACTGGTCGCTGCCTGTAGTCCCACCGGGACTATAATTAATGTACAAATGACAGTTCTGATTACATTCATATACATTCGAAAACATATGTTGGTATTAAAATGTTATAACATAACATTTTATTTATGCAACTCTGATTATGTAGCGTTCAGTGATGAACTGTTAATAATATTCTGTCGATCAGCTAAGTGTCAGCGTATGCGGTAAGCCTGCCCTTGAGTCACTGTTTGGCAACTGCTACATCTAAGGTGACGTTATCCGCTGACATCGATATTCCCGTGGTGAGAGATAACCTAACGCACTATGCGGGTGGTTCTCATTGTAATTCTCGAACGCCTATGCAAGGTTATGCAATGCCGTTATTACATTCGGTTTCGGTATGAACGCAATGTAGTCTTCCTTCATCGTTTTCACTAACCTTTCTGCCATTCCATTACTCTGAGAGCTGCTGATTGCCGTTGTGCAGGGCTCCAGATCCAACTCTCTGGCGAACTGCCGTGTTTCATGCGCTCTATACGCTGAACCGTTATCTGTCAACCACCGGATGGACTGTTCCGGTACTTTATCGCCAAAGAGTTTTTCTATCGCTCCTAACATCACATCCTGCACTGTCGCTTTATTGTAACCTCCCGTATTGGATGCCCAGTCGATAGCTTCACGATCGCAACAGTCCAGGGCGAACGTAACCCGGACTTTTTCGCCATCATCGCAACCGAACTCAAAGCCATCAGAACATCAACGCTGGTCGCTTTCCTTACCGATATTCGGCCTTTATGTTCCCGCTGCAGTCGTGATAGTTTGTCATGTAACAACAGGATATTTTCGCTCATTATCCGGTAAACGCGCTTTGCATTCACTAACGGTAGTCCTTCATTTAGGGACTGCCGCCTGAGTATCGCCCAGAACACGGCTTACCGGGGCTATTCCTTGTCCGAAGGTAACAAGGGCACATGCGCTATCCATTTTCGCGATTGCGCATACTCCACCACTTCTTTGAGGATCTAAACTTCCATGGTTTTTTACCCAGCAAGAGCTGTAACTCTTTTATTTGTTTTATAGCGGCAGGCAGTTCTGAGGCAGGAACGACACCCTCTCCTGAAGCAACAGCAGTGAGACTTCCTTCCAGAGATTGTTTTTCCACTTAAACAACAGGCAGGGCTGAATACAACGCAAACGCGCCACATGTGACACCGCCATGCCAGGCTCCATTGTCTGCTGAATAATGCCAATTTTTTCCTGAGGAGTTTTACGTTTACGAAGCTCCAGCCCCGGCAAAGTTCCAGTCATCTCAAAATTAGAACCAGTGTCAGACATATATCCAAGCCTGTCTCTTATTTTAAGATACATCCACTATCTGGCGTTTCAAGGGGCTGGTCCAGCTACAAATATTATTGAAAGAGATTTTTATGAAAACGAAGCTTTTTACGATTTCTATCGGCATTGATGTAATATAGAAGAGTTATATAAATTATTCAAATCAAATTTTCTATTGAAGATTTTCATTCACAGAGTGAGAAAGATGTAAAATAAAAATACAGGCTCATATATTATTACTTAACCTTACATGGATATCCTGAAATGACATTAATTATTAAGATAATAACGTTTTCATCGGTAGTAGTAGAAATAAACAAAATTTTAATTTCAAAAACTGCTTGTTTCTCGTAGTGAGGTACTTGTCTTTACTGATTCGGGTAACAGGAAAACATTTAAAATCATTCTGTTGCGCTCTTTCTGAGAGGCTGATTGCAAAATGGCATCTGAATCGATCGCAGTTGTATGACTCAGCGAGTAAGGCCAGGGAGGTGTTACCCACGAAAATATGTACGGCCCAGAACGCGCTGGAACTCTTTTGATGCTCCAGCAAGAACTTAACCGAATGCCATTGGTACGCTGCCCCACAGAAAATTCCGTCACTAATGGCGGTAGCCGACAGATTCACATGGCGTTACCGCAGTAAACCAAGATGGATCTTGATTGCGTCCTCAACAGACAACATATCTGCTTTGGACAACGAGCCAATATGTGTTTTGAGACAGGACTTATCCGCCGCCATAATCTGCTCTACAATCGCTTTGCTGCTCTGACACCTACGGTCACAACAGCC
>NZ_JBJQJO010000064.1:0-5548 GCF_046487395.1 Escherichia sp. WS1450
CCAGCAGACGCCCCGGCCCACGACTGCAACCATAATTACGTTGCCCGGAACCGTCATGCTGCTTCGTCTCATATTTCACGAGATAACTGGCTCTGTTCCGGGCTTTCTGCATCGCTTCCACATCACCACGCTTGACCCAGAGCACAGCGGATTCACCCGGCTTTTTGTCTGAAGCCTTCCTAGTTTCAGAACATCCACCCGACAAAGGCGTATCATCGGAAGAAGGGCGAGCATCAGATGATGTCGGTTTACGGAAAGGCGTCCGCCTGGAAAAATGAACCAGTCCATTACCCTGCCAGGGCTCAAGATGCAGAGCACTACACCATGCCAGTTGGATCAGCGTCGCCAGCGAAGAAGGAACGGTGAAATCCCCTGGCGAGCACCAGGTATCTTTGTTGAGCAGTAATATCACGTGATAATGTTTCCTGCCTTTTTCCTTGCCAAACTCCCGACACCAGAAATAACGCAGAGTGGTTGCACGCACACGCTTGTTGGCACGTCGTTTATGTCGCTGGTAAGCCTGAATTTTTGCTTTCAGGGATGCAAAAAAACGAGAAATCACCGCTGAATCTAAATCGGTATCCATGATGGTGGCAGGCATATACTCAGGGAAACGTAAATCCACCCGGATTAACGAGACGGCACGGTGCTGCGCCAGGGCACTGTTGAGAATACTTTCAAAACGGGATAACCAGTAAGCATTGTGTATTGGTTGATTCATGATGAGAGATCTCCGTTGATTTGGATTGACTTCACATCATTAATCACTGCGGTAAAACTTTACGGCATCCCGCCATTGAGCAACGCCAATGGCTCCTGATTAAAACAGAATGAATCCCCCACGAAGAAAAAATAAACCTACACGCAGAGTAAAACACACAACAACGGCATAAATGTTTTTTAAAAACTACAAAGCCTGAAGGGAAACGGATCAACAGACCGCGCAAACAAAACGTCAGAAACGCAATCAGAACGCTTTCTGGCGCTGTAAATCAACAGCAACACCACACCTACAGCTTAACCACACAACTCAATCACAGAGCCGAACAGCGCGATTAAAACCTGTTTACAGACACCCCCGCTCCAAGAACAAAAACCACCAACATCAGAATCGATTTTCTTATACTGAAAACGTTACTTTTAACTACGCTCCATAAAAACGGTTAACCATCGATAACGTAAACCTCATCTGAATCAAAACACCAGAACCAATCATCACGCTTTTCCTGAAAAGAGTCTTGCGCTGAGAAAAAACACCAGGGCCAGTTAATCATCTCATCAATCTCATCGTTACAAAATCATCCATAAAACCATTTAACAAAATCATCGTAAGCACACAGTAAATCACGCCAGGTTATCTCAGCCGGATTTGCGTTTTTACATAAAGACACTTGTCTCAGGTTAACGACTAAAAACACAAAAACTAAGAAAAGGTTAAACGTAACTTCAGAAAAATAGAATATCATCCTGATTACTTAAACAGGAAAGATTGTTTTGTAGCAGCTTTAAACTGATTTTAGCTAACGTAAAGATTTACTAAACTGGATGTGTATCAGATCAAACAATGTGTACAGCAATGCTTAATGAAAACACTTGTAGAATTGTTTATGAAAATGCGTGTATAACACTTAGTGAAGATATGTCTGTATAATACGTATATAATACGTATATAGTACCATTCCCGACATTCTCAATATCTTCAGACATCCATGCAGACTGAGTGTTGATTTCAGTTTTTCACGGCCAGCATGGATCTTTACTGGTCAAAAAACAGACAGGTTTACTCTGGAATTATTTTTCTGATTCCGTCTTCAGAACAACAAAAACTCGTGATAACTCTACAACAAACTATCGTAATTGGCTTCTGTAACCCCGTCACTTTTCCTAAGAAACGTGCCCCCATATGATGCGGGAGAGATAAGTCATCGTATACAGGAAACACTGCCAATCATAATATGGCGTCATTCAGTAATTTTTATCCATAATCAGATTAGCATATCATGATTATTGAATATTATGATATATAGCTCATATGAATGTGTTATTATCTGTAAGCGTTAAGCATCACATTGAATAACCATACTAAGCTGGCTAATCATCAACATTTTTATATGTAACTCATTGAAATTAATTATATGTTTTTTGTTTATAATTAATATGTAATGTGAAATTAATATTTTTACATCATGAGCGCCATTTAAAATTACCATCCTGAATATCATATGACAATATATTTTCACTAAAGCATGAATTGTATATGTCTATTAACTCTGGAAAATTATCAGGATTCACCTTCAAATTCACTTGAATGTTACGCTTAATTTCACCCAGCAGTTCTTCATGTGTGGATTTTATTATCCCTTTCTCATAATCGATAAATACACACATGTTCTTTATGAATTCAAAACCTTTTCCTGTATACAGTTTAATGAATGCCACCAGAGCAAACATTTCAAGATATAGCCATAATGCCACGTTAGTTTTTTGTAAAGTATAAAAAATTGAATTCGCCACTCTTTTACTTATTGCTCTTTTATACTGTGATCGGGCAAGATTCAGTAGCGGAAGCTCTCGTTCAATAAATGAATGTGAAAAGACTGGATAAATTGATGTAGGAAACCTTTCAGGTCTTATGATATTTTCTATTTCCACCATAAATCTATCCATAGAAAGAAAGTCACTTTCTTTTTTTATTCTGGTATAGAGACCGCCTTTATTCCTTTCTGAGGTTTGTTTTCGTGCTATCCCCCCCAACACTTTCTCTAATTGTTTATTTATCTTCGTATAATTAAATACAACCATTCTTCTTATCATCCTCGGAAGGATAATAATATCAGTGCTTGAATCACTTGAGCGGCAATTATTATTTATCCATGCAACTTCAAGTTGCAGTATCGGAACATTAACTTTTCTGGGGTGAATATCTCTCTGATATCGTTTTTTGTATGCGTTTTCATTAAGATATTCTCTGCTGTAGAGAAACTTATAGCAATATAATCTGATAATATCTTTTATGTAAAATTTAAATAGTTCACCTGTAACAGATATATGTTTTCTGCTCAGTAACTCCTGTGTATTAAGCCATTCCCGTGACCGAAGCACACCCTTGTGAAAACTTTTTCTTACTTGCTTTGAAGCACGCCATTGATGTAATATTTTTGCGTCCTCAATAATTCTCTTTCCCGTTTTATTTTTTGCAGCATCTCTTACTCTATAAAATATCTCCCAGTCCAGACTTTTGTCATATCTACTAATTATACGACAAATATTCCTGACCCGACGATTCTCTTTATTTCGCTTCCATAGCTTATAATGATCATCGCATAACCTTAAGGCATTTGCCTCATCAAATTCTGAAACAGGATTACTGCATTTTTTATTCCGACAGATACCTTTGTTTTTAGCCATACTCTTCTTCCCGTCAATGGAAAAATTTTCACACCCATATTACCTGAATGATAAACCGGATTAGTGTGATCCGGTTCAGTGAAATCAACAGGATACCGGTATGCCATTCAGCAATTCTTCCCTCTCCGCGCAAGTGAAATCATATCTGACGTTTCTTCCTGAAGAAATTCGCCAGAAAATCCTTGAACATCTCCACGGTGTTATTCATTACGAGCCCGTGATTGGCATTATGGGTAAATCCGGCACCGGCAAAAGCAGTCTGTGTAATGCCATTTTTCAGTCCCGTATCTGCGCCACGCATCCCCTGAACGGCTGCACCCGCCAGGCTCATCGCCTCACCCTGCAGATTGGTGAACGCAGAATGACGCTGGTCGATCTGCCCGGCATTGGTGAGACACCGCAGCATGATCAGGAATACCGGGAGCTTTACCGTCAGTTACTGCCGGAACTGGATCTGATTATCTGGATCCTGCGGGCTGATGAACGTGCGTATGCTGCCGATATTGCCATGCATCAGTTTTTACTGAATGAAGGTGCAGATCCCTCGCGTTTTCTGTTTGTTCTCAGCCATGCCGATCGCGTGTTTCCTGCTGAAGAATGGAATGCCACAGAAAAATGCCCATCCCGTCACCAGGAACTCTCACTGGCAACTGTTACAGCCAGGGTGGCAACCCTGTTCCCGTCATCATTTCCGGTACTCCCCGTTGCTGCGCCTGTCGGCTGGAATCTTCCGGCGTTTGTGTCGCTGATGATCCACGCCCTGCCACCGCAGGCAACCAGTGCGGTTTATTCACATATCCGGGGGGAAAACCGCTCTGAACAGGCCCAGAAACACGCACAACAGACTTTTGGTGACGCCATCGGGAAAAGTTTTGACGACGCCGTTGCCCGGTTCACTTTTCCGGTCTGGATGTTACAGCTTCTGCGTAAAGCCCGGGACCGCATTATCCGCCTGCTGGAAACACTGTGGGATCGTCTGTTCTGACACACTCACGCCGACAGGATGTGTCGCTGGATTAACGAGTATTCTTCTTTTTATGAAATCATCATTAAAAATCAGATAATTAAAGGAATATTTTTTCTGCTGCATTTTATTCCTGATTATTCAGATACGACACATCCTTTCAACACCATGAGGCATAATAACATCATGAAATAAAAGATGTTTTCTTACGGAGTACACATCTATGTCTGATGATCGTTCCCGGCATGATCGTCTGGCGGTTCGCTTATCACTCATTATCAGCCGACTGATGGCCGGAGAATCTCTGTCACTAAAGACACTGTCAGATGAATTTGGCGTTACAGAACGTACTTTACAGCGCGATTTTCATTAGCGTCTGGTTCACCTGGATTTAGAGTACAGAAATGGCAGGTACAGCCTCAGACGACAGAGCAGCCCAGGTGCGATCCCTGAAATGCTTTCTTTTATACAGAATACCGGGATCGCACGGATACTTCCGCTCCGGAACGGACGACTGATAACCTGTCTTACCGACAACCAGGAGCCCTCTCCCTGCCTTATCTGGCTACCGGCGCCGGATATCACTGCAACGTTCCCCGAGTGTTTCTCGCAACTCATCCTGGCAATAAGACAGTGTATCCACATCTCTCTGATGACTGAGCGATGGTATCCGTCACTGGAGCCCTGCCGGCTCATTTATTACAGCGGTAGCTGGTATCTGATCGCGTTACAGAAGGGAAAACTGCAGGTCTTTCCTCTGGCAGATATCAAATCAGTCAGCCTGACATCAGAACGGTTTGAACGGAGAGGCCACATCCACAGTCTGGTCGCTGAAGAGCGTTTTATCTCCGCCCTGCCACATTTCTCTTTCATCCATAAACTTATCAACACCTTTAACCTGTGATCGCCGGCCTGCCAAAGCCGTCCCGACAGGTATGGAGACAATATGTTGAACAGAAAACTAAATATACGGCTACGTCATTCCCTGAACAGTCACTGCATACCTTCCATCATTATCAATAACACCGTACGTTCATTTCAGAGGTCAGTCATGAATACCAGAGCTCTTTTTCCCCTGCTGTTCACTGTGGCATCATTCTCCGCCTCCGCCGGCAACTGGGCTGTCAAAAACGGCTGGTGTCAGACCATGACGGAAGATGGTCAGGCGCTGGTAAT
>NZ_JBJQJO010000065.1:0-5516 GCF_046487395.1 Escherichia sp. WS1450
TGGACTGGCCGTGTGATTACGTTCAGTAATACGCTCGTGCACCTGTCGGTAAAAGGAAGTACAGAATGCATGAATCTGTTGTCCGTTGATGTTTCCTTCTGCCGAATGGAGTGTGAAGTGGACGGCCAGCAGACGCGGCCAGTGATCCACCGCCTGCTGAATAAAACGCCGGATTTCCACCGGCTCTGAAAGTACGGTTTCGGTTATTTGCACGATTTGATCCCCTTGAATGTTGCTGAACCGGTGTCGGTACGCAGGAAAGCACGCCGAGACCGGTACGATGCCTGTTACAGCGAAGAACGAGGAATGACAGACGGGGGCAGCAGGTCGCCAGCACCAGGGACAGGGCTGATTTCCACAATACCAACGCTGGTATTTTGCACATTGCCAGCGTACCGGCATTACAACACGTTTCATGCTGCTGCCCCTCGTGATGCCTCGATTCGTTGCTGCATCCACTGCTCCACTTCACTTTTGTACCAGCGGCTGCTGCGCCCCAGTTTGATGGGTTTAGGGAAATGGCCTTCACTGATCAGCTTGTAAAACCATTTGTCGGTCATACCAGTGAAGCTGGTGATGTAGTTCATGTCGATCAGGGGATCGTCGGCACGCAGCAATACGCTGTCGTGACCTGTCATTGAGGTCAACATGGTCAGAATGTCCTCTGTGAGATTTATGAATGTTGGGCAAATGCGGGTGAATCTGCTGAGCTGAGCTTTCAGAGCTGGCCTGCTACGGGATACCAGGGATTACCGGCGAGGTAACGGGCTTCCGGATCGCGCACACCACGACGATCGCGGGCGAAATCACTGAACGCCCATATCAGCTCTTTGAGTCTCTCTTCGCAGTCCGGTGAACAACTGTCCAGCACCACATCCCGGGTTATCTGTTTCTGGTACGGTGCTGCTTCACCCGGTGCCGCGAAGCCCAGTACGTTGCTCCAGGCATCCAGTATCAACCGGTCCAGCTCAGGGCCGTCGAAATATTCCTGTCTGACGCACAGCACCACGTGGTATTCCGGTTTTTCAGGATGACGGGTCAGGAGCCAGCAGAGGTCGCGTCCGGGGGTTGCATTCATCAGCGCACTGACGGTTTCGATAAAGGCCATACCGAACCAGGTTTTTCTGTCGCTGAAGATGTTGCCATGTTCCCCCGGCAGACGAAGCAGGATCCGCCGTATCCTGGAGCCGGACTGCTCGCGCAACACACGGTTGAGAACGCCGATGATTTTGTTCTGATAAGATGGCCAGAAGGGCGCCATGCTATAGTCGAAATAAGGGATAGCATTCATAAGATATGTTCCGTTATACGCAGCCCACAACGCGTCCTGCCCGTGGATGCGCTGACGTGTTATGGCTTGCGTATGGGGTTGATGGAATAAGTGAAAAACCGCGGCAGAACGGGAAGATCAGGTAACCGACAAGGGACAGAACACCGGATGCAGGTTCAGAATGAATGATCTCCGTTGACTTCGGTTCACATCATTAAGCAGGACAGTAAGGTTTTACCGACGGAGTGTTTCCAGGAGCGAAAGCAGAGAAAAATACCGTTGCATGACTTCAGGACGACTTTTTCAGAAAACGAGCTAAGGGCGTCAGCCAACGTCCTGTAGCATAAGCTCAGGCACCGGATGTCGTTTTACAGGGCTCACCTGCCATCCAGCAGACGCCCCGGCCCACGACTGCAACCATAATTACGTTGCCCGGAACCGTCATGCTGCTTCGTCTCATATTTCACGAGATAACTGGCTCTGTTCCGGGCTTTCTGCAGCGCTTCCACATCACCACGCTTGATCCAGAGAACAGCGGCTTCACCCGGCTTTTTTTCTGAAGCCTTCCTGGTATCAGAACATCCACCCGACAAAGGCGTGTCATCGGAAGAAGGGCGAGCATCAGACGATGCTGGTTTACGGGAAGGCGTCCACCTGGAAAAATGGACCAGGCCATCGCCTTGCCAGGCCTCAAGATGCAGGGCGCTGCACCATGCCTCCAGGATCATCGTCGCCAGCGAAGATGGTTCGCTGAAATCCCCTGGCGAGCACCAGGTATCTTTGTTGAGCAGCAATATCACGTGATAATGTTTCCTGCCTTTTTCCTTGCCAAACTCCCGACACCAGAAATAACGCAGAGTGGTTGCACGCACACGCTTGTTGGCACGTCGTTTTTTCCGCTGGTAAGCCTGGATTTTGGCTTTCAGGGATTCGAAAAAACGAGAAATCACCGCTGAATCCGGATCGGGATCCATGATGGTGACAGGCATATACTCAGGGAAACGTAAATCCACCCGGATTAACGAGACGGCACGGTGCTGCGACAGGGCACTGTCGAGAAGGCTGTCAAAACGGGATAACCAGTAAGCATTGTGTATTGGTTGATTCATGATGAGAGATCTCCGTTGATTTGGATTGACTTCACATCATTAATCACCGCGGTAAAACTTTACGGCATCATGTCATTAAGCAATGCTACAACTCTCTGATTAAGAGTGATTGAAACGGAACAAACCATCCCGGAACGAAAAGATAATCCTGCACACAGCAGCAAAACACGCAACAACAGCATGAATGGATTTAAAAACGACATGGACGACGAGAAAAGCCTGAAGGGAAAAGGATCCACAGAACATTCGAACAAAACACCAGAAACGCAACCAGAACGCTTCCTGGCAATGCAAATCAACAACAACGCCAAAACCTACAGCTTAATCACACAACTCAATCACGAATGCGAATGACACGTTTAAAACCTGTTTACAGATAACGCCGTAACACGATCATCCCCATCACCATCAGAATCGATTTTCTCATCCCGAAAATGTTACGTTTCACTACGCACCATAAAAACGATTAACCATCGATAACGTAAATCTCATCTGAATCAAAAAACCAAAACCAATCATCACACTTTCGCAATGCAAGAAGAAAAACCACATCATGACGAAAACAATGACCTTACATGAAAAAGCAAAACGTCAGGAATCGTTAATGCCTCAATCTGATTGTTATCAAAACATCCAGAAAGTCGTTTAACAGAATCGTCGTAAGCACATCGAAAAGAACGTCAGATCACCTCAGGAAAGTTCGGGTTGATTTAGCGTAAAGATACTTTTCTCAGCTTAACGTCGAAACACAAACCAAAAACCACAAACAACCAAAGCTCAGGAAAGGTTAAACGTCACATCAGTAAAATCGAATAGCAGATTGATTGCTTAAACAGGAAGGATTGTTTTACAGCAGCATTAAACTGATTTAGTTAACGTAAAATCAGAACTGACAGGTTTACTAACTTGGATGTGTATCAGTTCAAAAATGTGTACAGCAATGCGTAATGAAACACATTTAAAGGAGATTAATGGGAAAGTGTGTAAATGCGTAAACAGGCACTAATGAATCACTGGAGGAATACATACAAAACGACTTAATGAAAACATAAAAGGACCTAATGGAAAAGGTGTATATAATACCATATCCGACATTCTCAACATCTTAAGACATCCATGCAGACTGAATGTTGGTTTCAGTTTTTCACGGTAAGCATGAATCTTTTCTGTTCAAAAGCAGAGCAGATTTACTCTGGAATTATTTTTCTTACTCCGTATTCTGTACAGCAAAAACTTGTGCTAACTTTACAGCAAACCATCATAATCAGCGTCTGTAGTCCCATCGCTTTACCCCATGAAAGTGAATCCATATGATGTGAGAGAGATAAGTCATCGTATCCGGTAAACACTGCTTACTATAACATAAGATCATTCAGTCAGTTTTATCTCTGAACTGACGATTATGGCATGCTCATTTATATGGCTCACAGAGGAGTGTTATTATCCGTAAGCTTTAATCATCAAATCACATGACCATACCAAACTGGCGCTATATCAGCTCATTTGACGCTCATTCCCTTTAGATTTCTTTATGTGTTTTTTGTTGATAATTAAAATGTAATATAAATTTAATATTTTCAAATCATAAACACCATTTAAAACCATCATCCTGAACATCATACAACAATATATTTTTACTAAAGCATGAATTGTATACTTCTATTAATTCAGGAAAATTATCAGGATTCACCTTTAAATTCAACTGAATGTTACACTTAATTTCACTCAGCAGTTCTTCATGCGTGGATTTTATTATCCCTTTATCATAATCTATAAATACACACATGTTTTTCATGAATTCAAACCCTTTTCCTGTATACAGTTTGATGAATGCCACAAGAGCAAACATTTCAAGATGCAGCCATAATGCCACGTGAGTTTTTCGCAAAGTATAAAAAATTGAATTCGCCACTTTTTTACTTATTGCTCTTTTGTACTGTGAGTGCGCCAGATTCAGTAGTGGCAATTCTCTCTCGATAAATGAAAGTGAAAAAGGCGGGTAAATTGATGTCGGAAATATTTCAGGTCTTATGATATTTTCGATTTCCACCATAAATCTATCCATAGAACGAAAATCATTTTCTTTTTTTATTCTGGTATAGAGACCGCCTTTATTCCTTACTGCGACTTTTTTTCGTGCTATCCCCCCCAACATTTCCTCTAATTGTTTATTTATCTTCGTATCATTAAATACAACCATTCTTCTTATCATCCTGGGAAGGATGATAATATCAGAGCTTGAATCACTTGAACGGCAATTATTATTGATCCATGCAACTTCAAGTTGAAGTATCGGAACATTAAATTCTCTGGGGTTAATAACTCTCTGATATTGTTTTTTGTATGCGTTTTCATTAAGATATTCTCTGCTGTAGAGAAACTTATAGCAATATAATCTGACAATATCCTTTATGTAAGATTTAAATGAGTCACCTGTAACAGATATATTTTTTCTTCTCAGTAACTCCTGTGTATTGAGCCATTCCCGTGACCGGAGTACTCCATTATGAAGACTTTTTCTTACTTGCTTTGAATTGCGCAATTGATGTAATATTTTTGCGTCCTCAACAATTCTCTTTCCCGTTTGATTTCTTGCAGCATCTATTACTCTGTCAAATATCTCCCGGTCCAGACTTTTGTCATATTTACTGATTATACGACAAATATTCCTGACCCGACGGTTCTCTTTATTTCGTTTCCATAACTGATAATGATCATCACATAACCTCAGGGCATTTGCCTCATCAAATTCTGAAACAGGATTGCTGCATTTTTTATTCCGACAGATACCTTTGTTTTTAGCCATACTCTTCTTCCCGTCAATGGAAAAATTTTCACGTCCATATTACCTGACTGAGAGGCCGGATTAATGTGATCCGGTTCAGTGAAATCAACAGGATAACGGTATGTCATTCAGCCATTCTTCCCTCTCCGCACACGTAAAGTCACATCTGACCTTTCTTCCTGAAGAAATTCGCCAGAAAATCCTTGAACATCTTCGCAGCGTCATTCAGTACGAACCCGTTATTGGCATTATGGGTAAATCCGGTGCCGGAAAAAGCAGCCTGTGCAATGCCATTTTTCAGTCCCGTGTCTGCGCCACGCATCCGCTGAACGGCTGCACCCGTCAGGCTCAT
>NZ_JBJQJO010000066.1:0-5458 GCF_046487395.1 Escherichia sp. WS1450
GTCGGTCTGGCTTTTGTTTTCTCCCGGAGAGTCATCACCCGGTACCACATACGCCGCCGGGAGTCTCAGCTTTCCGACCTCCGGCAGATTTTTGAACTGTGCCGCGCCTGCTACCCGGTTTTCAAAATACGGGCAGCGGGCACGCAGCGCAGCAATAACAGGCGTCAGTTTCATCTGTGTCGTCGCTCCGGCTTCAGTGATTTACGCAATTCCCGCGCCAGAAAATAGCGTGTCCAGCTGCGGTTCTTTTCAAGCGTTTCCACCATAAAGTTATTACGTGGAGCCAGCCGCCAGCCGCTGCCACCGGATGCACCACGATGATGACTACGACGACGTTTTGCTCCTCCCCGGACACCAAAAAACAGAAACGCCGGATAGAAGTCACCAGAGATCATCCGGTTCCCCTTCCCGTTGCGCTGGTTAGGGGCAATGCGTGTCATAAAACCGGCTCGCTTTTTACTGGCTCTCGGCACCATGTAACCAATCGAACGAGCCAGGCGTCCGGTCTGATAACCGGGGTTTTCACCCGGTGCCGACCGCGCACGGCGCATCACCAGCCGACGGGCATCACGCATATGACGCTGCCCAATCGTGACAAACGCCCGCCGGACACGGGCGCGGTTAAAGCGCATCTCCGCGGGCTGCTGAACATCAACGTGAAAAAAGGGAGTCGCCATTGCTGCCTCCGTGACTCTGCGTAAATTCGCCCAGTTCCGTACACTCCAGCAGCAGAAAGCGCCGCGCCCCGTTCAGATCGCGCTGACGTTTCACCCGGTACACACTGTCATCACAGACCACCTCATAATCAGCAGTGATCCCCCGGCGGTAGCGAATGGTGATGTAATGGGTGATGGCGTCTCCGGTCTGCGCGGTTTCCTGCCAGGTGGTGGCACTGGTCTGGATAACCTTCGCCCATGCCCGGAACGCAACCGGGTATTGAGGCTCCACGCCAAAGTTATCCGCGGGCATATCCACCCGCTGGCGGATCAGGACGCGTTTATTCAGTTCGCCGGGGTCCGGCAGAATGTAGGTTGCGCTGGTCTGCGCCTGACGAATTTTCATAGTGGTATAAGGCGATAAGGAACAACCAACCAGTTAAAACTCATTGGCAACTCCATTTTCTCAACGTCTGTAACCGTTGAGCGGTTTTCGTAGAAATGGCTGACAAGGAGCAGAAGCGCCAGCTTCACATCATCAGATATCACAAGCCCATCAGGATCATCCGCAGGCCTGTCATCTGCGGTTGCATACAACTTACGGTTAAGGAAGTTTTCCGTACGACTCTGAGCGGCCTTACCAAGCAGTTCAAGCAACTCATCTTCATCAGAGAAATCATCATCCAGACGGAGCTGAAGCTTAATCTCTTCCATTTTTAACAGCATAAAACCTCCTGTGCCCGCCAGAACGCGGGCACAAAAAAACCGCATTACGCGGCGTGCTGTATTACGTAAAAAGACTAATCAACCACCAACGCTACCTTTCCCCACCAGCGCTTTAATGGCAGAGGTGTCTTCCAGGATACAGTCAAAACGATGGAAGGCCAGAAAACCGGTCTGATCATATTCCGCGTAACGCTCAACCAGACGTTTAAGAATCATGTATCGCACACGACGGATAATGAAGCGATCAAAGTCACCACAGAACATGAATTTTTTACCCGCCCCGATATCATCAATTTCCTGATCAATGACATACGGTACATTCAACACTGAAGCAGGTGCCACACCAACAATATCCGGCAACCATAAAGGGCGTCCCTGACCGTCTTCCATCTCACTGATCAGTTTCAGCGTATTATCGTTAAACGCCAGGCGGAATTTCGGCCCGCGACGATATGCAGGATCAATGCTGTGTTTCAGAGCCAGAATTTCCTGCCACTTCACCGTATTTGCCGCGGCAGTCTGGGTTGTGCCGGTCACAGATGCGACCAGCCCTTTGGGTTGTTTAGGCGTACCAGCACCAGTTCCCTGAATCAGATAACGGGCTTCACCACGACCAATACGTTCAGCAATGCGACGGGCAAGATAAGCTTCCATATCGATCGCGCTGTCCTGCAGCAACTCATTAGACACACGAATGATTTTCGATGTCATTTTGAGCGCCCCAAGACTTCCCATACCGAAATCGGTGTCTTCTTCACCGGCTTCTTCATTTTCGCCCAGCAGAACACCAACTTCGGAAGTACCATCAGCTGTTGCCCACTCCATAGTGCGACCGTCAGAAGTGGTCAGAATCTGCGCCACACTGGCGATGCCACCGTAGGATTTCATCTTCTCAACAACTTTCGCCAGGAATGTTTCTGGTACGGTATATCCGCCCTTTTCATCCTGAGCTACCCCCTGGGCACGAAGTTCACGCAACGCCTTTCGTTCTTCTGATGTCAGCTCACTGGCACCGTGACGCATCCACTTATCAAAAACCTGAGCTCGTTTCTCATCATGTTGCGGATTGTTTTCCGGATCAAGATTCTGACGCTGCTCTTCCTCATTGCTTTCAATGTACGCCTGATCCTGACGACGCAGTTCTTCTTCGCGTGCAATTCGTTCATCAAGCGCTTCCAGTTCGGATTTTGCTTTGTTCCACTCAGTGCGCTGCTCTTCCGTCCATGCGTTATCACCAATTTTTTCATTCAGGGCGCGCATGTCAGTTGCGATAGTATTACGTTTCTGTTTCAGTTCATGCAGTTTCATGATGTTTCCTTTACGCGTTAAGAAGGGTCAGGACGCGTTCACGCGCCATACGTTGATTAATGGCTTTCTGTAGCGCGCCACTGTTGCGCGCCTCCTGCCATGCTTTCATGGAGCGAACAGCCGAGTCAGCCTCCTGATAGGCAGGATATGTCACAGGACTGACATCCAGCAGACGGGAAAAGCGGGTTATCTCGCGAATAACAACCCCGTCCTCATCCTGATACCACTCCTCACCGTCACGGGCGACACGGAAAGCGAAAGATGACTGGTTAATATCTCCACGTTGCATCGGGGCCAGCACCAGATCACGAATGGTCTGTGTCTCCGGAGCCTGGATGTCATAGCGTAATCCGCGCTCATCAACTGAAAGATTCAGCGTGCCTGCTGCACTACGCCCAAGAATAAAATTAGGATCGTGGTTAAACAGTGCGCGTACATCATCACCAAGCACATCGTCAAAAGCGCCGGGCCGGATGATTTCGCGGAATGAACCGAATATCAGCTCAGAACGACAGTCAAACACCGATCCATAACCGATAATGTGCGCCGGGTTATCGTCATGCCGCTCAGCACGCACCTCACCGCTGTAACAACGGATTTCACGGTCATTCATTGGTTTTTCCCTCATCGTTTTTTGGGGGCTTAAAATCTCCTGCCGGGTTAGCAGCATTCACGCTTACCAGCATCTCATCCAGCCCTTCAACCGGATTCATATCCTCGAATGCGCGGGCCTCATTACGGCTCATCCATCCATCGGTAATAGCGAAGTGATAGAATTGCGCGCGCTCCTGCGGAGTTCCGCGTAAAAGCCCCGTCAGATTGAACCTGACGTAATACCCGGCGGCTAACTCAGCGCGGGTAAACAAGCGACGGTTAAGCTCCTGCTCCCAGTTCGTCACCCACGGCATCATCGTGTAGCGGACAAACTGAATCGCCTGCGCAGAAATATTGGAGAAGGTGGCTTTTTCGAGGTCATTAATCATGTGCGCAGGAATATTGAAAATACCGGCGATCATTGAACGGTTCAGCTTCATCATGTCAATGATCTGAGCGTCAACTGGCGACACAGTCAGTGCCTTGTAATCCAGATCGGCTGGCAGCAGCATGGTTTTGTTTTCCTGGCGGCGTAACGCCTGCGATGCCTTCTGCCACTGATCTTTAAGCCAGCCCCAGCTTTCCTTATTGAGTCCGCTTTTAACGGATACTATCCCCGCCGGACGGGCATTACCGCTGAAGAAGCTTTCTGTGTACTTCTGACCGCTCATCCCCATGCCTATTGTTTCGGCATGTTGCATAATCGGACTCAGCCCCATCTTCTGATTATTACCCAGCGCACGGATGTGGATCATATCGTCCGGACTGATCGCAAACGCCCCATATTCGTTGTACAAACCGTAGGTATATCGGCCACCAGTATTCATCAGCGTCGTTTCCCACGGCATACAGCAATCCAGGGATATGACTTCACCGCGACGATTACGTTTCACCCAGGTATATCCATTCCCCCAGCCAAGGATGTGACGTTGCTTCAGTTCGCGCCATTTGTAGCTGGTTTGCCAGGTATTGGGCTCATCATGAACCAGATAAAACGCAGGATGATCGCGTGCGGGTTCAACCTTCCCCTTGTACCTGCGCATAACATGCAACGGCATCTGGGCAAGGCTGGAAGACAGGACATAGATACAGGAATACACCGCAGCCAGTTTCATCGCAGTCTCAGGACTGACATAAACGTCTGCCCGGAACAGCCCATCAGTATCAACGGCATCCCCGGTTATCGGGGTGGAAGGATTCTCCAGTGATTTACTTCTGAACAGAGCATCAAGCAGCACGCGTCCCCCTTCTGGCCATAGCCAGTGCGCCCACCAGCAGTAAAGCACCGGACAAAATCAGAGCCGGAGCCATACCAAACTGCAGGTAAACCCCGCACGTAAGCAGGCCAAAACCAGCCAGCCCGATAACATCAGCAATTAGTGATTTCATAGAATTAAGAGATCATCGTCCGGATCAAGAGATGAGAGGAAATCGTCAGGTTCTTTGAGCATTGCCCGACCGATCGTCATAATCAGTGCAACCGCACCATCGATTTTGTTTTCCGCCTGCTCCTTGACGGGCTTCACTAAATCATCGTTACCTGGCATGTTTTTGCCGACCACATTGCCGATACACCAGGTCATGATGGGATTGCCGTCATGATGAAAGCGTCCCGATTCAATCGCTGCTTCCAGCTCTTTCATAGGATCGGACATATTGGCGAAGTTCTGGACGATAGTGACGGGATTCAGATCTTCATCAGCAAGGTCATGTGACAGCCCGGTCGCCCCGAAGGGGTCGATGGGTGACTCACTGACCGGGCTGATTTTGTTCGCCGCTTTGGCCTCTTCGAGGATGTAGCGATAATCCACCTCTGCACCATCGGTAACGGTCAGGACGCCCATTTCCACCCATTTCTGAAAGCGTTCGGCTGTCCGTCTATCTTCATTTTTCTCGACGCTGTACACCGTGTCATACGGTACCCAGAAACGCGGGGCTACACTGTAGTAATGCGTTTTACCGTCAATCTCGCGGGTATAAAGTCGCGCCATGCTGTTCATATCCAGTTTACGCGCCAGGTCAAAGGCCAGAATGCACGGCTGCCCCTCGAACTGCTCAAGGGACAGTGATTTATCCTCGCAGCTCTGCCAGCTCACCAGGTTGAAATACGCCGAACGCGCCGACACCCAGATATTGAGGTGTTTTGTTTTAAAGACGTTTGCCAGACGGGCGTT
>NZ_JBJQJO010000067.1:0-5140 GCF_046487395.1 Escherichia sp. WS1450
TAGGCATGATGCCTTACGACGCTGACGCGAAAGATGCACCACAAAACGCCATTATCGGCGGAGCCAGCCTGTGGGTGATGCAGGGCAAAGATAAAGAAACGTATACCGGCGTGGCGAAGTTCCTCGACTTCCTCGCGAAGCCAGAAAATGCTGCCGAGTGGCACCAGAAAACCGGTTATCTGCCAATCACCAAAGCGGCGTATGACCTGACCCGTGAGCAGGGCTTTTACGAGAAAAACCCAGGGGCGGATATCGCGACACGTCAGATGCTGAACAAACCGTCGTTACCGTTCACCAAAGGACTACGTCTGGGCAACATGCCGCAGATCAGAGCGATTGTGGATGAAGAGCTTGAGAGCGTGTGGACCGGTAAGAAGACGCCACAGCAGGCGCTGGATACCGCCGTTGAGCGTGGGAATCAGTTACTACGCCGCTTTGAGAAATCGACGAAGTCTTAACCAGTGTAATGTCGGATACGTTTCGCCTATCTGAGCTAACATCGCGTGTAGGCCGATGTGATTGACATCTTCCTCCTTACGGCATCAACGTTCCAGACTGAGATGTACCCAGTTCCCTGGTGGAGAAGTCAGTCATGAATATTAATCGTATTGGTTTCGATCTTGCCGAAAAATGTTTTTCAAATCCACGGCGTTGATCACAATGAATAGTGGTACGGAGAAAAACGCTGAGCCCTCCCCACATGATGACGTTTTTCTCCGGGCTTTCTCCCTGCCTCATCAGCATCGAAGTCTGTGGCTCTTCCCATTCTGGGCACGGGAACTCATTCCGTATGGGGCCTACCGTGCGCATTATTCCGTAGAAACTTGTCAAATCTTATCTCAAAGGTAACAAAAACGACGCTAATAATGCAGCTGCCATCTGTGAGGCCGTCAGCAGGCCCGGCATGCGATTTGTTGTTTTCATATCGGAATCCCAGCAGACGTTACAGGAAGAATACCGGGTCCGGGCCAGAATCATCCGCGAGCGAACGGCGTTGCGTAATGAAATCCGGGGGCTGTTGAGTGAATTTGGTCTGCTGCTGCCTGTGGGGATAAGGCACGTGCGTAAAATCCAGCAGGGAATACTGCCCAGGGGCAGTGGAATGACCCTTCATCCGTTTGTTGTGCGAACTGTCAGAGTAAAATGAACTCATATCGTCTCATGACCACCGTCTTCATGAGGCTGCAAGGGATGATATCCGTATTAAACAGCTGATGGAGCTAAAAGGAGTTGGTCCCACAACAGCCTGTGCGCTGGTTGCCTGTATCGGTAATGCACATGATTTTAAAAAGGGACGGCAACTGGCAGCCTGGCTGGGCTGACGCTATCACAATACAGCAGCGGCTGAATGTCGAAGCTGGGCAGGATAACAAAAGCCGGTGATTCGTATCTGCGAATGCTTCTGGTTCAGGGGGCTCGTTCAGTACTGATTGGTGCTGAGAAAAGGACTGACTCATTCAGTCGTTGGGTCTGTTCACTGGTTGAACGCAGAGAATACTGACGCGCTGTTGTGGCCATCGCCGCCAGAAAGGTAAGGCTGTGCTGGGCATCATGTCATTACGGTGATGATTTCAGGCTGTATTCAGCCAGCTAAAGCACGCAGCAACCGTATGACTATCTGATCTGCAACTCGTTGATGATAAAGTGTTAGACCCTGTGAGGTATATCTGATTATTGTACAGGATATACGTATCCGCTTAACGAACAAGAGCCTCACGCGCGTCTTTCATCTGGGCCGAATAGATGAGATTCATCATGGTTGTTTATAGTACCGTCGTCTCTCCCCTTTATTTTTACAGAAAAGCAAACAGAAACCATAAATACCGGCGTTGACATGGCGGGGAAGCCGGCAACGGCTATCCCTACCGTAATCATAATATTTCTGTCATTTCTGCTCCCTACAATGACGTTAGTTTTACTTCTGGGCGATAACAACGAAAGGAGAGTATGACATGCACAACTCCAAAATCCGGCTGGCTATACTGGTTGGCTGCATGGCTCTGAGCGCCAACCTGTGGGCCAAAGCGCAGCCGGTGCAGGCAACGCTGGCCGGGCATGCAATTCTGCCGGCAAAATCCGCTGTTTCAACACCGAAGGATGCGCCGGGCGATTTGCAACAGAGCGGCAAATACACCAGCGGCAAACGCGTCACCGAGCTGGGCAGCGTGGCGGGCAAATCCGCAGAACGCCTGACAGGACTCAGCCTGCCGATCAATGGTCAGCCGTTGCAGGGCCACTCAGGTATCAAACACATGCCCGACGGTACCTATTGGGTGCTGACTGACAATGGCTTCGGCAGCAAAGCCAACTCCCCGGACGCCATGCTGTACCTCAACCAATACAAGATAGATTTCAAAGACGGCTCGGTAGTACCGCTGAAGACGCTGTTCCTGCATGATCCGGATAAAAAGGTGCCGTTCCACATCATCAACGAGAGCACCGAACTACGCTATCTGACCGGCAGCGATTTTGATCCGGAAAGCTTCCAGTTTTCCGACGATGCCTTATGGATCGGTGATGAGTTCGGTCCTTACCTGATCAAGACCGACCTGAACGGCAAGGTGCTGGCGGTGTTCGACACAGAAGTGGACGGTAAGGTGGTTAAATCGCCGGACAACCCGACGCTGACTCTACCTAGCGCTCCGGACGGTAAGCTGAACTTCCAGGTGGCGCGTTCCAAAGGCTTTGAAGGCATGGCCATCTCGCCGGACGGCAGTAAGCTGTATCCGCTGCTGGAAGGGGCATTGTGGGACGGTGAGCAGTTCGAGAACGTTGACGGAAAACGCTACCTGCGTGTGCTGGAGTTCGATGCCAAACAGCAGGCCTGGACTGGTCGCAGCTGGCAGTACGTGCTGGAAGACAACCAGAACGCCATCGGCGACTTCAATATGATAGATGATACCCACGGACTGGTGATCGAGCGTGATAACGGCGAAGGCACGGCGGATAAAGCCTGCGTCGCCGGCGCGCCGACCAACAACTGCTTCAGTCAAGTAGCCAGGTTCAAACGGGTGTATAAAATTGCTTTCTCGGACACTAACGTCGGAAAACCTGTCGAAAAACTGGGCTATATTGACCTGATGAAGATTCAGGATCCGAACAAGCTGGCACGCAAGCCGCTGAACGACGGTGTGCTGACCTTCCCGTTCTTCACCATTGAGAACGTGGATGTGGTTGACACTAACCACATCATCGTAGGCAACGATAATAACTTCCCGTTTTCCTCCAGCCGCTGGCCTAATATGGCGGATGACAACGAGTTTATTCTACTGGATGTGAAGGATTTTCTGAAGTAGGGGGAAGAGCATCTTACGATACTCCTCGCTAATTTAAAAACGAACGGTGCTGAGCACCGTTTTTAATCACCTCGCCAGAACCTACCAGAATATGATGTTGGTTTATTATCACTGATTCATGGGGAGCACCCAGCGCTTCGGCGGTTTTTTATGTCTTTAAAGCAGTAGCGGTAGGGTCGCGCTGGCTGTTTTCTGGCTCACCTCGCTGTACTGGTCATCCAGCGCAATCAGCGATGTGGTGAGTAGCTCTACCAACAGCATCACTCCCACTTTGGCAGTCAGCGCGCCGGCACTCAAGGGTCCTTCCGGTTTGGCCGCGACCAGTTGAATATCACTCAGCGAAGCTAACGGACTGCGCGGTGTATTACTCAGCGCCAGTACACGCACACCTTGCTTACGCGCTAGTTTTACGACATGCAGCAGATCGCGCGTGGATCCAGAACTGGAAATCGCCACCACGAACGTGTTTTTACTAAGTGTTGTGGCGTTCATGGCAGCACGATGCATATCGCTGAACAATTGTGCGGGTTTCCCCAGACGCAGGAGTTTATAATGTAAATACTCCCCCAGAATGGCACTGGCTGCTACGCCATAAATCTGCACTGACTGAGCCTGATGCAGTGCAAGCGCGGCTGCTTCCAGCAAGGTTCTGTCGAGTAATTTTGCTGTGTCCTGTATTGCTTGCACGGATTCATTGACCACATTGTCAATCTCATCACCGCCGTGCTCTACAAACTGTACTTGTCGGAGATCGAGTGCCAGCGCCATTTTGAATTCGTTATAGCCCTTACACCCAAGCGTTCGGCACAGACGTGTGACGCTAGCCTCGCTGGTGCCGCTTTCACGCGCAAGTTCGGTAATCGTCAGGTAGACAACTTTTGCCGGATCGCTAAGTACAAACTCTCCCAGCTTCTGTTGTGTTCGGCTATATCCATCAACGCTCTGGCGCAATCTCAGCAGCAGGTTTTCATTTTCTGACATGTAAAATCCTTAATGCGTTTATCTGTTGATAGTGTGACGGAAAGGAGGGGATTGATGCCAGACATTTTAAAAAAGTATGATCGACTTCTTAGATTTTGATGGTGATTTTTATTTATAAGAATAATTATAGTAAAAATTTTCATCAAAAATCGAGGAGATGATAAAATGATGCAAATGTTTAGCGGCGCTTCATCGGGGGGATGGTTTGAAAAAGCGCAGCGGTTCGGAAAATCCTTCATGCTGCCGATTGCGGTATTGCCCGCAGCAGGGCTGTTATTAGGGATTGGTGGCGCGTTGTCAAATCCAAACACGTTGACGGCTTATCCGTTTTTAGATGCCGACTGGTTGCAGGCAATATTCACAATCATGACCAGCGCAGGTTCTATTGTGTTTGCCAACCTGTCGGTACTCTTTGCAGTCGGCGTCGCCGTGGGGCTGGCGAAATCGGATAAAGGCACTGCCGGGCTTGCGTCATTGCTGGCGTTTCTGGTGATGAATGCCACCATCAACGCCTTATTAACGCTCAACGGAACGCTGGCGCACAAGAACCCCGCTTCAGTTGGCCAGGGGATGACGCTTGGTATTCAGACACTGGAAACTGGTGTGTTTGGTGGGGTGGTGATTGGTCTCGTCACCTGCACTTTACATAGCCGTTTCAATAAAGTCTCACTACCTCAGTTTCTCGGTTTTTTTAGTGGTTCTCGTTTTGTACCCATTATCAGCTCCCTTGCCGCGATAGTAGTGGGTGCGGTTATGACGGTGGTGTGGCCGCATTTCCAGAAACTCATTTTTGGACTGGGCGACCTGGTGGATGCGACGGGCTATCTGGGGACGCTGTTGTACGGCTTCATCCTGCGTATGCT
>NZ_JBJQJO010000068.1:0-5062 GCF_046487395.1 Escherichia sp. WS1450
CACAGAATGATGTCACGCTGAAAATGCCGGCCTTTGAATGGGTTCATGTGCAGCTCCATCAGCAAAAGGGGATGATAAGTTTATCACCACCGACTATTTGCAACAGTGCCGCATGGATCGCCTGGCGCGCAATCTCGATGATTTGCGCCGGATCGTGCAAACGCTGACACAACGCGGCGTGCATATCGAATTCGTCAAGGAACACCTCAGTTTTACTGGCGAAGACTCTCCGATGGCGAACCTGATGCTCTCGGTGATGGGCGCGTTCGCCGAGTTCGAGCGCGCCCTGATCCGCGAGCGTCAGCGCGAGGGTATTGCGCTCGCCAAGCAACGCGGGGCTTACCGTGGCAGGAAGAAATCCCTGTCGTCTGAGCGTATTGCCGAACTGCGCCAACGTGTCGAGGCTGGCGAGCAAAAGACCAAGCTTGCTCGTGAATTCGGAATCAGTCGCGAAACCCTGTATCAATACTTGAGAACGGATCAGTAAATATGCCACGTCGTTCCATCCTGTCCGCCGCCGAGCGGGAAAGCCTGCTGGCGTTGCCGGACTCCAAGGACGACCTGATCCGACATTACACATTCAACGATACCGACCTCTCGATCATCCGACAGCGGCGCGGGCCAGCCAATCGGCTGGGCTTCGCGGTGCAGCTCTGTTACCTGCGCTTTCCCGGCGTCATCCTGGGCGTCGATGAACTACCGTTCCCGCCCTTGTTGAAGCTGGTCGCCGACCAGCTCAAGGTCGGCGTCGAAAGCTGGAACGAGTACGGCCAGCGGGAGCAGACCCGGCGCGAGCACCTGAGCGAGCTGCAAACCGTGTTCGGTTTCCGGCCCTTCACCATGAGCCATTACCGGCAGGCCGTCCAGATGCTGACCGAGCTGGCGATGCAAACCGACAAAGGCATCGTGCTGGCCAGCGCCTTGATCGGGCACCTGCGGCGGCAGTCGGTCATTCTGCCCGCCCTCAACGCCGTCGAGCGGGCGAGTGCCGAGGCGATCACCCGTGCTAACCGGCGCATCTACGACGCCTTGGCCGAACCACTGGCGGACGCGCATCGCCGCCGCCTCGACGATCTGCTCAAGCGCCGGGACAACGGCAAGACGACCTGGTTGGCTTGGTTGCGCCAGTCTCCGGCCAAGCCAAATTCGCGGCATATGCTGGAACACATCGAACGCCTCAAGGCATGGCAGGCACTCGATCTGCCTACCGGCATCGAGCGGCTGGTTCACCAGAACCGCCTGCTCAAGATTGCCCGCGAGGGCGGCCAGATGACACCCGCCGACCTGGCCAAATTCGAGCCGCAACGGCGCTACGCCACTCTCGTGGCGCTGGCCACCGTCACCGACGAAATCATCGACCTGCACGACCGCATCCTGGGTAAGCTGTTTAACGCTGCCAAGAATAAGCATCAGCAGCAGTTCCAGGCGTCAGGCAAGGCCATCAACGCCAAGGTACGTCTGTACGGGCGCATCGGTCAGGCGCTGATCGACGCCAAGCAATCAGGCCGCGATGCGTTTGCCGCCATCGAGGCCGTCATGTCCTGGGATTCCTTTGCCGAGAGCGTCACCGAGGCGCAGAAGCTCGCGCAACCCGATGACTTCGATTTCCTGCATCGCATCGGCGAGAGCTACGCCACCCTGCGCCGCTATGCACCGGAATTCCTTGCCGTGCTCAAGCTGCGGGCCGCGCCCGCCGCCAAAAACGTGCTTGATGCCATTGAGGTGCTGCGCGGCATGAACACCGACAACGCCCGCAAGCTGCCAGCCGATGCACCGACCGGCTTCATCAAGCCGCGCTGGCAGAAACTGGTGATGACCGACGCCGGCATCGACCGGCGCTACTACGAACTGTGCGCGCTGTCCGAGTTGAAGAACTCCCTGCGCTCGGGCGACATCTGGGTGCAGGGTTCACGCCAGTTCAAGGACTTCGAGGACTACCTGGTACCGCCCGAGAAGTTCACCAGCCTCAAGCAGTCCAGCGAATTGCCGCTGGCCGTGGCCACCGACTGCGAACAATATCTGCATGAGCGGCTGACGCTGCTGGAAGCACAACTTGCCACCGTCAACCGCATGGCGGCAGCCAACGACCTGCCGGATGCCATCATCACCGAGTCGGGCTTGAAGATCACGCCGCTGGATGCGGCGGTGCCCGACACCGCGCAGGCGCTGATAGACCAGACAGCCATGGTCCTGCCGCACGTCAAGATCACCGAACTGCTGCTCGAAGTCGATGAGTGGACGGGCTTCACCCGGCACTTCACGCACTTGAAATCGGGCGATCTGGCCAAGGACAAGAACCTGTTGTTGACCACGATCCTGGCCGACGCGATCAACCTGGGCCTGACCAAGATGGCCGAGTCCTGCCCCGGCACGACCTACGCGAAGCTCGCTTGGCTGCAAGCCTGGCATACCCGCGACGAAACGTACTCGACAGCGTTGGCTGAACTGGTCAACGCTCAGTTTCGGCATCCCTTTGCCGGGCACTGGGGCGATGGCACCACATCATCATCGGACGGACAGAATTTCCGAACCGCTAGCAAGGCAAAGAGCACGGGGCACATCAACCCAAAATATGGCAGCAGCCCAGGACGGACTTTCTACACCCACATCTCCGACCAATACGCGCCATTCCACACCAAGGTGGTCAATGTCGGCCTGCGCGACTCAACCTACGTGCTCGACGGCCTGCTGTACCACGAATCCGACCTGCGGATCGAGGAGCACTACACCGACACGGCGGGCTTCACCGATCACGTCTTCGCCCTGATGCACCTCTTGGGCTTCCGCTTCGCGCCGCGCATCCGCGACCTGGGCGACACCAAGCTCTACATCCCGAAGGGCGATGCCGCCTATGACGCGCTCAAGCCGATGATCGGCGGCACGCTCAACATCAAGCACGTCCGCGCCCATTGGGACGAAATCCTGCGGCTGGCCACCTCGATCAAGCAGGGCACGGTGACGGCCTCGCTGATGCTCAGGAAACTCGGCAGCTACCCGCGCCAGAACGGCTTGGCCGTCGCGCTGCGCGAGTTGGGCCGCATCGAGCGCACGCTGTTCATCCTCGACTGGCTGCAAAGCGTCGAGCTACGCCGCCGCGTGCATGCCGGGCTGAACAAGGGCGAGGCGCGCAATGCGCTGGCCCGTGCCGTGTTCTTCAACCGCCTTGGTGAAATCCGTGACCGCAGTTTCGAGCAGCAGCGCTACCGGGCCAGCGGCCTCAACCTGGTGACGGCGGCCATCGTGCTGTGGAACACGGTCTACCTGGAGCGTGCGGCGCATGCGTTGCGCGGCAATGGTCATGCCGTCGATGACTCGCTATTGCAGTACCTGTCGCCACTCGGCTGGGAGCACATCAACCTGACCGGTGATTACCTATGGCGCAGCAGCGCCAAGATCGGCGCGGGGAAGTTCAGGCCGCTACGGCCTCTGCAACCGGCTTAGCGTGCTTTATTTTCCGTTTTCTGAGACGACCCCTAGTTGTTTGCGGTCTTGCGTGGCAGGGAGCAGGCATCTTTAACTTGCCTTTCACAGTGATGCTATGGACTATCATTAGATTAATTATCGTGGTATCGCTTGTATTTATTACTGGAAAATTCGGTCTATCAAGAGAGTTTACTTTCCCCGCAGCAGCAGTAGGTTTAGCTTTTAGTTTATTCCCTGTCCTTGATCATATTGCGTTAGGTTATTCTGCTAAAAATTTCTATGAAACCACTAATTTTATGGGGCAAACGGTTCGGGAATTTGGTGCCAGTAAAATTACGGTCTGGTGGGGTTCGATTTATGCCAAAATAGCCTATGCTAGCCTTGCAGGTTTAATTGGATATGGTGTTAAGGTCGCCACTGATGATTAAAAAAGAAAAACCAACTTGAAGTTGGTTTTTTTGGCACTGTTGCAAATAGAGATTTGAGTCGATGATGTTCCCTTTAAAAAGTACTTAGAGACCGAAAACCCTGTTGATTAGACACACTTCACCCTGAGGCTGACCATAATAAAATGACGATGCTTGTCCTTTACGTAGTGCACGCATGACTTCAATACCTTTAATTGTGGCATAAGCCGTCTTCATAGATTTGAATCCTAATGTGGCCCTGATGATCCGCTTTAGCTTGCCATGATCACATTCAATCACGTTATTTTTATACTTAATCTGCCTGTGCTCAAGGTCTGGTGGACATTTACCTTCCCGTTTTAACCGTGATAAAGCACGTCCATATGTGGGTGCTTTATCCGTGTTGATCACTTGTGGAATTTGCCACTTCTTCACATTATTTAAAATTTTTCCAAGAAAACAATATGCTGATTTGGTATTACGTCTAGAAGAAAGATAAAAATCAATGGTATCGCCACGTTGATCGACTGCACGATACAGATAAGACCATCGTCCATTCACTTTTACATAGGTTTCATCAATATGCCACGAGCTCAGATCTGTAGGATTACGCCAATACCAGCGTAAACGTTTTTCTATTTCAGGAGCATAACGTTGAACCCAACGGTAAATAGTCGTGTGATCAACATTCACACCCCGTTCGGCCAGCATTTCCTGCAGTTCACGATAGCTAATGCCATATTTACAATACCAGCGCACAGCCCAAAGAATGATTTCGCCCTGAAAATGCCGACCATGGAAAGGATTCATATGCTGCACCTTTAGCTAAAACAGTCTTCAGCTTACCATTCGTGGTTATTTGCAACAGTGCCGCTGACGCACACCATCGCCCACCGGGTGGGTCGCTATCTGGAACGGCAAGGCCTGCTGGAACGGGATGTCGAAAACAGCTATCTGGCCTCGGATGCGGTGGATGACGACCCGATGACACCCCTGCTGGGGCACTCGATCACTTACCGTATCGCTGTCGGTTCACAGGCGGGGCGAAAGGTGTTCACTTTGCAAACTCTGCCGACCAGTGGTGATCCGTTCGGTGACGGGATTGGCAAGGTAGCCGGGTCCAGCCTGCACGCCGGCGTGGCGGCCAGGGCCGATGAACGCAAGAAGCTCGAACGGCTGTGCCGGTACATCAGCCGCCCGGCGGTATCCGAGAAGCGGCTGTCGTTAACACG
>NZ_JBJQJO010000069.1:0-4904 GCF_046487395.1 Escherichia sp. WS1450
TTGCTGCCTCCGTGACTCTGCGTAAATTCGCCCAGTTCCGTACACTCCAGCAGCAGAAAGCGCCGCGCCCCGTTCAGATCGCGCTGACGTTTCACCCGGTACACACTGTCACCGCAGACCACCTCATAATCAGCGGTGATCCCCCGGCGGTAGCGAATGGTGATGTAATGGGTGATGGCGTCTCCAGTCTGCGCGGTTTCCTGCCAGGTGGTGGCACTGGTCTGGATAACCTTCGCCCATGTCCGGAACGTAACCGGGTATTGATGCTCCACGCCAAAGTTATCCGCGGGCATATCCACCCGCTGGCGGATCAGGACGCGTTTATTCAGTTCACCGGGGTCCGGCAGAATGTAGGTTGCGCTGGTCTGCGCCTGACGAATTTTCATTGCGGAAAGTACCTGTACGGGCCGACAAGCCAGCCAAAACTCTGCGGCATGTCGAGTTTCTCCACTTCCGTAACCGACGAGCGGTTTTCGTAAAAATGGCTGATAAGCATCAGCATCCCCAGACGAATATCATCCGGCAGGTGCAGCCCGTCCGGATCGCTGTCCGGAATGGTTTCATCCGGTGCATAGAGCTTCCGGTTCAGATACGTTTCCGTCCGCTTTTGCGCCGCACAGGCCAGCAGTTGCAGATGGCGGTCATCAGCATCGAAATCCTCATCCAGCCGGAGTTGGGCTTTAATCTCTTCCATTGTCAGAAGCATACTCAGCCCTCTTTACTGGTCGTGGCTTTTTTCTCTTTTGCCGCTTTACTGCTTTTTGTACTGATTCCGCGCTCTGCTAACCCGGCCTGAAGTGCAATCTCCTGCACCCGGGCAGGAAGCGCCCCGTCGTCATACTCACCGGCCCGAATGACCTCAACACGCATACCGTCCGGTGACCATTTCAGATCTTGTTTCAGGATCATGATTCTTCACCCGTCAGAACAGGGGCGCGGTTCCGCGCCCCTGAGTGATTACGCCGCTGCAATCTTCAGCAGTTTGATGGCCTGCGAATCGACCAGCATCCCGCCGGTGCGCTTGGTGGTATAAAAACCGACAAACGGTTTATTGGTGTACGGGTCACGCAGAATGCGGGTGCCGATACGGTCAACGATGGTGTAACCCCGTTTGAAGTTACCAAATGCAATGGCTTTCGCATCAGCGGCGATATCCGGCATCTGTTCGTTTTCAGCGATACCGTAACCCGCCAGAGAGGACGGCTGCCCCAGTTCCAGCCCAGGACGCCACAGATAGTTACCCTCGGTGTCTTTCAGCAGACGAATGGCAAACAGGCTGTTGTTGTTCATCATGAACTTCGCACCGGTGCGATGTGCCTTACGCAGCGTGTAAATCAGTTTGATAATGGCATCAGCGGTCACCGCAGTCGCTTCACCGGATACAATATGCTGAAGTTTGCCAAACGCCCGGACCTTGTCGGTTTCATCCGTGGATTCATACGCCAGGAACCCTTTCGGCTTCTTGGTGCCATCGCCGGAGGTAAAGGCAATTTCTTCCTGTTCGGCAAATTCGGTTGCCAGCTCGCTGTTGATCCAGGCCTCCACGTTGAAGAAGGCATCGTCCAGCATTTTCTGGGTAGCCTGCGGGTTGCCGTAGATTTCCCCCATGAGAGGTTCAATCAGCTCCAGTCTGGAGGTGGCAGTCTGGGATCGCGTATCCGTTTCCCCCACCCATCCGGAAGCCGTACCGCCCAGATTCACCAGTTTTTTGTAGTCGGAACCGCCAACGGTGATCACCGTGGCTTCCTGACGCATCACCACTTCATCTTTCAGCAGGGTGAGAATGTTGCGATCCAGTTCTTCCGGCACGGCGTAGCCACCGTCTTCATCGGTACCCACCTGCAATGCCTTACGCTCCAGATCGCGCAGACCGTCTTCATGGCCTTTACGCAGGAAGCCCACAAACGCCTCTTTATGCTCGGTGGCCAGTTTATTTTGCGCTCCACCAGCCGGACGTTTCAGCTCAAGCAGCTCTTTTTCAAGGTCGCTTTTGAGATTTTCCAGCTCGCTGAGTTTCCCGTTCAGAGTTTCCACCTGCCCGGCAAGTTTGCCTTTTTCCTGCTCAATCGCATCCACGCGCTTGTCGTTCTTTGCTTTGAAGTCGTCAAACTTCTGCTGCAGCTCCTGCGCGACCTGTTCGACATCTTTAATATCAACCGCCATCGTATTTCTCCTGATTAGAAGTTCAGATTTTTCAGTGCATTCAGTGCAGAGCCCACATCCTCAGCGTCGCGCAGGGACAGTGCGCCATAGCCCCCGGCCATGAATGCTTTGGCCTGGGTACGGGAGAGTCCGACATCACGCAGGACTCTTTCGATTTTTTTCTGTTCGGGGATTTCCCCGCGGGCCAGTGCGTTCTTGACGTCGCTGATCCGCGCCTCGTCGTTAGACGGGAACGTCACCAGGCTGACTTCCCAGAGGTCGATTTCTTTCAGCAGAAAGGCTTCTTTGCTCCGGTCGTATTCCCAGTCTTTCAGGACGTACCCAATAGAAAGGCCGGTTAACGAACCGGCCTTCATGTGTGCATGTGCGCGTTTTGCGAGGGGATCATCATCAATAAGCAACCGTCCCCTGACGTAAAGCCCGACATCGTCTTCCTTCATTTCGGTGTAAACACCGATGGGTTCATCCATGCGGTGCTGCCAGAGCAGCGCAGGTAACGCTTTTCTGTCACTCCACGCCCGCAGGGAAGCAGCAAATGCCCCGGACATCACCACATCATCGTGGCTGTCCTTTACACCAAAGACGGAGCCATACCCTTCAAACTCACCGGAGTCACTGACAGATTTCAGACTCAGCGGTACATCAAGACGTTGTTTCGTCTGCATTGGCGTTATCCTTCTGCTTACCGGCTTTACTGCCATCGGAGGGTTTCGTGGTCATGTTCATCGGTGTGAGATAGACATTCCCACCGGGACGCGGATTCATATCTTCCAGGTCGCGGCAGTCATTGGGAGAGTAAATTCCCCAGTTAATCCCGGTGGCGTAGGCTTCAAAACGGGACTTCATATCCCCGCGCAGTAACGCCCCGGCGTTAAATTTGGCGTAATAAACGCCCTGCTTACTTTTTCGTACCAGTCCGGTGTTGATCCGCTGTTCGATGCGGGTCAGATACGGCACCAGTGAATAGTTGATAAATCCGAGCCCCAGTTCTTCGATATTGTTGAAGGTGGCGCGATCGGTGTTCTGCACCATGTGCAATGGCACCCGGAACAGACGACAGATTTCTTCAAGCTGAAACTTGCGGGTTTCCAGGAACTGGCTGTCCTCTGCGTTCAACGCCATCGACTTCCAGTCCAGCCCCATCTCAAGGATCATCGGGCGGTGAGCATTGCCAAGCCCGGTGTGACGCTCCTCAAAATCTTTCTTCAGGCGCTCATAAGCCTGATCCGACAGCGTCTGCTCTGTACGCAACACACCCGACGTCACCGCGCCATTGCTGAACAGTCTGGCCCCGTGCTCTTCGGTCGCTGCCGCCAGCGATATTGCCTCGCGGGCATAGGCGATGGGATTCAGTCCCACCAGACCGTCCAGCGTCAGCGTGCGCACATGCCAGATATCTTCCTGGCTCAGTACATCCGTGGAGCCGTCCGGAAATGTGACCTGGTAAACCGGTTCCCAGCTACTGTTAAGCTTCGGTACCACACAACCGGGATCGACGGGCAGCAGTTCAGCCACTTCGCCAAATGCTTTCACTTTGTAGGCGTAAAAATTTCCCCGCAGGCACAGACAGGTGACCACCAGCTCCCAGAACTCCTGCGGCGTCATATAGCTATTGGGATGCGTGGAGATCAGTTTATGCAGACGTTCGCCGGTGGCTCTCTGCTTCAGGCTGCCGTTCAGGTGATACAGATTGCAGGGCAACATCCCGACCGACTCTGCCAGCACTCTGACGCAGGAAAAAACCGCCGTCAGTCGCATGGCTCGCTGACTGCTGATCTGCTTTCCGGTATAGGTGTCGTAGGACAACCCGATGGCATCCGCCAGCTCTGCTGACGTGGTCACCGGTGCGTCACTTTTTCGTTGAAATAATCCCGAAAAGAACACTATTTACCTCCACCAACAGACAGCTGTGTACGGTCGAGATATCGCGCCACCAGCCACGACCAGAACAGGCACAACGCCCCGGCAACAACAAACCCCGCCGGGGGATAAATCAGCCAGGCACCATACGCCAGCAAAAGCGCCCCCAGCACGCCCACCAGAGGCGCGAGAATCAGCATGATCATAATTACCTCAGTTAAAGCGAGCGGATCCCATAGGACTCAATGTGGTCAGACAGCGTGTCTTCTTTCTCGTACAGCATGGCTCTGCCAACCGCCATAATCAGCGCAACTGCACCGTCAATTTTGTTTTCCGCCTGCTCTTTGACGGGCTTCACCACATCATCGTTACCCGGAATGGTTTTGCCGACCACGTTGCCGATACACCAGGTCATGATGGGATTGCCATCATGATGAAAGCGCCCCGATTCAATTGCCGCTTCCAGCTCTTTCATCGGGTCGGACATGTTGGTGTAGTTCTGAATGATAGTGATGGGGTTCAGGTCTTCATCAGCAAGGTCATGTGACAACCCGGTCGCCCCGAAGGGGTCGATGGGTGACTCACTGACCGGACTGATTTTGTTCGCCGCTTTGGCCTCCTCGAGGATGTAGCGATAATCCACCTCCGCACCATCGGTAACGGTCAGAACGCCCATTTCCACCCATTTCTGAAAGCGTTCGGCTGTCCGTCGATCTTCATTTTTCTCGACGCTGTACACCGTGTCATACGGTACCCAGAAACGCGGGGCCACACTGTAGTAATGCGTTTTACCGTCAATCTCGCGGGTATAAAGTCGCGCCATGCTGTTCATATCCAGTTTACGCGCCAGGTCAAAGGCCAGAATGCACGGCTGCCCCTCG
>NZ_JBJQJO010000070.1:0-4596 GCF_046487395.1 Escherichia sp. WS1450
CAGTACAAAAATGCCCGCCAGGAGCATACCAGCCTGCCGAGTCTGCTTGAGTGTCGGTTTTCTGTGCTGGAGGCCGAGCAGGTATGGATTCTTAAATAAACCTCGAGTCTGTCTGGAATATAGAATCGGTAGCTAACGATGAGAAACCCAACAATCCCATCGGGTGTGACGGTGGAGTGATCCTACCCACGTAATGTGGACACGGCCCTAAGCGAGATTATGGTTTTCAAATTGTTCCGGGCTGAGACCGCCACAGGCACTGTGACGACGCCAGCGATTGTAATCACACTCGATATAATTAAACACCGTTGCCCGCATTATTTCCCGGCTGCTAAAGCGTTCCCCGTGGATACATTCCACCTTCAGCGAATGAAAGAAGCTTTCCACACAGGCATTGTCATAACAGTAGCCTTTCGCACTCATACTGCCACGCAGGTTGTGTCGCTTCAGCAGCGCCTGATAATCCCCTGAACAGTATTGACCACCACGGTCCGTATGAGCAATGACGCTTTCCGGGCGTCTTCTCCGCCACAACGCCATTTGCCGTGCATCACAGGCCAGTTGTGCTGTCATTCGCGGTGACATCGACCAGCCAATGACGGCGCGTGACCACAGGTCGATGACTACTGTGAGATACAACCAGCCCTCATCGGTACGCAGTAGAGTAAGAGGCAGGGCGTAGTCGGACTATTTCCCTGCCTCTCCTCCCCGAACCGGACATGCACCTTTCAGCGCATCCGGCTCTCCATTTAAACGCTGGCGAACGCCATTGCCACTTCTGTAAAGCGCGATGTATACGTCTTTCTGGTTTCCGTCCTCAGATAGGGATTACCTTCGGGTAGCCGCCAGCGGAACAGCTTCTTGCCTTGCCCCACCAACCGGTACAGTATTTCGCCGCTGAGCTTGCCGTGATTGGTTTTACCAAATAAAACCCACGTTTTGCTCTGACCCGGTTTCGGTGATTTACACCACCACCTCATCAGGGAAGCGATACTTGTACGGTATTTGCGGGCCAGCCAGTGAGCCAGCTTCTAGAACACGACACGGTCGATATAACTGAAGACTTTGGCCTTAAAATCAACGAACTGATAGAACATGGCCCAGCCTTTCAGTTTTCGGTTGAGTTGTTCAGCCATATCGACTTTGCTTTCACTGTAGTTGCCTGATAACAGTGCTGTCAGCGATGCGGCGAAGTTTCTGGCTTTCTCCAGCGGGATCGTTGAGACCACTTGCATCTCGCCATAACGACTGCGTTTGCGAATGATCCTGTGCCCCAGAAAGATAAAGCCGTCATTAACATGGGTGATTTTAGTCTTATCCATGTTCAGCCTGAGTTTCAGACTGCCTTCGAGCACACCCCGACACTCCTCCCTGATGGCTTCCGCCTGTGCTTTGGTGCCTTTGACGATGAGGACAAAATCATCGGCATAGCGGCAGTACGCCACCGCGGGTTTCCACTGCCAGTTTTCTCTGACCGCCGTACTTCGGCCCCGTTGGATACTGTTATTCCAGTACCACCGATCTTTTCTTGCTTTCCCGCTCAGGTAGCGCTCATGCAGGTATTGATCGAACTCATTCAGCATGATGTTCGACAATAGCGGCGATATAACACCGCCCTGTGGCACACCTTCACTGGCCGCCCGAAAGAGACCGACATCGATATGTCCCGCCTTGATGGTTTTCCACAGCAGAGTCATGAAACGTGCGTCACTGATCCTGCGGCGTACAGCCTTCATCAGCAGTCGATGATGTACGGTGTCGAAGTAACTGGACAGGTCGCCTTCAATCACCCAGCGTCCCCGGGTTTCACCGCAGTCGGTGAGCTGTAATTTCACCGTGCGGATCGAGTGGTGGACACTGCGCTCAGGCCGGAAGCCATATGAGAGCGTATGAAAATCACTCTCCCATATCGGCTCCATCGCCATCAGCATGGCCCGCTGAACAATACGATCCCGCAACGCGGGGATACCCAGTGGTCGCAGTTTGCCATTGCTTTTAGGGATGTAAACCCGCCTGGCGGGCAAGGGCTGGTAGTGGCCTGAGAGTAATTCATCCCTGAGGATTTGCAGCTCAACAGCCAGTCTGGCCTGTAGCATTGTTTTGTTCACGCCATCAACACCGGGGGTATTCGCCCCCTTTGATGAAAGCGTGATCCGCGCCGCTTCAGCCAGCCATTCTGGTTGTGTTATCAGACGCAGCAGCCGTTGAATCCGTAGGGACGGATCGGTGGCTGCCCATGTGGCAAGCTTGCGTTGCATTTCGCTGATTATCAAAGGTCTTCACCTCGTTAGGTCAGTTAATTTACGTCGCAGACACATTCAAACTGCTTCCCTTCGCCATGTAATGGGCTTTCCCCATCGCGGACTACTACGGAAGCTCCGCCAGCCAGCGCGTCATCGGAGCCATGCCCCCTTAACATCCGTCGCTGACCTTCCCCGGTTTGCCTGACTGGACTCAGACATACTGAGGAGGCTGCCCGTCGCACTCTTTATCCTTGCTTGCCGCAAGTTGGCAGAAGTCAGCAACGCGAGCGTGATAGACGCTGCTGACCCGGAGTTTCGCATACATGTCAAAACACCTTCGACCGGCAGTGCTTACGTATCACTGCCAGTTCCTCCTGCACGGCCTGTCAGATCACGTAGGCCGTGGTGACGTTTTCAACCCACAGAGGCGGATTAACGGGTTCATATTCTTAAGCCTTTCAGTACTTAACCTTGAGGATCATCTCGGCTTAGTGATCTCGCCTCAATCCCCGTTGTCAGCGGGTTACATCACCCTGCGGGCATGCCGCAGGTCACTGCCGCTCAGGTTCTCCACCGTCACACCCGGTGGGATTGTTGGGTTTCTCATCGTGAGTTACCGGTTCAATATTCCAGACAGACTCGTGGTTCATTTGAGCGTCTATGCTCGCCCTGAACTCCGGGCACACAGTACGTGATGTCACCCACCCACTTCTGGTTCGGGCCGCTGGCGCTGAAGTCCTGCTCCAGCAGATTCTCCAATACGGGCAGGCCATGTGCACGGTAGCTGGCCGGGCTGAACTTCCGGCTGGCTTTCGCCCGCAGCCCCTGACGACGCAGGCTGGCGGCAATGGTTTTAATATTGAACTCCGGCAGTTCGTCAGCAAGGCGGGGAGCACCGTATCGCTGCTTTGCCTCAAAGAATGCCTTATGGACAGCGGCATCGCAGGTGAGCCGAAACTGTTGGCGCAGGCTCATCTGGTGACGACGCCTGAGCCAGACATACCAGCCGCTGCGGGCAACCCGAAGTACACGACACATCGCTTTGATGCTGAACTCTGCCCGATGATTTTCGATGAAGACATACTTCATTTCAGGCGCTTCGCGAAGTATGTCGCGGCCTTTTGGAGGATGGCCAGTTCCTCAGCCTGCTCCGCCAGTTGTCGTTTAAGGCGGACATTTTCAGCGGCCAGTTCGCTTTCGCGCTCTGACGAACTCATTTGTTGCTGCTGTTTACTGCGCCAGGCATAAAGCTGAGATTCATACAGGCTGAGTTCACGGGCTGTGGCGGCCACACCGATGCGTTCAGCGAGTTTCAGGGCTTCGTTACGAAATTCAGGCGTATGTTGTTTACGGGGCTTCTTGCTGATTGATACTGGTTTTGTCATGAGTCACCCTGGTTAAGAGTTTACTCACTTAGTCCTGTGTCCACTATTGGTGGGTAAGATCAGTATGCGCTTACAGTCAAAGGTGTTCTGACATGTATGCAAAACACTGGGACATTAACGCTTATCACACTCGCGTTGCCGACCTCTGCCAATTTGCGGCAATCAAGACAAAGAGTGCGACGGGCAGTCTCCTCCCTCAGACAGGTGTGTACGATGCGGAGACATAGTAAACACTTGTTCGGAGACATGGTTGATACTTACAACTAAGGCATCAGAACCCGTTTATGGAGCCGCTTATGCCCAGGGAAGCGAGAGATACCATGTCACTACGTTCTGAGTTTGTTCTGCCCGCCTTCAGCACGGTGCATAACCTGATGGCCCGCAATGGCCTTCTGCCCGGTCTGGTTGCGGCAGCCCCGGCGACGGGCCGCTTCGAACACGCCGAACCAGCTCTGGCAGATGGATTTTAAGGGGCACTTTCCCTTTGGCGGTGGACGCTGCCATCCGTTAACGCTGCTGGATGATCATTCCCGTTTTTCCCTGTGTCTGGCTCACTGCGCCAATGAACAACGGACGACCGTGCAGCAACAGCTGGTCAGCGTATTTGAACACTACGGACTGCCGGACAGGATGCACCTGGACGGCACTGGAGTTATGGCTGATGCGTCAGGGTATCAAGGTGGGGCACTCCAGCCCGTACCATCCACAGACGCAGGGCAAGCTGGAACGTTTTCACCGCAGTCTGAAGGCGGAAGTTTTGCAGGGTAAGTGGTTTACAGATGCGGGTGAGTTGCAGCGCGCCTTCGATCACTGGCGTACAGTCTATAATCTTGAACGCCCGCATGAAGCTCTGGATATGTAGTGGTCAAGTAATACTGGCCACGGTTTTACAGTAAAAATGGTATCTGTTCTCTGACTCTTCCGGCGTCAGCCCTCCGTTATAATGGTGAGGCCTGACGCTATTGTAA
>NZ_JBJQJO010000071.1:0-4577 GCF_046487395.1 Escherichia sp. WS1450
GAAGGATGTCGCTGCCGACTGGGCAATGGAGCGCCTGCCGGCCCAGTATCAGCCCGTCATACTTGAAGCTAGACAGGCTTATCTTGGACAAGAAGAAGATCGCTTGGCCTCCCGCGCAGATCAGTTGGAAGAATTTGTTCACTACGTGAAAGGCGAGATCACCAAGGTAGTCGGCAAATAATGTCTAACAATTCGTTCAAGCCGACGCCGCTTCGCGGCGCGGCTTAACTCAAGCGTTAGATGCCAGATTTGGCGTTGCGTATGCTCACAGAAAATCGACAGCCGCAAGACTGTTTTTGGCAACTCATAGCCACCACTATTTATCCTTCATACCGTAGAGGAGATTGCACGTGAAGAACTGGCTCTTTCTGGCTATTGCAATATTTGGTGAGGTCGTCGCAACTTCCGCACTGAAGTCCAGCCATGGATTCACCAAGTTAGTTCCTTCTGTTGTAGTTGTGGCTGGCTACGGGCTTGCGTTCTATTTCCTCTCTCTCGCACTCAAGTCCATCCCGGTCGGCATTGCTTATGCTGTTTGGGCTGGCCTCGGCATCGTACTTGTGGCAGCTATCGCTTGGATCTTCCATGGCCAGAAACTAGACTTGTGGGCGTTCGTTGGCATGGGACTTATCGTTAGTGGCGTCGCCGTTCTAAATCTGCTATCCAAGGTCAGCGCACATTGATCGGGCTGGCATCTAACAGTTCATTCAAGCCGACGCCGCTTCGCGGCGCGGCTTAATTCAGGTGTTAGTCGGACGCCTACGGCGCCGAGGAAAAAAGAAACCAAACCATTCTTGCTGCCAAAGAGAAAAACCCCTTACGGTGGCGTACTGGGAAAGTGCGTATCTACGACGCCTTGCCGGTCTCAATGTCATGCCGTCCTCTTTCGAAGGCTGCTTGATGCAAACCTCTCAAAAATCTGGCATAAACTATCTTGACATATTCCGATTGAACACCTTCCGAATATCAGCGGCTATCAGCGGGATCTCATCTTTTTTCGTGACGTAGGAGTGGGCATTCTGCTGCAGATGAAACTGGCAGCGTTGCCACAGAATTCCAGGGAAGACAGCATCGATTGCCGCGCGCAGTCCTGAGTGGTCATCACTGGTGATCATTCGCAGGCCGTGCATCCCTCGTCGTACGAGACCCTCGAGAAAGGAACGCCAGTTTACCTCTGCCTCACTGTTCGCGACTTCGGCGTCAAGAATATGCCGATTCCCGCTGTAATCAACGCCAATAGCCACTAGAAGCGCCTGCTTGACCACATGGGAACCGACGCGAACCGATTCATAGGTCGCATCAAGTACCAAGTATTGAATCTGTCCGACAGGCTGCGCCTTCCAAGACGTAATCTCTTCATCGAGCTCCTTTGCCAGCCTGCTGACCTGGGACGAGCTGACTTCGGTGCCACAAAGAATTTCGACGATATCCGAGACCCTGCGGGTACTTACTCCTTTGACATACATTTCGGCGATGGCGAGCTTGAGAGCACGCTCACTGCGCATGCCTTTCTCGATGCAGCTGGGATAAAACTCCATCCCGCGAACTTGTGGTACTTTCAAGAGGACTTTCCCGGTCGCAAGATTGAATATTGGATTATTTGGATTTACCAACAAACACTACTATTTAGCTACGAAAACTCAAGAGAAGTACACAAAACCTTTTGGAAGTGATGGAAGTTTAAGTCCTCTTGATTATAGTGTAGGTATTGGAACAGGTTTAGAATTAGGACATTTCCAGTTTATGTTTGGCTATGATTACCCTCTTAGTAACAGTTCGAAAGATCCAGACCTAAGTCAAGTACGCCAACACAACTTCAGAGCAAGTATAGCATATTCATTTAGAAAGCTAAAAAAATAAAACTAACCTAGGGCTTTGGATATTTTCAAGGCATCTGATAAAGACTTAACATCATGGGTGCGGAGATAATCTGCACCTTTTTTGTATGCATACATTTCTGCTGCAAGAGTTGGTGCTAAACGAGATTTCACATCGGTTCCAGTTATTTTACCTAAGAATGATTTCCGTGACACTGCAATCATTACTTGCAAATTAAAAGCTTCTTGAATTTCAGGGAAACGCTTCAAAACAAGAATAGATGTTTCTGGATTAGAGCCTAAAAAGAAGCCCATACCCGGATCAAGAATAATTCGTTCACGCTTTACACCAGCCTCAACTAAAGCAGCAATTCTTTCTTTAAAAAATTCCATCATGGAAGTAAAAACCTCTTCCGGATTCGTTTCAACTTTAGTAGCTGCACCAATTCGCTGAACGGAGTGCATCAACACAAGTTTGCAATCTGACTTTGCCAAGCCTGAATAAATCTCAGGATAAGGAAAACCTTGAATATCATTAATAAAATCAACCTTTTGTTCTATGCAAAAACTCTGAACCTCAGGTTTAAATGTATCAACAGAAATAGAAATGCCTTTTTCTTTTAAAGCCTTAATGACAGGTTTGAGTCTTTTGATTTCTTCCACAACGCCCACTTCAGTTGTATCAGGATTACTGGAAGCGGCTCCCAAATCAATCACATCTGCTCCATCTTCAACCAAATGCAGAGCATGCTCAATTGCCTTATCTGTATCTAAATAAAGTCCTCCATCGGAAAAACTATCGGTGGTTATATTTACGATTCCAAAAATCTTGCTCATATCATTTTGCTTTGATTACAAAAGTAGCATTTATCTTAATTGACTAATTATCACTTACGCAAATTGACACATTTTCCCTATCTTTGCAGCCTAATTTTTTTGTTTTAATTCATTATGAAAACTGATAGGAACTGTCATTTCGAGTTTTTCGCGGTTTTGGGTCAAAATTCGGTTTTTTCCCCGAACTACGACTGTTTTCGCACCCCGAACAACTAATCCAATCAGAATTTTCCGGCAACGCCGACTCCAAGAAGTGTAATTCCAGTCTATTTCTGCCGTCAACCCCTGATTCGCGTTAATGCGACAAAGCTCAAACACATAACTCCCCCACGAAGCCATATAAACTCCGATTTCGAGGTGTTATCCTGTTCCGCATAAACTTCGTTTTTGGGTATTATACCTACACCAAAGCAAGAAGATTATGGGTCCAAACTTCATTTGTATATTTTGCAAACAAATATCTGCCTGTCATATCTGTCGGAGTGTGGTGATACTCCTTTGCATTAAAAATGCGCTGATAAAAGGTAGTTCAGCAAAAGGCGAAACGCCAATAAATATATCTATAACCGGTTTCGCCCGTTGATTGGGTATCGCCGTGCTTCCGATATGTTCAATGGCTACGGCATGAGAACCGAAAAAATGGAGCAATTTTATTTTCTCTTCTTCAAAATTCTTTGTCCAATCCGGGTTATATTCCATAATTTCAATTTTCATGATAGTTTCGTCCTTGCCTCAAAAACCATGTTTGGTATTATACTCCATATCTCTCCGGTGCAGGAATAGCCTTTTCTGATGCACGGCTAACAGCTTCCCATTCTTCCCAGGTAGCCATCCGTGCTTTTAAGGTATCCATCGCCAAATCGTATACCATGCTGCCAAGGATAAGCCTCAAAGGCGGATTATTGCTGGCTACTAATTTCATAAGGGCTTCCGCTGCCAAGGAAGGATCACTATCGACCGAATCTTCGGAATACTGTTTCGCCAGCTCATCGCGCAGTGTACCGTATGAATCTAATGGATTGCTGTAACTCATCGAAGTGTATAAATCTGTCCAATATCCTCCTGGTTCCACCATAGTGAGTTTCACTCCGAAATGTTCCGCTTCTTTTGCTAAGGCTTCACTCATTCCTTCCAGCGCAAATTTACTTGCACTGTAAATACCAGACATCGGACCCGAGATAATAGCGCCAATGCTTGTAATCTGTATGATATGTCCAGAACGCTGCGACCTCAAATAGGGCATCACTGCCTGACAAACCCAAAGAGCTCCAAAAAAGTTTGTGTCCATTAGTTTCCGAGCATCGGATTCGTTTAGTTCTTCAATCATACCCATAGTCATGATACCCGCATTATTAACAACAATATCAAGCCTACCGAAATGTTTAACTGCTGTTTCAACCGTAGAAAAAACAGCCTCCCTATCTGTAACATCGAGGTTTAATGGCAGTAAGCTCTCTTGATATGTTTCTTCTAGCTTCGCCAAATTATCGATAGTCCTTGCAACTGCAACAACTTTATCCCCGGCTTTCAAGGCGGCGCATGTAAAAGCATAGCCAAGCCCCTTGCTTGCTCCGGTAATAAACCATACTCTTTTATTTTCGCTATTAGGTATCATAGATATTCTCCTTTAGGCTATTATAGAAAGATTATTATAAGCGAAATTAATACCGTTAAACGCCATGAGCCCGACAATTTTGAGCACTTTGTTTTGTACTCCCAGAAGCTCACCACTACAAATTATCATCAACCCGGTCCTTTTTTCAGTCCACTTGCGGTTTCATTGTTACTTTGTCGGCACTGTTGCAAAGTTATCGATGAGGCAGCCTTTTGTCTTATTCAAAGGCCTTACATTTCAAAAACTCTGCTTACCAGGCGCATTTCGCCCAGGGGATCACCATAATAAAATGCTGAGGCCTGGCCTTT
>NZ_JBJQJO010000072.1:0-4481 GCF_046487395.1 Escherichia sp. WS1450
CCATAACTGTCTCAAAAGTGACCATAAGCTCTCCTGAATCAGGAGAGCAGATTACCCCCTGGATCTGATTTCAGGCGTTGGGTGTGGATCACTATTGCACCGTTCGTGACAGCTCATTCAAAACCCATTGCACACAGTTATGCCGGAGCGGGGCTTCTGGCCCATGTTGTCACCGGGAAGTATGCAGACCATCTGCCGTTATACCGTCAGTCAGAAATATACCGCAGTCAGGACGTGGAGCTGACACCGTTGCTGAACTGCTGGAGCCGCTGTATGACGTCCTGCGCCAGTATGTGCTGATGCCCGGTAAAGTCCATGCTGATGATATCCCCGTTCCGGTCCAGGAGCCAGGCAGTGGTAAAAACCGAACGGACAGGCTGTGGGTCTACGTCCGTGATGACCGTAATGCCGGGTCGGAGATGCCCCCGGCGGTCTGGTTCGCGTACAGTCAGGACCGGAAAGGTATCCATCCACAGAATCATCTGGCCGGTTACAGCGGTGTGCTTCAGGCCGATACTTACGGTGGTTACCGGGCGTTATACGAATCCGGCAGAATAACGGAAGCCGCGTGTATGGCCCATGCCCGGAGGAAAATCCACGATTTGCATGCAAGAGCGCCAACTGACATCACCACGGAAGCCCTGCAGCGTATCGGTGAACTGTATGCCATCGAGGCAGAAGTCCGGGGATGTACAGCAGAACAGCGTCTGGCGGCAAGAAAAGCCAGAGCTGCGCCACTGATGCAGTCACTGTATGACTGGATACAGACCCAGATGAAAACACTGTCGCGTCACTCGGATACGGTAAAAGCGTCGCCTACCTGCTGAAACAGTGAGATAGCCTGAACGTGTACTGCAGTAATGGCTGGGTGGAAATCGACAACAACATCGCAGAGAACGCCTTACGGGGAGTGGACGTAGGCCGGAAAAACTGGTTGTTCGCGGGTTCCGACAGCGGTGGCGAACATGCGGCGGTGTTGTACTCGCTGATCGGCACATGCCGTCTGAACAATGTTGAACCAGAAAAATGGCTGCGTTACGTCATTGAGCATATCCAGGACTGGCCGACAAACCGGGTACGCGATCTGTTGCCCTGGAAAGTTGATCTGAGCTCTCAGTAAATATCAATACGGTTCTGGCGAACCGCTTACTGTTCAATGGTCCATTGGGGTTTTGACATCAATTATCTCCGGTAAGTTAGTGAATGGATATCGGTAATGCTAACTGACTAAAAATCCCTGTGAAGATGACTTCCCCGTAACGACATAAACAAAGCGAACACCCGGACGAAATACTATTTCACAAATTGTTAGGGCATCATTTATGAGCAGCGTTTTAATCGAGTAGTCTTTACTTGCATTGCTGCCTTTATTCTCAGGTGTTCTCATGTCCAAGATGCTCTGTGAGTTCAGCGCTAAGCTCATCTTTAACAGTACACTTCGTAAGCATGTATAAAAACAGGTTAAGATCAGATTCGGTTTTAAGGCAATTTACCAGTTCGGCAGCAATAGCATTGGATTCTTGTTTATCAATTGCCTGTCTCCACGGTGTAGGGAACATATCAAAAACAGGCAATTACAAAATTTAAATTACACTCTCGTCAGAACATAGCCCTTAACGAACCGTCCATGCAGGGCTGAAATCCTCTTCCTGAAACAGCTCTGTCAGCCCGCTAATCTGTTTCAGCCTCAGCACTTCATCCTGGTCCATGCCCAACTCTGTGCCAATACGCTCATCTGTCCAGCCCAGACGTGAGAGGTCCCTGACAATGTCAGACATTGACGTTACCTGGTGTTTTCCCCTGGCACGGTTATGCCGTATGGTTGCGGCAATACGTGATGCCTGTCCCTTTCTCTCTGGATTAATACAGGCCACTGGCAGCCAGCCCTTCAGACGTTTTCTCGTATCCGCTTTCCTGCCCAGCAACTGACGATGAAAACCATCCACGACCAGATAATGCTCCTTCTCTTCCGAAACCACCACAGGCTGCGTGAATCCATCCTGCTCCAGTGAATGTTTAAGCAGTTTTTTTTCACTGGAAGACATGACATTGGGATTGTAATCGTTGGCCACCACCTCATCCGCTTTCACCCACAACACACAATCCACAGGCTCCTGTGCAAAAGGGCTGACCTCATGCAACACCCTGCGCAGATGATTAAGGGCTCGTATGGTCTCTTCTTCAGATCGTTCCTGACTGAAGTACTGTCGAATCATGTTGCTCAATACTTCCACCTCAGGTGTCACAGAATCCCCCATTCCTTCCTCCTTTCTTTCATACGCTGCAGATAACGTTCATAGTGCCGGGGTTTGTTCGGACTGAAGGAGAGGGTCCGACACCAGAAATCATTCTTTATGAGTGTCTTACAGATACGTCGCCAGGACGGGATATCCCGGCTCCCCAGGTCATTCTCCTGTTCATCCGGGATGTCATCCGGGAAGCCCCGCGTCTGATACCAGCGCAGGTAGACAGCAATTTTATTACGGTAATGTTCTGCCGTTCTTTCCGGCATCACATCCAGCAGGAACATCGCATAGCTACGCCAGGTATGATGAGGTGGCTTCGTGATACGCTTACGCAGGGCAAAATAGGCACCGCTCTCATTGGCATAAAGCGCCCCGCTGGCAGCACCCGACACCCGCTCACACATCCTGGCCCAGGTTTCCGGCTCCAGAACATGGTAAAGCCACAGTCCCTTACGCTGTTCCGGGCCAAAAGGCTCACAGACCCGCATGTTGCGTAACGGCACGCCGGCACGGTACATCAGGTCATACAGGGGATTGTAGATAGCCCGGGTTCTGGCGTTATATATCCATATATCACGGGCTTTCCAGTCATACAACGGATACAAGGTGTAATAAAACCCTTCAGGTGACGCTGTGGTCCAGGGTTTATCATCTGCATATCTCAGTTTGCGCTGAGACACCAGTCCCATAAAGCGATTGAGCGATTCATCAGCACGAACACCAGTCAGTATTGCCACTCCACACCGGTTACCGGCAAACCAGGAAGAAAATGCCGGAACAAATTCTTCAAACGTCATGGCATACCGATAAAATGGGAAATACGACATATCTGTAATAGCGTCATCTGGTGGCTGACGAACCCACTCCACACCTGGTTCCCAGCATATCCATTCCGGCTGAAACTGAGAGACACCGTTTACCGTAGTCAGGGGGAGTGCCACCCAGTAAAAGGTATCCGTCACATCCCGGTACATTTCCCGCATCTTCTGAACATGTTCAATGGTGCACTGATACTGAGCTTCCCAGTCAATGAATAATACAGAGAAACGACGTTTCTTCCTGCGAGCCACATCAGCCGCAAGATGGAGCAGCACAGTGGAGTCTTTTCCTCCGGAAAAAGACAAACAGACAGAAGAGAATGTTTCAAACAACCATTCAATACGGCGAATAGAAGAATGAAATACATCATCCTCTTTTATTATCTTTCGTATAGTTCCTGACATGTTGTATATAACAAAAATTAAAGAACTAATTAATATTTTGATTTATAATAAATAAACGCTTTGAACGACAATGAAACTCTTTTGACTTAAAATTAGTTTGTATTTTTCTTAAAAATCAAACCTGTGTCAACGCTGCCCCAATAGATACCACCAATTAAAACCATAGAAAAAACCACTAATACTCTTATTTATTACGGTTATTTAATCTATTGATTAAGGCTGAATTTAATATAATTTATTGCTGTGTTTTTACAAACATTTAGCATGATTGAACAAGTCATCCCGTTTTTTTCATGAAATGATTGATAGAAAGCTGAACAGTACAGAATGATGTATCAGGGGACTCGTCATTTTTCCCAGCCTCAGAGTCTGTCTGAACGCTTTTACCACATTTTCTGTCTGCAGGGCTGCCGCCATTCTGGTTGTGTTATCAGACGCAGTAGCCGTTCTATCCGTCTGGAGGTGCCGGTAGCTGCCTATGTGGCAAGATTGCGTTGCATTTCGCTAGCGCGTCATCAGCGCCATGTTTCCTTAATATCCATCGCTGACCCTCCCGGGTTCACCTGTGTACGATCCGGAGACATGGTAGACAGGTGTTCGGGGACATGGTGAACACTTTTTAACATTCTTTGCCATGGTGATCGACTTATTTTTCAGGTCGATCACCCCCACTTTTGTACTGTACCACCAGACTTCATACTGACCGTCTTCCTGCGTCTCCTTCAGCCCCAGGCGTTCATTTCTGAATGCCTTGCCCGCACTCAGACTGACACCTCTCAGACTCAGTTTACCCCTGATATCCACCTTCCTGACTACCACACCCTCGTCATACTCCGGCGGCTCTACATTGCTCCTGAACTGTCGCGCTGACGGCTGATACCGTGAGGCAGGAACAGCCATATTGTAGTGGCACAGTAAATTTGGCCACCTGATTAAAGGTGATATCCTCACCACAACACAAAACAGGTGACTTAATGAACAAGAAAACCAAACGTACTTTCACCCCTGAATT
>NZ_JBJQJO010000073.1:0-4443 GCF_046487395.1 Escherichia sp. WS1450
GGTGGTCCCACCTGACCCCATGCCGAACTCAGAAGTGAAACGCCGTAGCGCCGATGGTAGTGTGGGGTCTCCCCATGCGAGAGTAGGGAACTGCCAGGCATCAAATTTAGCAGAAGGCTCAGTCGGAAGACTGGGCCTTTTTGCGTTTCTACAAACTCTTCCTGTCATCATATCTACAAGCCATCCCCCCGCAGATACGGTAAACTAGCCTCGTTTTTGCATCAGGAAAGCAGCTATGAACCACTCCTTAAAACCCTGGAACACATTTGGCATTGATCATAATGCTCAGCACATTGTATGTGCCGAAGACGAACAACAACTACTCAATGCCTGGCAGCATGCAACCGCAGAAGGACAACACGTTCTTATTCTGGGTGAAGGAAGTAATGTACTTTTTCTGGAAGACTATCGCGGCACGGTGATCATCAACCGGATCAAAGGTATCGAAATTCATGATGAACCTGATGCGTGGTATTTACATGTAGGAGCCGGAGAAAACTGGCATCGCCTGGTAAAATACACTTTGCAGAAAGGTATGCCTGGTCTGGAAAATCTGGCATTAATTCCTGGTTGTGTCGGCTCATCACCTATCCAGAATATTGGTGCTTATGGCGTAGAATTACAGCGAGTTTGCGCTTATGTTGATTGTGTTGAACTGGCGACAGGCAAGCAAGTGCGCTTAACTGCCAAAGAGTGCCGTTTTGGCTATCGCGACAGTATTTTTAAACATGAATACCAGGATCGCTTCGCCATTGTAGCCGTAGGTCTGCGTCTGCCAAAAGAGTGGCAACCTGTACTAACGTATGGTGACTTAACTCGTCTGGATCCTACAACAATAACGCCACAGCAAGTATTTGATGCGGTGTGTCATATGCGCACCACCAAACTTCCTGACCCAAAAGTGAATGGCAATGCCGGTAGTTTCTTCAAAAACCCTGTTGTATCTGCCGAAACGGCTAAAGCATTACTGGCACAATTTCCAACAGCACCAAATTATCCCCAGGCGGATGGTTCAGTAAAACTGGCAGCAGGTTGGCTTATCGATCAGTGCCAGCTAAAAGGGATGCAAATGGGTGGGGCTGCGGTGCACCGTCAACAGGCGTTAGTTCTCATTAATGAAGACAATGCAAAAAGCGAAGATGTGGTGCAACTGGCACACCATGTAAGACAAAAAGTGGGTGAAAAATTTAATGTCTGGCTTGAGCCTGAAGTCCGCTTTATTGGTGCATCAGGTGAAGTGAGCGCAGTGGAGACAATTTCATGAAGGATAACACCGTGCCACTGAAATTGATCGCCCTATTAGCGAACGGTGAATTTCACTCTGGCGAGCAGTTGGGTGAAACGCTGGGAATGAGCCGGGCGGCTATTAATAAACACATTCAGACACTGCGTGACTGGGGCGTTGATGTATTTACTGTTCCGGGTAAAGGATACAGCTTGCCCGAGCCAATCCAGTTACTTAATGCTGAACAGATATTGAGTCAGCTGGATGACGGCAGTGTAGCCGTGCTGCCAGTTATTGACTCCACGAATCAGTATCTCCTGGACCGCATCGGAGAGCTTAAATCTGGCGATGCCTGTGTTGCAGAATACCAGCAGGCTGGCCGTGGTCGCCGGGGGCGGAAATGGTTTTCGCCTTTTGGCGCAAACTTATATTTGTCGATGTTCTGGCGTCTGGAGCAAGGCCCGGCGGCGGCGATTGGTTTAAGTCTGGTTATCGGTATCGTGATGGCGGAAGTATTACGCAAGCTGGGTGCAGATAAAGTTCGTGTTAAATGGCCTAATGACCTCTATCTGCAGGATCGCAAGCTGGCAGGCATTCTTGTGGAGCTAACTGGCAAAACCGGCGATGCGGCGCAAATAGTCATTGGTGCAGGGATCAACATGGCAATGCGTCGTGTTGAAGAGAGTGTCGTTAATCAAGGGTGGATCACGCTGCAGGAAGCCGGGATCAATCTCGATCGTAATACGTTGGCGGCCATGCTGATACGTGAATTACGCGCGGCGCTGGAACTCTTCGAGCAAGAAGGATTGGCACCTTATCTTTCGCGCTGGGAAAAGTTGGATAATTTTATTAATCGCCCAGTGAAACTTATCATTGGTGATAAAGAAATATTTGGCATTTCACGCGGAATAGACAAACAGGGCGCTTTATTGCTTGAGCAGGATGGAATAATAAAACCCTGGATGGGCGGTGAAATATCCCTGCGTAGTGCGGAATAATAAGATAGGGGAGCATTAGCTCCCCTGAAAATTATTTGCGTAGCCTGACCTCTTCTACCGCATGATTAGCACTTTTCGTCAGGATTAAACTGGCGCGCTCGCGAGTAGGTAGAATATTTTGCTTTAAGTTCAGCCAGTTGATCTCTTTCCACAACGTCATGGCAGTATTAATCGCTTCTTCTTTAGTTAATTTCGCGTAGTTATGAAAATAGGAATCCGGGTCTGTAAAAGCCCCTTCGCGGAATTTCAGGAAACGGTTGATATACCACGTCTGAAGTAAGTCTTCCGGTGCATCAACATATATCGAAAAATCGACAAAATCAGAAACAAATACATGATGTGGATCGTGTGGATAATCCATCCCGCTCTGTAAGACATTTAACCCTTCAAGAATTAAAATATCAGGCTGAACAACCGTTTTATCTCCATCCGGGATCACATCATAAATAAGATGCGAGTAAACAGGTGCTGTAACGTTTGGCACGCCGGATTTGAGATCGGAAACAAACTTCACCAGGCGATGCATATCATACGATTCCGGGAAGCCTTTCTTCTTCATCAGACCACGTTCTTTCAGTACCTGATTAGGGTGAAGGAAGCCATCAGTCGTGATCAGTTCAACACGACGATGTTCCGGCCAACGGCTTAATAGCGCCTGCAATACACGGGCGGTTGTACTTTTCCCCACAGCGACACTACCAGCAATACTGATAATGTAAGGAATGCGTTGCCCGTTGGTACCAAGAAACTGTTCCAGAACTGCCTGACGGCGCAGATTCGAGCTTATATAGAAGTTCAGCAAACGTGACAGAGGTAAATAGATCTCGGCAACTTCTTCTAACGAGAGATCTTCATTAATACCTTTGAGACGGGCGATCTCATCTTCCGATAACGTCATAGGTACGGAATCACGCAGAGCTGCCCACTGGTTGCGGTCAAACTGTAGGTAAGGCGTCATTAACGTTTGCTCTTTTATACTCATAAGCATGTTTCTGGCGGTCATAGCTCTATCGGCAAAGCGATATTTGCCATGGCGCGTCACAGTTCTGTTGAATGGGTTAATGGGCAGGAGGGTAACACCAGATGGGGAGGAATAATAAGAAAAAATCTCTCCTAGGAAGCTATCGTTGAAAAGCAATGTGACAGATATTCCATCTGATAAAAAGAATTATGGTTTAGCAGGAGCGCATTGTTGAGCACAATGATGTTGAAAAAGTGTGCTAATCTGCCCTCCGTTCGGCTGTTTCTTCATCGCGTCGCATAAAATGTGACCAATAAAACAAATTATGCAATTTTTTAGTTGCATGAACTCGCATGTCTCCATAGAATGCGCGCTACTTGATGCCGACTTAGCTCAGTAGGTAGAGCAACTGACTTGTAATCAGTAGGTCACCAGTTCGATTCCGGTAGTCGGCACCATCAAGTCCGGTGGGGTTCCCGAGCGGCCAAAGGGAGCAGACTGTAAATCTGCCGTCACAGACTTCGAAGGTTCGAATCCTTCCCCCACCACCAATTTCGGCCACGCGATGGCGTAGCCCGAGACGATAAGTTCGCTTACCGGCTCGAATAAAGAGAGCTTCTCTCGATATTCAGTGCAGAATGAAAATCAGGTAGCCGAGTTCCAGGATGCGGGCATCGTATAATGGCTATTACCTCAGCCTTCCAAGCTGATGATGCGGGTTCGATTCCCGCTGCCCGCTCCAAGATGTGCTGATATAGCTCAGTTGGTAGAGCGCACCCTTGGTAAGGGTGAGGTCGGCAGTTCGAATCTGCCTATCAGCACCACTTCTTTTCTCCTTCCTGTTTTTTCCTTCTGTTTATTGCATTCAACAAGTCGGGCATGTTGCCTGGTTGATGTGGTGATATCACCGATTTATCCGTGTCTTAGAGGGACAATCGATGTCTAAAGAAAAGTTTGAACGTACAAAACCGCACGTTAACGTCGGTACTATCGGCCACGTTGACCATGGTAAAACAACGCTGACCGCTGCAATCACTACCGTACTGGCTAAAACCTACGGCGGTGCTGCTCGCGCATTCGACCAGATCGATAACGCGCCGGAAGAAAAAGCTCGTGGTATCACCATCAACACTTCTCACGTTGAATACGACACCCCGACCCGTCACTACGCACACGTAGACTGCCCGGGGCACGCCGACTATGTTAAAAACATGATCACCGGTGCTGCTCAGATGGACGGCGCGATCCTGGTAGTTGCT
>NZ_JBJQJO010000074.1:0-4072 GCF_046487395.1 Escherichia sp. WS1450
ACGGAGGATGACGTAATGCTGATGACAGTATCAGAAGGGATCGCAGGAGGAGTCCGGTATGGCTGAACCGGTAGGCGATCTGGTCGTTGATTTAAGTCTGGATGCGGCCAGGTTTGACGAGCAGATGGCCAGAGTCAGGCGTCATTTTTCCGGTACGGAAAGTGATGCGAAAAAAACAGCGGCAGTCGTTGAACAGTCTCTGAGCCGACAGGCGCTGGCTGCACAGAAAGCGGGGATTTCCGTCGGGCAGTATAAAGCTGCCATACGTATGCTGCCTGCGCAGTTCACCGACGTGGCCACGCAGCTTGCAGGCGGGCAAAGTCCGTGGCTGATCCTGCTGCAACAGGGCGGTCAGGTGAAGGACTCCTTCGGCGGGATGATCCCCATGTTCAGGGGGCTTGCCAGTGCGATCACCCTGCCGATGGTCGGGGCCACCTCGCTGGCGGTGGCGACCGGTGCGCTGGCGTATGCCTGGTATCAGGGCAACTCAACCCTGTCCGATTTCAACAAAACGCTGGTCCTTTCCGGCAATCAGGCGGGACTGACGGCAGATCGTATGCTGGTCCTGTCCAGAGCCGGGCAGGCGGCAGGGCTGACGTTTAACCAGACCAGCGAGTCACTCAGCGCACTGGTTAAGGCGGGGGTAAGCGGTGAGGCTCAGATTGCGTCCATCAGCCAGAGTGTGGCGCGTTTCTCCTCTGCATCCGGCGTGGAGGTGGACAAGGTCGCTGAAGCCTTCGGGAAGCTGACCACAGACCCGACGTCGGGGCTGACGGCGATGGCGCGCCAGTTCCATAACGTGACGGCGGAGCAGATTGCGTATGTTGCTCAGTTGCAGCGTTCCGGCGATGAGGCAGGGGCATTGCAGGCGGCGAACGAGGCCGCAACGAAAGGGTTTGATGACCAGACCCGCCGCCTGAAAGAGAACATGGGCACGCTGGAGACCTGGGCAGACAGGACAGCACGGGCATTCAAATCCATGTGGGATTCGGTGCTGGATATTGGTCGCCCGGACACTGCCCGGGAAATGCTGGAGAAAGCAGAAAAGGCTTTTGATGAGGCGGACAAAAAATGGCAGTGGTATCAGAGCCGGAGCCACCGGCGCGGTAAAACCTCAGCATTTCTTGCCAATCTCCGGGGAGCATGGGAGGACAGAGCGAATGCGCAACTTGGGCTTTCAGCCGCCACGTTGCAGGCCGATCTTGAAAAGGCCAGAGAGATGGCAGCAAAGGACTGGGCCGACTCTGAGGCATCACGGCTGAAATATACCGAAGAGGCGCAGAAGGCTTACGAACGCCTGCAGACACCGCTGGAGAAATATACCGCCCGTCAGGAAGAACTGAACAAGGCACTGAAAGACGGAAAAATCCTGCAGGCAGATTACAACACGCTGATGGCGGCGGCGAAAAAGGATTATGAAGCGACGCTGAAAAAGCCGAAACAGTCCGGCGTGAAGGTGTCTGCGGGCGATCGTCAGGAAGACAGTGCTCATGCCGTCCTGCTGACGCTTCAGGCTGAACTCCGGACGCTGGAGAAGCATGCCGGAGCAAATGAGAAAATCAGCCAGCAGCGCCGGGATTTGTGGAAGGCGGAGAGTCAGTTCGCGGTACTGGAGGAGGCGGCGCAACGTCGCCAGCTGTCTGCACAGGAGAAATCCCTGCTGGCGCATAAAGATGAGACGCTGGAGTACAAACGCCAGCTGGCTGCACTTGGCGACAAGGTTACGTATCAGGAGCGCCTGAACGCGCTGGCGCAGCAGGCGGATAAATTCGCACAGCAGCAACGGGCAAAACGGGCCGCCATTGATGCGAAAAGCCGGGGGCTGACTGACCGGCAGGCAGCGCGGGAAGCCACGGAACAGCGCCTGAAGGAACAGTATGGCGATAATCCGCTGGCGCTGAATAACGTCATGTCAGAGCAGAAAAAGACCTGGGCGGCTGAAGACCAGCTTCGCGGGAACTGGATGGCAGGCCTGAAGTCCGGCTGGAGTGAGTGGGAAGAGAGCGCCACGGACAGTATGTCGCAGGTAAAAAGTGCAGCCACGCAGACCTTTGATGGTATTGCGCAGAATATGGCGGCGATGCTGACCGGCAGTGAGCAGAACTGGCGCAGCTTCACCCGTTCCGTGCTGTCCATGATGACAGAAATTCTGCTTAAGCAGGCAATGGTGGGAATTGTCGGGAGTATCGGCAGCGCCATTGGCGGTGCTGCCGGTGGTGGCGCATCAGTGTCAGGCGGTACAGCCATTCAGGCTGCTGCGGCAAAATTCCATTTTGCGACCGGGGGATTTACGGGAACCGGCGGCAAATATGAGCCAGCGGGGATTGTTCACCGTGGTGAGTTTGTCTTCACGAAGGAGGCAACCAGCCGGATTGGCGTGGGGAATCTCTACCGGCTGATGCGCGGCTATGCCACTGGTGGTTATGTCGGTGGCACCGGAAGTCCGGCGCAGATGCGGCGGGCTGAAGGCATTAATTTTAATCAGAACAATCACGTGGTGATTCAGAACGACGGTACGAATGGTCTGCCAGGTCCACAGATGATGAAGGCAGTGTATGACATGGCCCGCAAGGGTGCCCGTGATGAAATTCAGGCACAGATGCGCGATGGTGGTCTGTTCTCCGGAGGTGGACGATGAAAACCTTCCGCTGGAAAGTGAAACCCGGTATGGATGTGGCTTCGGCCCCTTCCGTAAGAAAGGTGCGCTTTGGTGATGGCTATTCCCAGCGAGCGCCTGCCGGGCTGAATGCCAACCTGAAAACGTACAGCGTGACGCTTTCTGTCCCCCGTGAGGAGGCCACGGTACTGGAGTCGTTTCTGGAAGAGCACGGGGGCTGGAAAGCCTTTCTGTGGACGCCGCCTTATGAGTGGCGGCAGATAAAGGTGACCTGCGCAAAATGGTCGTCGCGGGTCAGTATGCTGCGTGTTGAGTTCAGCGCAGAGTTTGAACAGGTGGTGAACTGATGCAGGATATCCGGCAGGAAACACTGAATGAATGCACCCGTGCGGAGCAGTCGGCCTGCGTGGTGCTCTGGGAAATCGACCTGACAGAGGTCGGTGGAGAACGTTATTTTTTCTGTAATGAGCAGAACGAAAAAGGTGAGCCGGTCACCTGGCAGGAGCGGAAGTATCAGCCGTATCCCATTCAGGGGAGTGGTTTTGAACTGAATGGCAAAGGCACCAGTACGCGCCCCACGCTGACGGTTTCTAACCTGTACGGTATGGTCACCGGTATGGTGGAAGATATGCAGAGTCTGGTCGGCGGAACGGTGGTCCGGCGTAAAGTTTATGCCCGTTTTCTGGATGCGGTGAACTTCGTCAACGGAAACCGTGACGCCGATCCGGAGCAGGAGGTGATCAGCCGCTGGCGCATCGAGCAGTGCAGTGATTTGACAGCGGTCAGCGCGACCTTTGTACTGGCCACGCCGACGGAAACGGACGGCGCTGTTTTTCCGGGACGTATCATGCTGGCCAACACCTGCACCTGGACCTATCGCGGCGATGAGTGCGGTTATAGCGGTCCGGCGGTCGCGGATGAATATGATCAGCCGACGTCCGATATCACGAAGGATAAATGCAGCAAATGCCTGAGCGGCTGTAAGTTCCGCAATAACGTCGGCAACTTTGGCGGTTTTCTTTCCATTCACAAACTTTCGCAGTAATTCCATGACAGAGACAGAATCAGCGATTCTGGCGCACGCCCGGCGATGTGCGCCAGCGGAGTCGTGCGGCTTCGTGGTAAGCACGCCGGAGGGGAAAAGATATTTCCCCTGCGTGAATATCTCCGGTGAGCCGGAGGCGTATTTCCGTATGTCGCCGGAAGACTGGCTGCAGGCAGAAATGCAGGGTGAGATTGTGGCGCTGGTCCACAGCCACCCCGGTGGTCTGCCCTGGCTGAGTGAGGCCGACCGGCGGCTGCAGGTGCAGAGTGATTTGCCGTGGTGGCTGGTCTGCCGGGGGACGATTCATAAGTTCCGCTGTGTGCCGCATCTCACCGGGCGGCGCTTTGAGCACGGGGTGACGGACTGTTACACGCTGTTCCGGGATGCTTATCATCTGGCGGGGATTGAGA
>NZ_JBJQJO010000075.1:0-4068 GCF_046487395.1 Escherichia sp. WS1450
AACCATACGAATCGCCCTCTGACGGACTTCGGGGGAAAAACGAGTATTTTTAGTCATTCTGTTTACCTCTTTCTCAGGGAGTTTAGTCTCCAGGATTCCCGGGGCGGTTCACTTCTTATTATTAAGGCAATGAAATCGCTTACGTTGCGTTTGATTCTGGCCTTTCCGTTCACATTACTGACCGCGGCAGATATCAGTATCAGCCTGTATTCATGGTGTACATTTGGCACCACATTCAATGATGGTTTTGCAATCAGTATCCTACAGACAGATCCTGATGAAGCAATAAGAATGTTCAGGATATATGTCGTCTATGTTATTGCGTTTATTATCCTCTTTTTATTGTTCGTCTGTTCAGCAATAAATAAAACGTCCTCATTGCCTTCGGGAAAGGTCACGGTAATTACATTTTTATTGTTAATTACAGTAACGTTATATTCTTCCTTTCAGTTTGCGTTGAAGAAACAGTATCAAATAAATGAAGTTGATCCTTACATAGTCGCTTCCCGGTTTGCCACATATACCCCTTTCTTTAATCTGAACTATTTTGCACTGGCCGCAAAGGAGCATCAGAGATTAATGACGATTGCTGATACCATACCTCACTACGAGCTGATGATTACAGACAATAATATTGATGAATTTGTACTGATCATCGGTGAATCAGCAAGGACTGATAACATGTCCATTTACGGGTACTCGCGGCCAACCACACCAGAGCTTCAGAAACAGAAATCACGACTGAAACTGTTCACTCAGGCAATCAGCGGGGCACCTTATACCGCCCTTGCGGTACCGTTGGCATTATCTGCTGATACTGTGCTGCATCATGATGTTCGCCATTACCCCGATAATATTATCAACATGGCGAATCAGGCAGGGTTCGATACCTGGTGGCTCAGTGCGCAGTCCGCTTTCCGACAGAACGGAACGGCTGTGGCCAGTATCGCCATGCGGGCCAGAAACAGAATTTATGTCAGAGGCTATGATGAGTTGCTGCTCCCGCACCTGGCTGAAGCACTGAACAGTAATCCGGGGTGCAGGAAACTGATTGTTCTGCATCTGACGGGCAGCCATGAGCCAGTCTGCAGTAACTGGCCCAGAGATAAAGCCGTGTTTAAACCACTGGATACAGAAGAAGTCTGCTACGATAATTCCATTCATTATACCGACAGTTTGTTGGGACAGGTTTTCGCCATGCTGGAAACGCGTCGGGCATCCGTCATGTATTTTTCAGATCACGGTCTGGAGTATGACCCGACAAAAGAACACGTTTATTTTCATGGTGGAATAAAACCCAGCCAGCAGGCTTATCATGTTCCGATGTTTATCTGGTACAGCCCGACACTGGGAGAGCATGTCGATCGCCAGACGGTGAACAGTGTTTTTTCCACTGCGTATAATGATTATCTGATTAATGCATGGATGGGCGTAACCAGACCGGCTCAACCGAAAACACCAGAGGAGGTGATTACCCGCTGGCAGGGGAAATCAGATGTTTTTGATGCAAACCATAACGTGTTTAATTACAAAGCATTACGAAATAGCTTTAAATGAGACACCGGGGTAATTTAGTCCGCTTTATTACTTTCAAAGAAAAACGACCAGAAGATAATTTTCGGGTAACCACGCCGATAGATGGAAAGTTTAATGCGGTACTGGATTATATTGTTATGGAAGCCGTTCGGGGTTACAGATAAGAGTGATATTAGTGAGGGGGACTACTCGCCGGGGCGGAATTCTTTAATTCCCGACGTTGGTGCTTCATAGTGCCGGATAAAACGGAATATCACAGGCAATCTGTCTGAAGATATTAATTTTTTTGATGGTTAACAGCTGTTTTTTGCATCAAAAAAAGCACTGAAACTGCAGCTGACCCCGGCTGCAGTATGAAGGCACGATAAGGGATTTTGAGGTCTCCTTCGCGCAAATTAATGCGCCAGTGCTAAATCGGTTACCATGTTCAGAGTGTAAAATTCATATATAATGGTTTAAATTTATTAAACAATGACTTCGTTTTAGTGTGATGAAATCAGTTTGTTGTTGTGACTGTGATCATCTGTCTGTTTGTTGTCTTTTATCAGTATCCATAAGGCTGCAGCACCAATCAGGTCAAATACCGCCAGTGCAATAAAGAACGGCCCAAAGCCAATGATACTGACAAATGCACCAATGAATAAATTAAAAATCAGCTGGCCAGACCATGCACATGCCCCGGCCATTCCGACAGCCGTTGCGACTTCATTCTTTTTAAACAGGTCTGCACCTAAAGTTGCAGCAACCGTAGAAAGTAATTGATGTGAGAACCCCCCAATACTGATTAATAAAACAGCAATATAGGGGTTTTCTATGATACTGACCAGACCGATAGTCGTCATCAGTATCGCACCAATAGTAAAAGTAATACGTCGTGAATTTATTAATGAAATTCCTCTTTCATTGAAGAATTTTGCAACAAATCCACTGGCAAGGCATCCTAAATCAGCCATGAGGAATGGAAGCCATACAAACATGGCGATTTCTTTCAGGCTGAAATGCAGTGTTTCGACAAAGAAAACAGGCACCCAGAAGTTAATAGTTCCCCATGCCGGGTCAGCTAAAAAGCGGGAAATACCGATTCCCCAAAAGTTTCTTTGTTTCAGGATGTTGATTACAGATGTTTTTTCTTTTTTGGCATTGTTCAGATGCTTTTCCTGACCATTTTCAATATATGAACGTTCTTCTGGGGAGAGGCGTTTTGCATCTTTTGGATCTTTATAGAAAATCAGCCAGATAAATGCGGCTATTACAGCCAGTATACCAGCCACAATAAAAGCAAATTGCCAGCTGTGGAACATAATGCACCATGCAATCAAAGGCGGGGCTAACATGGCACCAAATGATGTCCCCATGTTAAATACACCAGTTGCGATGCCTCGTTCTTTTGCCGGAAACCATGTTGAGGCTGTTTTTACGCCCGCCGGAATAGCTGAAGCTTCACTAACGCCCATGATACCACGCATGAATGCCAGTCCCATCCAGGAGCCAGTCAGGGCGTGTCCCATCGTGGCTAATCCCCAGATAACTGCACAGATAAAGAAGCCTAATTTAAGGCCGATATTATCAATAAAGAATCCCATAATTGGTTGACCTATTGTGTACGCCAGCTGGAATACACTTACAATCCAGGAATACTGTTCTTTAGAGATCCCTAAATCTGACATTATGGTTGGTGCCGCAACGCCAAGAGCGGTACGGTCAAGATAGTTAATGATAGTAATGAAACATACGAGAACAATCATATGCCATCTGTAGTGTTTTATATATTTCATATATACCTCAAATGGTTAAGAAGGAGGCTTACAAGGTCACATGTTGTTCCAGATATTACCCGTTCCACGTTGTCATGAAAGTGATCAACCTCTTGCTTTTATTGGTTGACCAGTTGGTTGACATTGTTTTACGTATAATTACAAAGCCAGTCATTCAGAATAAATGAGAATATTTAACTGAACCCTGTGGTTTGCAATTGAGAATGGACTTTATCAAACCCGGGTACTATGTAATGGCTCGCTGGAGGTCGTTTTAGCCAGGTTTTTATTGACGAGTTTTCTGTTAGTGGCGGGAATATGTACCAATCCCCCTGAAGTGGTCGGTTGATATGTGTGTGTCGCCGGCAGCGTGGGGTTGCGTTATTTTCGGGAACACAAAAAGTTTAATAACCTGTAATTGTTAATAGAAAGGGTGTTAAAAGTGAATGTGTTGCGAGTATTTGTTAGAATTATTGGCGTTCAGGTGGGGGATTTGCCCCTGTATTTCCAGACATCTGTTATCACTTAACCCATTACTGGTCCGCTGCCGCAGATATTCCTGTGGCGAGCGATAACCCAGTGCACTATGCGGATGCCATTCGTTATAATGCTCGAACGCCTCTGCAAGGTTCTTTGCTGCCGTTAACCCATCTGGTTTAGGCATGACACTGATGTAGTCACGCTTTATCGTTTTCACGAAGCTCTCTGCTATGCCGTTACTCTCCGGACTCCGCACCGCCGTGTTCTTCGGTTCAAGCCCCAACATCCGGGCAAACTG
>NZ_JBJQJO010000076.1:0-4065 GCF_046487395.1 Escherichia sp. WS1450
CCATACGAATCGCCCGCTGACGGACTTCGGGGGAAAAACGAGTATTTTTAGTCATCCTGTTTACCTCTTTCTCAGGGAGTTTAGTCTCCAGGATTTCCGGGGCGGTTCAGTAGAAGGCGTCAAACTCATCACCACCAGCTTATTACAGAAACTGGGGGATATTGAATTGCCGGAGCTGACAGATTCAAGTGCTGACGAAGAAATCAACATTACGTTGAACCGCAGTACTCTGGAGATGTTGAGAAATCTTTCAAAAGAGATCACAGAATCAGAGAACAAGCAGCTTCGCCGTGCGGAGAATCGTCAGGCAAAACTTAATGGTGAGAAGCCAAAATACCCACGTAAAAAAAATGCTAAGAAGGCAGGGGAAGAGACCGATCAGGATACTGACCCACAGCCGGACGCAGAATAATTTACTTTTGGCAAAGTGCTGGTTTTGTCAGAGTCATTAAGGATTCAGGCTTTTTGCCCGCCTTTTTTAAACCTCCATGTATCGTTCTTGCCCCGTTTATGCGGGGCTTTTTTTTTGCTTCTTTCTATGAGTTGACATCTTTAAGTTTTATTCAGAGACATAAAAAACTTTTTCGTGTCACTGAACCTATTAGGTTACTGAGCGACGTTGCTATCCTGGTAAAAGTTTTTTCTAAAGGACCGGTAAAATGTCATCTCTTGATTCTGAAGCTAAACCCGATAATGCAGGTCACAGCGTACTGGCTTTAACAACCTCTCATAGCCTGGTGGTTAGCTCTCCTGAAACATTTCTTCCAGATATGCGCAAAGAGCTCGGCATTATCGCGGATCTTGTTGAGTCCTATAATGATGAACTCTGCTTGTTGAAACTCATGGCTGTCCAGTTCAAAACCCACAATCACCAGAAACTTTATTCTTATCTCTCAGGCTACAACCACAGCATCTCAGAAGCGGATGCTTTGTTCGCAGAAAACGCTCTGAGATCAGAATACTGGAAATGCGTTATGGCACTCACTGATGTTTTGCCTATCATGTCGGATGCCAAACGTAACGAATGGGATAAGCAGTTTACGGCCGACCGTTATATTATGCCGCCTCAGGTGATCCCTGATTTCACAGCTGACGCTGTAGTGGGCACAGTCGTTGCTTTGCTTAATGACCGCAATCAATTTATTAAAGAAAGGGTTTACGACGTCTTCCAGTCTCTGAGCCGCAGTCACAAGACAAACAAAGCTTTTGGGTTCTCCACCCGCATGATCACTACCGGAGTTTGCGAGCCGTCTAAATACCCCTGGCAGAAATTAAGGGTGGATTTTAAAGAGTCTGGCATTTCACCGCTGAGCGAGCTCCGCGTTATATGCGCATTCTTCCGTGGCGAACAGGTGAAGGCGATCCATAACACCAAATCATTGGTTGAGGCGTTGGTCGAACATGAGGGGTTCAGAAAATGGATCTGCATCGATGGCAACAGTATTCGTTTCAGGGTTTACAAAAATGGATCAATGCATATTGACGTCCACCCTGATATCGCCGAGCGGCTTAACAATATTTTATCAGCTATCGTACCGCTGGCATTACCTGCCGACCGTATGGCTCATAGCAAGAAATCTTTGGAGGCATTCCCTGTACTTAAGCAGTGCATCGACTTTGATACCCGGATGCAGCTTTCTGAACTGATGTTTAAAAATGACGGGGACAATAAATGGAGTTGCTGGACATCTTTAGGGTCTCTCGCCGAACGCAAATCTTCGAGTGTTGCCGCTGACACCCTTCGGTTCTTAGGGGCAACAGTAACAAAATACGATGTGACATTTTCCTATGATCCGTGTGAGGTTATTCGTTACATCGGCCAGATAGGGGAGATGCCTGATATTGTATCGCATCAGTTTTACCCTTCATCTTGCCGAATCAGCGAATATGTATCTTCCCTGCTTGGTGCAGGGGAAGGGGATACCCTCCTGGAGCCTAATATTGGCCATGCGGATTTGCTTAAATCATTCCCTGCCGGTGTGATCGTTACTGGCATCGAGCTTGATACTTTGAATTGCCTTATCTCCCGGGCTAAGGGATACGATACGACAGAAGCTGACTTCCTCACATGGTCTAAGTCTAATCAACAGAAGAAGTTTGATTATGTCGTGATGAACCCACCTTTTGCCGATAACCGGGCCAGGCTGCATCTCCAGGCAGCTGCATCTCATCTCGCAGCCGGGGGATCTCTAGCAGCCGTTCTTCCATTATCTCTTCAGGGGCTCGATAACCTTTTGGGGGAAGAATTCCGGACGGAATGGATGGACGTTTTTGAGAACGAGTTTGAAAACACGACCGTTTCGGTTCGCATCCTGTACGCCGAACGTATTCAACAAGAGGAAGTCCTATGAGCAACCAACCCACCAGCCTGCCAGAAGAAGATATTGAGTTTGTTATGGATACCTTTCAGAGGAGCATGGGTAAATCCAAGCCTGTCAGGGATACTCAACTAGAGGGTGAGAAACCGCAAAGTAAAGAGTCCGCAAACTCAACTGAAAACCCCGGTTATGAAGAATTCTATTAATTACGCTCATGATATCCTGGTGCAGTTATTTAGAATGATATTTGAGGGATGGGGGACATTGTGATTAAAAGGCGTAACATTCGACGATCAGTTTATGGATTGCTTATTGTTCTTATCGCCGGAAATGTGTGGTTAGGCCTTAGAGCTGATAAAATTCATAAAGTGCGTTATCAGGATTTCTGGTCACCGGCAACTGTGATTAAAGTAACTGTAATGCCTTCAACGAATGAAACCCAGCTCAGTGGTAAAATCCCTAAATCGGTAAGAGTTTCAAACAATTATGTTGAGTACTCGTTACCGGGCACACTCTCGGCCAAGACCATTTACCGAAGCGTGTTAGAAGATGAGATGCTCACTTTGCTTAATGCTGGAGGTCAACTTGAAGTTAAATACACTCTGGACAAGCAGACAAATCGAACTAAGGTATGCACTAAGTGCTTACGGGTGATTAAAGATATTAACCATCAATATTCAGCCACTGAGGTAAAGCATGGGCAGTCCAAAATTTGAAATTGCTGAGCAAATTAAAATGTGGATCGTTGTTTATCTAGTTTGCTTTTTAGCACTTTACTGTGTGTTAAGCGCTCTACATGCGCTTTATGATCCGCTAAATTTACCAGCCCTGACGTGGCCTATCAGCTGGTTCCTGGTGCCTGAAATGACAAGTTTTGGCAGTGCATTATTAGCTTTTGTCCTAACGCCAGGCCTTTGCTCTATAATTGCTGTTTTATTCGGTAAGTCTATCTTTAAAAAAGCTAAAACAAAAATATAGAGTTAATTAGATTGGTGGCTCAGGTTTATAAAACCTCTCACTAGTGAGGTTTATTTTTTATTTTTGGCTGAGATTAACAGCGTTTTCCATAAATGTATCAATAACAACCGTAAGAGACTGGCTGGTACCATGGCTATACTCAGGCCAGGGTAAAAAAGGATATGAAGAATACGCCATCAACATGATACTGGTTGGGCAACGCCAGTCCGTTGGAACACCTTTACTGTAATGGACAATCATAGCCGGGCGACTACAATCAATATCTCCAGCGTTTTTATCGAGTACGAAAGTAGCCAGAACGCCGGTGTCCTTCTGGGATACGAAAACAAGGCTGTCAGTAAAAATAAAGGCCATTAAGGAAGAGGCCAGGAAAGCGCCAGTAAATAAGGACTTCTTCTCTTTCCAAACGCGTCGAGCATATAACCCCATTAGCGCTACCGCTGAAACCATTCCGTACCACTGAGCACCCAAAGAAAAATCTGTTACTGTTTTAGATGTCATACTTTCATTAATAGTAATCATTGCGACAATGAATGGTGATGCGATTCCAAGTGTTGCTAGGACTATCAGCGATATTTCAGACCGGTTTTCTTTAGCGGATCCTTTACTTATTGCAGACATTGCTCTGAACATAACGAATGTACTGTTGAGCATCAGATGGATTTGCCCCTATATTTCCAGACACCTGTTATCACTTAACCCATTACTGGCCCGCTGCCGTAGATATTCCCGTGGCGAGCGATAACCCAGTGCACTATGCGGATGCCAT
>NZ_JBJQJO010000077.1:0-3722 GCF_046487395.1 Escherichia sp. WS1450
ATGAGCCTGACGGGTGCAGCCGTTCAGCGGATGCGTGGCGCAGACACGGGACTGAAAAATGGCATTGCACAGGCTGCTTTTTCCGGCACCGGATTTACCCATAATGCCAATCACGGGCTCGTAATGAATAACACTGTGGAGATGTTCAAGGATTTTCTGGCGAATTTCTTCAGGAAGAAACGTCAGATATGATTTCACTTGTGCGGAGAGGGAAGAATGGCTGAATGACATACCGGTATCCTGTTGATTTCACTGAACCGGATCACACTAATCCGGTTTATCATTCAGGTAATATGGGCGTGAAAAAATCTGGAGTGACAAAGTTCGGGAGGAGTGATGGCATCACTGTCGATTAATACGCTACGCCGAATGAGCATTTGTAAAAGTCAGGCCTGGAAAGATACCCAGCGAATACTGAAGCGTAGTGGACTTGTGTACAGAGGGGAACGGTCAGAATCGTTTGATCCTGAGAAACATTTTAATCGTTATACGGTGCGTTATCTGTACCTGCTTAACATAATTGCGCTTAAGATAAGGTCGGTTAGTAAATTTTCCTGTTGGATCGAGGTGGGACAATGCCATCGTATGACTGGTAAACATTTATCTCTTAATGCCCCGCCTTTTATGCTGATTCCGCGTAGTATCCGGAGAAAAGTGGATGGATTCAGACAGTCAAAAGGTGAAGCAACCCCAAAATCGGCTCAACCGTTCACGGGCAGTTTGTATGAGGTTTTGAGAAAGGAGAGCGATTCAGCTAAGCTGGACGCATGGATTGCTGAACTGCCTCTGAACTTGCAGGAGGAGGGAAAGGAAATCTCAGTCATGGGATTTAGTCCACGGGCTGTGGCCCGACCTGTTCTTCGGTCAGCATCCCCGACGTTTGAACTGTTTTATCAGGAGTATCAATCCCTAAGATTAAAATCTGTTTTTAAATTTGAACCAAGATTTGAACAACTTTTAACAAGACTGAGCTTTAGAAAACAATCAATTCTCAGAAAACAACAATACAGGGTTAAATCGCAATTACTGGAGAGACTGGGGAATGTGTTGTTTTTCACGTCGCTTTATAACCAGGGATGTTTAGAGGAGTTTATAAATGCACTTGTGGAAAAGGAGGACATTTATCTGAAAATGTCCCCTGGGGAGGAAAAGGTGAAAGCACACCAGAAAATGGTTAACTACATTGAAGCGTTCTGCAACAAAATGACGGAAAAATACCTGATGCCCGCAGCAAGCAGACACTACAAAAAGAAGAAAATCGCCAGGAGCGAAAGTGGTGAAAGTTAATCCAGTCTACCGTACAGAATCAGTTGTTCCAGAATAGCCTGCTGTGTTGTTTTCCGCTCTCTGGTCAGTCTGTCCAGAGCGCTTTTTGCGGATGGCGATATCTTTACGTTGATTTGTACCCGTTTATCTTTTTTTCCATCGATAAACTGTTTTCTGAATGCATTGTGCATCTTGTCGAAAAATCTTTCTTTTGCAGCGAATCCTAGGTGAAATTCTTTTGGCGTCAGTAAACAGGGTGTGTCTGTGGGGAATAACATTTTTAGTAAAACTACAATGGCAATATATCTTTCGTTATCATTTACAGGATTAAACCAGGAAAGATATGTGGGTGAGATACGTGCATCAATATATTCCCATGCCCATTTCAGTTGTTCGGTATTCTTTTTAAGCCATTTGGCTTCGTTTCTCTTTTCGAGTCCCAGCCAGTTTTGATGCATTATTGAGATAATCCGATCTGCTTCCCCATAAAGGATTAACGCATTAATCCATTTCCCTATAACATTCAGTCGTGTTTCATGACTTGAAGGAATAATTGTCATGGGGTTATCCTTCATAACGATCACCCCCTTCAAGGCAGAGTTGAACTCAGATTCATTATTAAGTTTAAGTTTTTCGGGAACTGTATGAGACATAATTAACCAGAACCAGAATGCTGCAATTTCATTTTTTCTGATCCATTCAGGTATGTGATTATCTGCCAGATTATTATCATTCAATAAATGCTCAGTTGTTTTATTTTTCCAGTCATATCTATTCACGTTATAACCGCCTTTATATTGTTTCATCTGATTACGCCTCAATCGTTTTCTTTTCTGGTGATTTTCACCATCACATGTCAGTTGTATATGCAAGGGGATCAATAAAAATATCACCCTGCAAGCACTTCAAAGCTGATTATGGGGATATTCTAGAACTATTCACAAAACTATTCCAGACATATCAAGAACTATTTCTTGACCTATTCATAATAAAATAAAACATGCTATCAACTACGGCTCATATTCTCCTTGGGGGTGTCGTTGTACTGTTCGACTGTTCTTGTGGTCAGATTAACAATCTGAAGAGTAAAAGCGACAGTAATCTGTCTGTTATAGTGGCGATAAAAACACTGAATGCGCATCCTGTATGTGAAATCCTGTCATGTAGAGCAGTAAGCAATGACAGACATGCATGTTATATGTGAAGGGGGCCGGGAGACGACATAATCAGTATGGCTGTCATTCTGGTTGTAAAACGCGATCACTTTCCGGGGGTAAAAGATGATATGGAGGTTGACAAACGGTTTGCTTCGGATTGTCTTTTCTGGGGCCTGAAATACGAGGGCAGAAAAATAATTCCAGAGTAAATCTGCTCTGTTTTTAGGACAGAAAACTCCATGCTGGCTGTAAAAGTGAAAAATTAACACCCAGTATGTATGGAAGTCTGAAGATGTTGAGAATGTCGGTATGATACTATATACACATATTTTACTAAGTATTTTTACTAAGCATTTCAGTAAGTGTTATACACGTATTTTCTACTAAGTGTTTTACCAGACATACACGTGTTTTCATAAACAGCCCTATAAGTGTTTTCATTAAGCATTGCTGTACACATTGCTTTGTCTGAAACACATCCAGTTTAGTAAATCTTTACGTTAGCTAAAATCAGTTTAAAGCTGCTGTAAAACCTTTCTGTTTAAGCAATCAATCTGCTATTCGATTTTACTGATGTTGCGTTTAACCTTTTCTGAGTTTTTGTGTTTTTAGTCGTTAACCTGAGACAAGTGTCTTTACGTAAAAACGCAAATCCGACTGAGATAACCTGGTGTGATTTACGGTGTGCTTGCGACGATTTTGTTAAATGGTTCTATGGATGATTTTGTGACGATGAGATTGATGAGATGATTAACTGGCCCTGGTGTTTTTTCTCAGTGCAAGGTGATTATCTTCATCATAAGGCTCTTTTCAGAAAAAGCGTGATGATTGGTTCTGGTGTTTTGATTCAGATGAGATTTACGTTATCGATGGTTAATCGTTTTTATGGTGTGTTGAAAAGTAACGTTTTCACGATAAGAAAATCGATTCTGATATTGGTGAACTTTGTTCTTGTGGCAGGGTTATCTGTAAACAGGTTTTAAGTGCGCTATTCGGCTCTGTGATTGAGTTGTGTGGTTAAGCTGTAGGTTTTGGTGTTGTTGTTGATTTACAGCGCCAGAAAGCGTTCTGATTGCGTTTTTGATGTTTTGTTTGCACGTTCTGTTGATCCGTTTCCCTTCAGGCTTTGTAGTTTTTAAAAACCATTTATGCCGTTGTTGTGTGTTTTATCCTGCGTGTAGGTTTATCTTTTCTTCGTGGGGGATTCATTCTGTTTTAATCAGGAGCCATTGGCGTTGCTCAATGGCGGGATGCCGTAAAGTTTTACCGCAGTGATTAATGATGTGAAGTCAATCCAAA
>NZ_JBJQJO010000078.1:0-3614 GCF_046487395.1 Escherichia sp. WS1450
CCAGGTAAACAGGGAAATCACCACGGCGCGGGTCAGCGGATCCAGCGGTGCGCTGGCGCAGGTGCGTTTACCGTTCACCGTCAGCCACAGTTCCATCATGCCTCCATCGCTTTATCAGGTTTGTCGGTGTTACTGCCCTGACCGTTCTCTCTGTGACGATGCCCGTTATATGCAAGCCGCATCGCTGACATGGTGGTGCCGCCGGAGTCGCACAGGTCTTTCACCTGTCCTGTCACTTCCAGGTCCATTTCAAAACGTGCTTTAGGTGAATTGCGAAACGTGATCGTTTTACCTGCACCGTCCACCACGATCCCCTCCCGGGTCAGCGTCACGGACTGCCCCTGATCGTCATAGACAGCCACCTCACCCGTCTGCAGCCCTTTCAGGCGGTAGCGCCGGTCCGACACCGTAACAACCACCGCATGAGAACGGTCGCCATCCGGAAACAACACCACCGCTTCCGCACCGCTGTTTGCCCTTGAGGTAAAACCGTAGGGTTCAAGATGTTCAACCCCTGCTTTGGGTTCACCGGCAATCAGGGACACATCCACGGTCTGACATTTCGTGGCGGCACTGATGCTTTTCACCACGGCTCGCCCAATCAGGCCGAGGAGTTGTCGCTGCATGGCTTCAATCGTCCTCATCAGAACGGGTCCTCCTGTACTCTGGCTTTTTTCTTTTTCCGCGCGCTGGGGGCTTCGGGTTCAGGCAGATAAGCATCAGGTGGGCCGACACGGATTTCCGTCAGGGTGCCGTTCTGGTCCTGAGTAAACGTGACTTCCGAAACAAGCAGTTCGGTATTGTCGAAACCACAGACCGGATCAAAGACAATCACCCGCTGGTTGGGCTGCCACAGCGTACCGTTACCCTGTCGCCAACCCTGCACCACATAGGTGGTTTCATCCGTCCGCGCCGCCCGTTGCCGGGCTTCAAAGTCCGCACGGGCAATACAGCCTGCCCCCGTAGCCTGCCCTGTCTGCCTGATATACATCGGACGGTAACGGGCAATAAATGCGTCCTCTGTGCGGGCCCGCAGCGCGGTGGTGGTGGCCTCACCGAAATCATCGTCGTTTCCGGCACGCTGCCCCGCCACCTGGTAAACAGAAAACCGCTCCCGGATACTCTTCTCCGTATCACAGGAAAGGATGTTTTCCCCAAGTACCAGCGCGGTATGTGCCCGCGTTGAGCCAATACCACCAATCACCAGCCTGCCGTGCGGGTCGTCATAAGCCAGCGCCTGCTGCTGACCGAGTATTTTGTTGATCACCTCAATCACCGTTTCACCGTGATCAGGCTGGACATCCGGAATAACACCCGACGGCGCATCGCTGTTCACCACCTCAATGCCGAAAGGCGCAGCAAGCGCCTGCGCAATCTGTACCAGCGATCGTCCGTTAAACTGTGTCGGTTCGGCTGCACAGTCAATCAGGTCAGCAGTCAGACTACGTCCGGCAATACCGGTGCTGACCGAACGGGCATCGTAACGAACGGGGGTCGCCTCCACCCAGCCGGTGATCACCAGCTCATCACCAATCAGCACTTCCACTTTTGAACCATTTTTAATGCGCGGCTGAAGCGTGGTGATACCCTCATCTCCCGGCCACTGGCGGGTGATCTCCACACTGAAATCCCGCGCCAGCCGTTCAATACCGGCACCGATGCGCACCGATGTCCAGCCATTCCACTCCCGGCCATTTACCCGTAGCGTGACATTGTCGTTCATTGCACTGGCACCTTCAGAGGGATCACCGGCACAAAGCCGGGATGCGTAATGGCATTACGCCGGATAATGTCCGCGTCACGCGCCGCGTTATCAAACCAGGTCGCCGCCAGCACCAGCGCGGGTAAAACCTCATCCGGTGTGCGCTGAATGATCCGTGCAGACTGTTCAAGGCGCGTGTTGATATCCGCATTCAGATCTGCTTTCACCCGGCGCAGCGCCAGAAACAGCGCATCGCTGGTTGTACGGGACAACTCCTTATCAATTGCCGTATTCAGTGTGTCGCGAATGTCAGTCAGTTCTTCCCACGTCGGCAGGTCAACCGTGTTTTTCACCGCCGGTGCATTGTTCAGTGCCGAATGCGTGACGGAAGGCCAGCCACTGCTCTGCGCAGGTGTTGTTGTCTGCCCCACTGCGGAATTCTGCATCACCGCGAAAGTTGTTGGCGCAGGCAATCGGGTAACGGCATACGCCGCTTCGCTGATTGCGGTCGTACGAAGAGTGCTGGCAACCACGTTACGCTGCTGCGTCGCCGTGGCGGTGGTTTTACTATCCGTTTTCCAGACGCCGCGCGGTTGCAGATCGCTGCCGAGGCTGACACCGGAAAGCGTTTTGATCATGGTGACCAGGTCGCTGGCGTTACCATAAAGGCGTTTCCCGGTACGCCACATTTTCTGCACCTGCTCAACGAAATTTTTGCCTGACGATGGCGGCGGCAGAAGTACCGAGATATCCCCCTGCAACAGCCTGGCGGCATCCGATACGGCAGAATCCACCACTTTCATCGCATCAGAAACATACCCCAGCATTATGCTGGCATTACCGATAACGTCGTTCTGCACGAAATCCGCCACACCATCGATACTGAAACCGCTGAAGCTGTCACTGATGCAGTCATCCAGTGCAGAACAGGATGACATCAGCGTCTGCGCCGTCGCCGCACCTGAAGTGGGGTAAGAGAGTTCTCCCGCTTCGACAAACTTCAGGTCAAAGCGGACAATACGCCCTTCACTCTTCGATGTGCTGACCCGAACTTCCCCGTCAACACAGACTTTCAGCTCACCGTATGTCGGATGGACAAGCGTGCCGGGACCGGGTTTATTCAGCGCTTCAATCAGGCGATCGCGCTGGTCAAAGCAGTCATCTCCCACCACATAAGCCGTGATGGACGGGCGGAAAGTGATTTTCCCCAGGTCTTCGGTATAGGGTTTGTCGCGGTTCGGGTATTCGTGCGTTTCCACACGGCGACCGGTTCCCGCACTTTCTTCTTCAACCTTAAACGGCACGCCGCGAAATGACGCGTCCTGAAGTCTGTCACGCCAGCCTGAAGACGACGAAAGTAATGAAGGTCGGGTGGGAAATGAGGATAAATCCATAGACTGACCTCAAAAAGGACTGCGTTATCGTGGAAAACGAAAAGGGGAATACCCCACATCGTGCGTGATTTTCATCAGGGGATCGGCTTTGCCCGGTACATCAATTATCTTCATACCTGGCGGAGCATTCTCGAACGTGACTTTCAGCTCGCTGTGCTGTGTCATGGAAGAGGATGGATTCAACAGCGGAACATTGGGTTTGTACTGACTCAGGCTGGCCTGATACTGCTCGTACTCTTTACGATCAAAAAAAGGCGTCCAGTCTGAAGCCAGAAACAGCCCTTTATTATCCAGCCAGTTAACCGTATCTTCAGGAACAACACTTTCCAGAGTATCTTTAACCGGCTCATACATCAGGGTTCCCAGAAAACCATATACCCCGGCCTTCCCGATAAAGCCGCGGCCTTTGTAGTGGTCAAGTAATACTGGCCACGGTTTTACAGTAAAAATGGTATCTGTTCTCTGACTCTTCCGGCGTCAGCCCTCCGTTATAATGGTGAGGCCTGACGCTATTGTAA
>NZ_JBJQJO010000079.1:0-3593 GCF_046487395.1 Escherichia sp. WS1450
TATTATGGTGATCCCCTGGGCGAAATGCGCCTGGTAAGCAGAGTTTTTGAAATGTAAGGCCTTTGAATAAGACAAAAGGCTGCCTCATCGCTAACTTTGCAACAGTGCCATAAGAATATCATCAATAAAATTGAGTGTTGCTCTGTGGATAACTTGCAGAGTTTATTAAGTATCATTGCAGCAAAGATGAAATCAATGATTTATCAAAAATGATTGAAAGGTGGTTGTAAATAATGTTACAATGTGTGAGAAGCAGTCTAAATTCTTCGTGAAATAGTGATTTTTGAAGCTAATAAAAAACACACGTGGAATTTAGGGAATACTGATGTAACACGGATTGACCGTATTGGGAGTTTGAGATGGTGACAAAGAGAGTGCAACGGATGATGTTCGCGGCGGCGGCGTGCATTCCGCTGCTGCTGGGCAGCGCGCCGCTTTATGCGCAGACGAGTGCGGTGCAGCAAAAGCTGGCGGCGCTGGAGAAAAGCAGCGGAGGGCGGCTGGGCGTCGCGCTCATCGATACCGCAGATAATACGCAGGTGCTTTATCGCGGTGATGAACGCTTTCCAATGTGCAGTACCAGTAAAGTTATGGCGGCCGCGGCGGTGCTTAAGCAGAGTGAAACGCAAAAGCAGCTGCTTAATCAGCCTGTCGAGATCAAGCCTGCCGATCTGGTTAACTACAATCCGATTGCCGAAAAACACGTCAACGGCACAATGACGCTGGCAGAACTGAGCGCGGCCGCGTTGCAGTACAGCGACAATACCGCCATGAACAAATTGATTGCCCAGCTCGGTGGCCCGGGAGGCGTGACGGCTTTTGCCCGCGCGATCGGCGATGAGACGTTTCGTCTGGATCGCACTGAACCTACGCTGAATACCGCCATTCCCGGCGACCCGAGAGACACCACCACGCCGCGGGCGATGGCGCAGACGTTGCGTCAGCTTACGCTGGGTCATGCGCTGGGCGAAACCCAGCGGGCGCAGTTGGTGACGTGGCTCAAAGGCAATACGACCGGCGCAGCCAGCATTCGGGCCGGCTTACCGACGTCGTGGACTGTGGGTGATAAGACCGGCAGCGGCGACTACGGCACCACCAATGATATTGCGGTGATCTGGCCGCAGGGTCGTGCGCCGCTGGTTCTGGTGACCTATTTTACCCAGCCGCAACAGAACGCAGAGAGCCGCCGCGATGTGCTGGCTTCAGCGGCGAGAATCATCGCCGAAGGGCTGTAACTGGTTTTGTTGAATAAATCGAACTTTTGCTGAGTTGAAGGATCAGATCACGTATCTTCCCGACAACGCAGACCGTTCCGTGGCAAAGCAAAAGTTCAAAATCACCAACTGGCCCACCTACAATAAAGCCCTCATCAACCGTGGCTCCATAACTTTCTGGCTGGATGATGAAGCTATTCAGGCCTGGTATGAGTCAGCAACACCTTCTTCACGAGGCAGACCTCAGCGCTATTCTGACCTTGCCATCACGACTGTGCTGGTCATTAAACGCGTATTCAGGCTGACCCTGCGCGCTGCGCAGGGCTTTATTGATTCCATTTTTTCTCTGATGAACGTTCCGCTACGCTGCCCGGTGTAATGTCGGTGCTGATTTGGTCTTCAATAAGGCGATTTTTAGCCCGCTTTTTCCGGGGGGATGAAATGTTATTGGATTGCTAAATGATTTCAAAAAAGGGGTAACATAGAGCGGGGATTAGTGTGGCGAGGCGCAGGTTTCCGATGGCAGGCTAAACGCAAAAAATGCGCTTTTTAGCCGGTGATGAGGTGAGGCCGGGAGGGGATGCGTCGCCGATCACAGTTTACAACAGGGTTTGATAACGGGAGGAAAAGTCATGCTGCAGGGATTGAATCATCTGACGCTGGCGGTCAGCGATCTGGCGTCAAGCCTGGCATTTTATCAGCAGTTACCTGGAATGCGCCTGCACGCCAGCTGGGATAGCGGAGCCTATCTCTCCTGTGGGGCGCTGTGGCTGTGCTTGTCGCTGGATGAGCAGCGGCGTAAAACGCCCCCTCAGGAAAGCGACTATACCCACTACGCCTTCAGCGTGGCGGAAGAAGAGTTTGCCGGGGTGGTGGCTCTGCTGGCGCAGGCGGGGGCTGAGGTATGGAAAGATAACCGCAGTGAAGGGGCGTCTTACTATTTTCTCGACCCTGACGGCCATAAGCTGGAGCTGCATGTGGGGAATCTGGCGCAGCGGCTGGCCGCCTGTCGCGAACGCCCCTACAAGGGGATGGTCTTTTTTGATTGACGGGTTAGTTCAGCTTACTGCCGGATTTCAACGTGCAGATCCACAGCGGTGAATTGATAGAGCTGAGCAAGATAGCCTTTTCGTTGAGCTTCTGAGCGTTGAGAAACAGCCGTCGTGGCTGTCGGACATCTCGCGCATAAAGTAGTCGAAAATCACGTTCGGCGATTCATCAATCGAGGAGGCGCTCGATTCCCACTGATTGATGCGGTAATGACGCTCGGTGGCCGAGATGCGTTTGCTGCTGTAGGTAAACTTCACGTAGCGTTGCAGGTAGAGCCAGCCGGCGGCGGAGTCGGTGTAACCTTCGACCACCATCGAGCCTTTACCCTGCGCGCCAAAATTGAAGTGAATATTGCCGTTAACGTTCTCTTTGTCCATGTTCTCAAAGCGCATGATGCCCTTAGTGGAACAGCTCATGACACCCGCGTTGTCGGCAGGCAGCAGCCGCCAGGCGCTAAACGCGGCGGCGGCAATAAATACCAGAACGCAGAGGGCAAAGAACGGACGCGGCGCGAGTCTCATTACGGCTTCCAGGAGTAGTAAAAGTAGTTATCGCAATAGCTGAACGGGTTATCTTCATGCATGGCGCAGTGGGCAAGGAACACGCGCCCCAGCCCGTTGGTTTCGAGCCGATCGCCGTAGAAGAAAAGAAAACGTTCACCGGGTTTACAGGCAATATTCAGCCGCTGGCGTACCTCATCGAAGTTTTTGCCGTAGGACTCTTCACTGACCGAACGTCGCATTTCATCGCTGGCCAGCAGTTCGCACTGGCTATGGCTGAGGCGGGTCAGCGCGATAGGCTGGGATTCACTGATGCCGACCAGACTGAAGGCAACCAGAAGCAGGGCAATGGTGAGCAAGCAGGCTCCGGCCATGTACCAGCACATCCCGCGAGCATGTGCGGAGCGCGGTGCGTCTGGCGTTGTCGTAACGGGCGGCGGTTCGGCAGGCGTCTGTTGTGGTGAAACCGGCGGCGCGTCGTCCAGCGCTTCGATAATGACCTCGGGATTAAGCTGCAAATAGCCGCGCGAGACGGTGACGATGATGTTATCGACGCCGTAATGGCGAAAGGTCTTCCGCAGCATGCTGAGATACTGATTCAGATTGCTGTTGGATGAGGTTAATCCATTGTCATCCCAGACTTTTTTCAGAACATCTTCCCGGCTGACAATCTCGGTATGGCGCAGAAAATAGTTAAACAGGGCGCTGGCGGTGAGGGATGGCACTGTTGCAAAGTTAGCGATGAGGCAGCCTTTTGTCTTATTCAAAGGCCTTACATTTCAAAAACTCTGCTTACCAGGCGCATTTCGCCCAGGGGATCACCATAATA
>NZ_JBJQJO010000080.1:0-3448 GCF_046487395.1 Escherichia sp. WS1450
GGATGGCTCCACATCAGCCCATCGCTCATTAGTCAGACGGGCAATTTTTGCCAGCCTGTTTTTAGGTATTGGCTTTCCTGTTTGCCAGTAATTGAACATCAGCAACAAATATGCACCGTGCTCCTCTGCTGATAAATGCATGGTGTCAGCCAGGTAATCAGCGATGTACAGTTGCATGTATGGTAATGCGGCCATAATTGCCTCTTCTGATACCGAATTCCTTAATCACGTACTACCGAAAGCGATCCGGTATAACTATTGCCAGTCAGTGCATCACCGCAGCATTACCCGCCGGGCCACCACGATTCATCTGATTGAAACCGGCGATTGCCACTGCGATAAAATCATCCGCGTCTCTCACCAGCCGTTCTCGTGTCTCCAGCAGCTCCCTGAAATAGGCTGAGCTGTGGCTACGCATTCTGGCCACCAGCAAAGGCGGCATTGCCTTTTCGATCGCTGGTAGTAACGCCTGAATTTTTTCAACCGCATCAGGGGTGTCTTTCTCCACCCAGCGGAAAATTTTCTGGGTATTACGGGCCAGGGCTTCCGGATGGCTGTCGTCGTACAGCTCAGGAAACGTCATGCCCAGCTCGAAATAAACCCTAGTTATCTCGGCTGCCGGAACTTTTTCACCATCCGGACGCGACCAGGCATTCATCGCCATGCGGATGTGTTCATGCTTGATTTTCATGAATCAAGCTCCTAGTAAGTGGTTGTGTTAACGTTTTGGTATCTTCCAGCTCGGGCCAAATATTCATCCAATCAAAAGGCCTTAGTTGCTGACGTGTAACTTCACCATTACTGGCTCGCTCAATAAGGACACATAACGATGCCCCTAACATTTGACCTTTACTCAATGCCTTTCTTAGATAACCGATGCTAGTACCACACTCACATGCAAACATACGCTGTTCATCTGACGAAAGAGAATTGAGAAATATTCTTAATTCTTCCATAGCTACTCCTTAGTAAACACAGCAAAAGAATACCTACAGGTAAACAAAAGTCAATACCCTTGGGTTGTTTACCTTGCGGTAATCGCATCTATTATTTACCTATGGACAAATATGAATTTAGACGACAACAACTCATCAAAATTCGTGATGAGAAATGCGATGGTAAAGCGGTTAACGTGGCCAGAAAGATCGGTCGCGAGCCTTCTTATGTATCAAGAATGTTGTACCCAGAGGGGAAAAAAGGAAAAAAACGGATCGCTGATGATATGGTGGAGATTATAGAAGAGTCCTTTGGGTTACCCCGGGGATGGATGGATGGTATCGTTTCATCATCAACGAACACAGCCTCCAATTATGAAACAAGGGTTCTAACGCCACGACAACGTATTTTTTTAGATCTCTTAGACGAACTGCCTGAAAGTGAAGCGGATAACTTATTAAAAACTCTTGAAGAGAAAAAACAGTATTACAATATGATCTACGAAGAAATCCGTAAAAAGAAAGCACAAAACGCATCATAACTCACCAAACAACCAGTCACCAGTTAAGATACATCAAAAAAAATTACCCATGGGTATTTACTTTTTGGATACCCATGGGTATCCTTTCTTTCATACCAACCCACCCCGCCCCACAGAACGCAGGGCAATACTTCGAGTTACCAGGCAGTGGTCAGGGGTTAAGTAGCCAGCCCGAGGCGTATGAACATGACGGCAGGGTTTAACTTTAACTATGCAGCAGGTTTTTGTTCCGCTACCCCGGCGTTAAGGGGAAACAGAGGATTTCTCAGTGGGCGAAGTCAAACATCAGAATGGAAGGCATCCCGGGATCGGCAAAGAAGCAGCAATGGCGCTTTATATTGACATCAGCGCCATTGCCGGACAGGTAAGAATTATCAGAGCGGTAACCAAGCGGTATGTGCCTTTACTTCAGAAAGGCTCCGGTGATTACACCGAAGATATTGTCAACGATTTCCTCATCGAATTGCGAGGACTCATCTTCAGTTACAAGGTGACCACAATTTTTGCAGATGGCTCCCGCGAAACTGTCAGAGCCCTGCGGCTTAAAGGATGTGTCGAAGACTTCGCCACCACATTCTGGGCAAGAAAACTTGATTGTATTCATAACCAATTTCCTCTCGGGTAACAGACCCCTCAGAGGATACCACCTCGCCTGACGTGGTTAAAAGCAGGCACACAACACGAAAGCGCACGGCGAGGTAGCTGGTTCATATATAGCCTGTCGTCAAATTTTCGTCGACCGTGCGCTTCCGGTTGTGGCACTCCGCGAAATGGCGCGGCGGTAAGCATGGCGGGGTTCCCTTCCCCTTGAGGACACCGGGTTGTCAGGTTGACCATGCGCCTGAGTGACAACCCCGCTGCAACGCCATCTGTTATCAATTTTCTGGTGACGTTTGGCGGTATCAGTTTTACTCCGTGACTGCTCTGCCGCCCTTTTTAAAGTGAAGTTTGTGATGTGGTGAATGCGGCTGATCGCACGTGGAACAGTTAAAACCAAAAACAGTGTTATGGGTGGATTCTCTGTATCCGGCGTTAATTGTTAACTGGTTAACGTCACCTGGAGGCACCCTGGAGGCACCAGGCACCGCATCAACAAAGTTCACTTCGGTGATGAAAGGTAAGAGAAAATGTTGAATGTAGCTATTGAAAACCAGTACGGGTGGAATTATAGTGCACCTGCACCTCATAAACCGGGTGCCGGGCGTGGAAACCCGAAGTCAAACGTAGCGCACAACCGCGCTCAGGCGGTTTTTTTATGCGTGAAGCACAGCCACATTCAGATTATGGTGGGGCGTGCAGGGCAGCTGCAAGGCTGGCCGGGTTCTACGTTGACCGGTATTTCCACCCCTGTACGTCTCACCACCATTATGGTCGTGGAAAGCCTCGGTGGTGAGTTATCAATACTCAACGTGGAGGCTGCCATTATGGCTACTACCCTTACCCTTTCTCACCCTGACGTAACCATTGAAAATGGTCGCGCTGTCACTACGTCTGTTGCGATCGCGGAATTCTTTGGCAAGCGTCACGACAATGTTATCCAAAAAATAAAATTACTGGACTGCTCCGCTGAGTTCACTGCCCTTAATTTTAAGGCGAGCGAATACACCGACTCAACAGGACGCAAACTCCCTATGTACCAAATCACCAAAAACGGCTTCGTTTTCCTGGTGATGGGCTTCACGGGCAAAAAGGCCGCTGCATTCAAGGAAGCCTACATTGCCGAGTTCGACCGCATGGAGGAAGAACTGCGCCGGAATAACACCACACCCGCTGACAAAATAATCCCGGGTGATGGCCGCACCCTGGTTATCCGCTTCGACGAACACGGCTACATCAAATTCACCGAAACCGTTCCTGATAGCGCACTGGTCTGTACTCTGGATACTTTCCGTTTTTATCTGGAAAAGCAGGGATGGACTCTCATAAACCGGGGCGCAATTAAAAATATGACCGTCGAGCAGTTGCTGAGTA
>NZ_JBJQJO010000081.1:0-3439 GCF_046487395.1 Escherichia sp. WS1450
GCTGGCTCCCCGTCAGCCGGATTGGGTTGCATCGCAGGGGTGTCGAAAGAGTCAACTGCGGTCCAAAGCTGTTGGACTTGGGTGAAAAGGGCGTTTATTCTTCCTATACGTGCCGCGTTCCAGGCGGCGACTATGAGGGCTATGTCGATGCCCATGTGCGCCGGCTGGAGGCGCTACGCCGGGCCGGTATCGTCGAGCGGATCGACGCCGACCAATGGCGCATCCCCGATGATCTGGTCAGCCGTGCCGCCGCCCATGACGCCGGCCGAGACAGTCAGGCCAGCGTTCGCGTCCTTTCCCCGGTCGATCTGAACAAACAGATCGGATCGGACGGCGCGACCTGGCTGGACCGGCGGCTGATCCACGGCGAGACGGCCGACCTTGCGCCAACCGGCTTCGGGCAACAAGTCCGCGAAGCCATGGACCAGCGCCGCGAGCACCATATCGAACAGGGCGACGCCACCCGCAGCCGGGACAGCCGCGTCTTCTACCGGCGCAACCTTCTCGCCATCCTGCGGGAGCGCGAGGTAGCCGGCGTCGGATCGGATATGGCTTTGAGTAAGGGCCTGCCGTTCCGCGCCGCCACGGACGGCGAGAGCGTCAGCGGCAAGTTTACCGGAACCGTGCATCTATCGAGCGGCAAGTTCGCCGTGGTCGAGAAATCCCATGAGTTCACCCTTGTCCCGTGGCGGCCGATCATCGACCGCCAACTCGGCCGCGAGGTTATGGGCATCGTGCAGGGCGGGTCGGTGTCGTGGCAGTTAGGGCGGCAGAGGGGGCTGGAACGCTGAGTGCGCCCATGCCGCATTGCGAAGCAAAAGATAATCGGATAAAATGTAGCAATTCATATTCGTAAGCGTGGAGTAATCAGATGGGAAATTCCAAGTCAGCAGACAAGTAAGCCGCAACAACCAGTATTGTTGTTGCGGCGCTCTGTAAGGCTAGTCTCATCTGATTGCTGACGAGCAGACGTCGCCCGGTATTCCTTAATCGAGGGTTGATTCGTCATGACCACCACACGCCCCGCGTGGGCCTATACGCTGCCGGCAGCACTGCTGCTGATGGCTCCTTTCGACATCCTCGCTTCACTGGCGATGGATATTTATCTCCCTGTCGTTCCAGCGATGCCCGGCATCCTGAACACGACGCCCGCTATGATCCAACTCACGTTGAGCCTCTATATGGTGATGCTCGGCGTGGGCCAGGTGATTTTTGGTCCGCTCTCAGACAGAATCGGGCGACGGCCAATTCTACTTGCGGGCGCAACGGCTTTCGTCATTGCGTCTCTGGGAGCAGCTTGGTCTTCAACTGCACCGGCCTTTGTCGCTTTCCGTCTACTTCAAGCAGTGGGCGCGTCGGCCATGCTGGTGGCGACGTTCGCGACGGTTCGCGACGTTTATGCCAACCGTCCTGAGGGTGTCGTCATCTACGGCCTTTTCAGTTCGATGCTGGCGTTCGTGCCTGCGCTCGGCCCTATCGCCGGAGCATTGATCGGCGAGTTCTTGGGATGGCAGGCGATATTCATTACTTTGGCTATACTGGCGATGCTCGCACTCCTAAATGCGGGTTTCAGGTGGCACGAAACCCGCCCTCTGGATCAAGTCAAGACGCGCCGATCTGTCTTGCCGATCTTCGCGAGTCCGGCTTTTTGGGTTTACACTGTCGGCTTTAGCGCCGGTATGGGCACCTACTTCGTCTTCTTCTCGACGGCTACCCGTGTGCTCATAGGCCAAGCGGAATATTCCGAGATCGGATTCAGCTTTGCCTTCGCCACTGTCGCGCTTGTAATGATCGTGACAGCCCGTTTCGCGAAGTCCTTTGTCGCCAGATGGGGCATCGCAGGATGCGTGGCGCGTGGGATGGCGTTGCTTGTTTGCGGAGCGGTCCTGTTGGGGATCGGCGAACTTTACGGCTCGCCGTCATTCCTCACCTTCATCCTACCGATGTGGGTTGTCGCGGTCGGTATTGTCTTCACGGTGTCCGTTACCGCGAACGGCGCTTTGGCAGAGTTCGACGACATCGCGGGATCAGCGGTCGCGTTCTACTTCTGCGTTCAAAGCCTGATAGTCAGCATTGTCGGGACATTGGCGGTGGCACTTTTAAACGGTGACACAGCGTGGCCCGTGATCTGTTACGCCACGGCGATGGCGGTACTGGTTTCGTTGGGGCTGGTGCTCCTTCGGCTCCGTGGGGCTGCCACCGAGAAGTCGCCAGTCGTCTAACCGACGACTGGTAGCAGGCCCGCTCCGATGCGGCGCACTAACCATCGAAACCTCGTGAATGTCGGTATCCTGTCTGGCAGGATACCGCTCATTTCCCTTGTTCAGTTCATCGCCGTCGCCGAGCATCTGAATTTTCGGCATGCGGCCAAGGCACTTGGTATCAGCCAGTCGAGCGTCAGCGCGCGTGTGAAAGCGCTGGAGGATAACCTTGGTGTCCTGCTATTTGAGCGCCATGCGCGGGGCGTTCGGCTAACAGACGCAGGCAGGCACTTCATGGAGCGTGTCACGGCGGGTGTCGATCAACTCGATCACGCAGTGAAGACCGCGGAGTGACGGGCACTGGCTGGCAATGTCTAGCAACGGCAGGCATTTCGGCTGAGGGTAAAAGAACTTTCCGCTAAGCGATAGACTGTATGTAAACACAGTATTGCAAGGACGCGGAACATGCCTCATGTGGCGGCCAGGACGGCCAGCCGGGATCGGGATACTGGTCGTTACCAGAGCCACCGACCCGAGCAAACCCTTCTCTATCAGATCGTTGACGAGTATTACCCGGCATTCGCTGCGCTTATGGCAGAGCAGGGAAAGGAATTGCCGGGCTATGTGCAACGGGAATTTGAAGAATTTCTCCAATGCGGGCGGCTGGAGCATGGCTTTCTACGGGTTCGCTGCGAGTCTTGCCACGCCGAGCACCTGGTCGCTTTCAGCTGTAAGCGTCGCGGTTTCTGCCCGAGCTGTGGGGCGCGGCGGATGGCCGAAAGTGCCGCCTTGCTGGTTGATGAAGTACTGCCTGAACAACCCATGCGTCAGTGGGTGTTGAGCTTCCCGTTTCAGCTGCGTTTCCTGTTTGCCAGCCGGCCCGAGATCATGGGGTGGGTGCTGGGCATCGTTTACCGCGTCATTGCCACGCACCTGGTCAAGAAAGCGGGCCATACCCACCAAGTGGCCAAGACGGGCGCGGTCACCCTGATCCAGCGTTTTGGATCGGCGCTCAATCTGAATGTTCACTTCCACATGCTGTTTCTCGACGGTGTGTATGTCGAGCAATCCCACGGCTCAGCGCGTTTCCGCTGGGTCAAGGCGCCGACCAGCCCAGAGCTCACCCAGCTGACGCACACCATCGCCCACCGGGTGGGTCGCTATCTGGAACGGCAAGGCCTGCTGGAACGGGATGTCGAAAACAGCTATCTGGCCTCGGATGCGGTGGATGACGACCC
>NZ_JBJQJO010000082.1:0-3324 GCF_046487395.1 Escherichia sp. WS1450
GCCAGTGCCGCGCTCTGGGCTGCACTCTCCCTTAACTCCTTCCGGTTCTCTTTAATCTGCTCCTGCATATTATTCATTCTCTCTGTCGCCATCTTCTGCCAGGCTTCCGTCAAATCCAGACGATGACTGTTATTCCTTATCGCTGCTGTATTTGAGGCTATTGCTGCATCCGTCTGCGCCCTGTTCTTCACAAGCACATCGCTGAGATGTTCTGCCTGGCTTTTCGCTTCTTTACGGGCATCCCGTACACTTTTATCTGTATAAGCCCGGGAAACCTGAACTGTTTCATCCGCTTTTTCTTTTATTTCATCCTGAAGAGCAAGAGAAGATGCATCCGTATACGCCACCGCTGCCGATGTGCCTGCAATAATATCCCTGCTGAGTTCATCACGTACTGCTGTAACCTGACTGTCAGTATGAGCACGGGCATCTCTGTATACACCGCCTATCTCACCACGCAGACTGTCTCCCTCTGCCTTCAGTTCATCACGTACTGCTGTAACCTGACTGTCAGTATGAGCACGGGCATCTCTGTATACACCACCTATCTCACCGCGCAGGGCATCCCCCGACACCCGTACAGCATCTGCAATGGCGTTGTCCATCTGTCCTTTTGTGGCCGCATCACTATCCTTAACACCATCTGAAACATTTATAATCCGGCGGGTTTCCGGTGCACCATCAACTGAAAATCCATATCCTGAAGGACCGGCCCCTACAGAAAGTACATTGCTTTCTCCATTCACCTGAGAGCCATACCCCAGAGCGACACTGTTGTCTGCATTAAAAACAGCTGTCTTATGTCCCACTGCCATGGATTTACCCGCATCCCAAATTATTGCACCGGAACCAACAGCAAAGTTTTTTCCAGTAACATTAGTATCACCGTTAGCATTTCCATTTCTGTCAATCACACTTGCACTTTCAAGTGACTGAGTGCCATTATCAAGCCAGATAGTACCCGTCAATGGCTCAGAAAGTGTTTTATGAGCCAAAGCCTGAGATGAGAGCAGCAGGGCCACACTCACTGCCAGCGCGCTTTTCTTTAAAAAAGCATCACGTCTTTTAAGCATTCTGTTATTCTCCTGTATTATTACTTCACCAGCCAGAACGGTAGTGCGGAGCAAAAATACAGTGATAAGAATCCTCTCTTATTAACTTAATAATGCCAGGAATATTATTGTGTATAATATGCGACCTCAATTTAAGCAGCAGAAAAGCAATGACGCGAAAATCATTAAAATACATAAAGATAAAACATCATAACTATAATTATAATAAGCGCGCTTATTTTAGCATCTGAACATTTAAAGTACTGCTATCACAAAACAATAAAAATCCTGGTTAATATCTCTGATGATTGAATGAGAAATTCACGATGTCTGGTGAGAATTCTGTTCAAAACGAGGAATGCAGACGTACATGTGGCAGGCATGGACTTCTACCAATTTAACTTTTTTCCTTCCTTGTATTTACACATTGCACATTTTGCGCTACAAAAATTTCACGTGGCACGCACCACGTGATCCGTAGAAAAGCCTCTTGTTACGAATTTCGTAAACCGCACGTCTGTCTGGTCGTGCGGATTTTTTATCCGTCAACTTCACATGAAACCCGCCAGAGCACTGTTTCCGGATTCAGACATCAGGCATATTATCATCCACGATGTCGTGAACAAGATCACACTTTTGCAATTCCTTTATTGATCGAAAGCAGTTAATCACGGAAATTAATTACCGGAGTGAAAGCATTACTGCATCGTAAATATCTACCATTTTTGACTACACCCTCTGACAGAATTTTCAGAGGGTTTTTTATCAGTTTCACCATCCAACCCTGTACGCCAGAATGGTTTCACTGTCACTCAGTTCTGCTATTGCCTTTTTCATCTCCCTTTACCTTACGTTCTGCCAGAGTCTGAGCCATTTGAACAGGAGGTTATCATTGATATCGTGTTCCCGGGCAATACGGGCAACAGAGGCTCCTGGTTGCAAAACCAGTTTAACCATTTGAAGTTTAACTCATTTGAAAATGATCTGCGGGGTTCTGCGGATAATGTTTTTGCTCCATAACAGGCGCCCACCAGTTTGAAAAGGTGGGCACCTACGTTACCAATACTGGCTTAATGGATACATACGGCGGTCGGTTCTTACGGTAAAACGACACAACCAAACGCTTCTTATCCTGCAATGAACTGCTTTATTACCGAGTTTAGTGACCGCACAGACACTCACTTTTAAGAAAAACAGAATGGTAAACAAACTCCATGAATTACAATAGCTCTCTGGCTGCCGCCACAATAGCTTGCGCGGTTAACCCGTACTCTCTCTGTAAAAAGTCCTGAGTTTCAACCTGGCCATACCGCTCTTTAACCCCCACCCGACGCATGGGCACAGGACAAGTTTCTACAAGCACTTCAGCAACTGCTGAACCTAATCCATTATGAATACGGTAATGACTCCAATTAGTTGAATTAGGAGTATAATAGCCACTTTTAAGGTTCTTTCATGGTCACAGTTAACCTTCATTGCTCCTGTTGCCAGTCCGTTCAGGTTTACCGTCACGGGAAGAACCCAAAGGACATGATCGATTTCGCTGCCGTGACTGTCATCGAGTGCTTCAGCTCACTTACCGTTACGAGGCCCGTAAACCGGGAGTTAAAGAGCAAATCACTGAAATGGCTTTCAACGGTGCCGGAGTTCGCGATACTGCCCGTACGCTGAAAATCGGCATTAATACTGTCATCCGGACTTTAAAAAACTCTCGCCACGAAGAATAACGTCATACCCGGTCGCTCATGCTGATATGGCACTCATCTGCGAACTTGATGAGCAATGGAGTTTTGTCGGCAGTAAAGCGCGACAGCACTGGCTCTGGTACACGTACAACACGAAAACTGGTGGCGTTCTGGCCTACACTTTTGGCCTACGGACTGATTAAACCTGTCGTGAATTGCTGGCGCTGCTTGCCCTTTTACCATCGGTATGTTGACCACTGACGAATGGGGTAGTTACACCAGAGAGTTACCGAAGGAGAAGCATCTGACTGGTAAGATTTTTACTCAGCGCATTGAGCGCAACATCTACCTCTGAGAACCCGAATCAAACGTCTGGCCCGCAGAACTATCTGTTTCTCGCGCTCTGTAGAACTTCATGAAAAAGTCATCGGTGCCTTTATCGAAAAATATATGTTCTACTAATTGGAGTCACCACCTTCGTTTGTTTAAAGAACCTGCTGGTCCTGCCATTAATATTACCTGCTGATTGCTTCACATCCGGATTCCTCGCACTGCGCGCGGGTTATTGTTTCGTTTTCGGCCACGGG
>NZ_JBJQJO010000083.1:0-3222 GCF_046487395.1 Escherichia sp. WS1450
CAGAATGATGTCACGCTGAAAATGCCGGCCTTTGAATGGGTTCATGTGCAGCTCCATCAGCAAAAGGGGATGATAAGTTTATCACCACCGACTATTTGCAACAGTGCCCGTCATACTTTCGCCTTCATGATCTGCAACGAGTTGATCAATAATAAGCGAAATTCGATAACGAAATTCGATATAAATCTAGAAAAAAATACCTCTATGTGTACTACGCAGTTTTAGCTGTGGCTTTCACAGGAGCACGCTTACTTACGGCTTAGCGTGCTTTATTTTCCGTTTTCTGAGGCGATCCCTAGGAGCTCGGATCTCAGGACGAAGGTCTCCGCGAATGTCCGGTCGATCCGCGCGACGTCCCAGGCGGGCGTTCCCTTGGCGGACATCCACGCCGCAGCGTCGTGCATCAGCCGCACAACCTCGTCGATATCACCCGAGCAGGCGACCCGAACGTTCGGAGGCTCCTCGCTGTCCATTCGCTCCCCTGGCGCGGTATGAACCGCCGCCTCATAGTGCAGTTTGATCCTGACGAGCCCAGCATGTCTGCGCCCACCTTCGCGGAACCTGACCAGGGTCCGCTAGCGGGCGGCCGGAAGGTGAATGCTAGGCATGATCTAACCCTCGGTCTCTGGCGTCGCGACTGCGAAATTTCGCGAGGGTTTCCGAGAAGGTGATTGCGCTTCGCAGATCTCCAGGCGCGTGGGTGCGGACGTAGTCAGCGCCATTGCCGATCGCGTGAAGTTCCGCCGCAAGGCTCGCTGGACCCAGATCCTTTACAGGAAGGCCAACGGTGGCGCCCAAGAAGGATTTCCGCGACACCGAGACCAATAGCGGAAGCCCCAACGCCGACTTCAGCTTTTGAAGGTTCGACAGCACGTGCAGCGATGTTTCCGGTGCGGGGCTCAAGAAAAATCCCATCCCCGGATCGAGGATGAGCCGGTCGGCAGCGACCCCGCTCCGTCGCAAGGCGGAAACCCGCGCCTCGAAGAACCGCACAATCTCGTCGAGCGCGTCTTCGGGTCGAAGGTGACCGGTGCGGGTGGCGATGCCATCCCGCTGCGCTGAGTGCATAACCACCAGCCTGCAGTCCGCCTCAGCAATATCGGGATAGAGCGCAGGGTCAGGAAATCCTTGGATATCGTTCAGGTAGCCCACGCCGCGCTTGAGCGCATAGCGCTGGGTTTCCGGTTGGAAGCTGTCGATTGAAACACGGTGCATCTGATCGGACAGGGCGTCTAAGAGCGGCGCAATACGTCTGATCTCATCGGCCGGCGATACAGGCCTCGCGTCCGGATGGCTGGCGGCCGGTCCGACATCCACGACGTCTGATCCGACTCGCAGCATTTCGATCGCCGCGGTGACAGCGCCGGCGGGGTCTAGCCGCCGGCTCTCATCGAAGAAGGAGTCCTCGGTGAGATTCAGAATGCCGAACACCGTCACCATGGCGTCGGCCTCCGCAGCGACTTCCACGATGGGGATCGGGCGAGCAAAAAGGCAGCAATTATGAGCCCCATACCTACAAAGCCCCACGCATCAAGCTTTTGCCCATGAAGCAACCAGGCAATGGCTGTAATTATGACGACGCCGAGTCCCGACCAGACTGCATAAGCAACACCGACAGGGATGGATTTCAGAACCAGAGAACATGTCATTGTACTGGAAGGCGCATTACAACTGCGGCTGGGGGATGAGTGGCACACCGTTTCTGCCGGGGAATCCCTGCGCTTCCATGCGGATATCCCGCACGCTTACGCCAATCCCGGTAAGGCCATTGTGACAGGGGTCTGACGCTCAGTGGAACGAAAACTCACGTTAAGCAACGTTTTCTGCCTCTGACGCCTCTTTTAATGGTCTCAGATGTCCTTTGGTCACCAGTTCTGCCAGCGTGAAGGAATAATGGCCGAGCATATTGATATGTCCGTGGCAAAGCGGGGAGAGGCGTGCGATATCTTCATCATTCAGTGTTTCACCCTGCGCCCGGAGATGATCCAGGGCTGCCTGCATATAAATAGTGTTCCATAACACGACGGCGTTAGTGACCAGCCCCAGTGTGCCCAGTTGATCTTCCTGACCGTCGGTATATCGTTTTCTTATCTCACCTTTTTGACCGTGACAGATGGCTCTGGCAACGGCATGGCGACTTTCTCCCCGATTAAGCTGGGTCAGAATGCGCCGGCGGTAATCTTCATCATCAATATAATTAAGCAGATACAGCGTTTTGTTGATGCGCCCCACTTCAATGATTGCCTGAGTCAGTCCGGAAGGACGTTCACTTTTCAGCAATGAACGGACCAGCACTGAAACCTGTACTTTGCCCAGCTTCAGGGAGCCAGCGGTCCGGATCATTTCGTCCCACTGAAGGACTATTTTTCGGGGATCTGATTGCCCTCTGGCAATATCATTCAGCACGCCATAGTCGGCATCATGGTCCATTCGCCAGAAAACCGAAGCACCGGCATCAGCCAGGCGTGGAGAAAACTGGTATCCCAGCAGCCAGAAAAGGCCAAAGACAAGTTCGCTGGCACCTGCTGTATCGGTCATAATTTCGGTTGGATTCAGCCCGGTCTCCTGTTCCAGAAGACCTTCCAGCACAAAGATAGAGTCCCTCAGCGTCCCCGGTATAACGATGCCATGAAAGCCGGAATACTGATCGGACACAAAGTTGTACCAGGTGATCCCTCTGTTATTACCAAAGTATTTGCGGTTCGGTCCGGCATTGATTGTTCTGACTGGCGTAACAAAGCGCATTCCATCTGCAGATGCCACTTCTCCTCCACCCCATATCTGTGCCAGTGGCAGCGTTGCCTGAAAATCAACCAGTCTGGCATTAGCGCTGGTGATAGTTTCAGCCCGCAGATAGTTCGCTTTTGTCCAGTTCAGCCGGTGTCGGGTCAGTGCAGGAACATTTGATCTGATCAGTGGTTCCAGACCGATATTGCAGGCTTCAGCCATCAGCACGGCGCTGATGCTGACGGGCAGATCATCAACTCTGGCACTGGCTTCACTAGCATGGAAAAACTCATCAGCAAATCCGGTATGGGCGTTAATTTCGAGCAGCAACTCCGTTAAATCCACCGGAGGGAGTAGATCACTGATCATTTTGCTCAGTCGTTTCGGCACTGTTGCAAATAGTCGGTGGTGATAAACTTATCATCCCCTTTTGCTGATGGAGCTGCACATGAACCCATTCAAAGGCCGGCATTTTCAGCGTGACATCATTCTGTG
>NZ_JBJQJO010000084.1:0-3174 GCF_046487395.1 Escherichia sp. WS1450
GCACGGCTGGGACGGAAGTCGCTGTCGTTCTCAAAATCGGTGGAGCTGCATGACAAAGTCATCGGGCATTATCTGAACATAAAACACTATCAATAAGTTGGAGTCATTACCCATGCAGGAATCGTCATTCATGGTAATGTTGATATCGGTGAGAATGTCATTATACGGCAGAATACAACCATTGGTGAAAAGGTTTCTGACAGTAGGGAAAACTATATTGTTATTGGTGATAATGTCGATATTGGTGCCCATACATGTATTATTGGGTTAAATGTGAAAATCGGAAGTAATGTTAAAATCGGGGCAATGTCTTTTATTATGGGAGATGTACCTGATAACTGTACTTATGTCACCAGGAAGGAATCCAGAGTGATAATTCGCGAACAGTAATGAAATACATGTTATTATTCTTCTGTTGGTGACTTTACCGACTCAGATATATACTATCTGTATGTCGTGCATTATATATTAACGATACGCAGAGGTGTGTATATGGGCAGTGTTACAAAGAAACCGTCACCTGTTGTTATTATTAAGAAAAAAAGACGAATTCTTTCTCATCAGGATGATGCTGTACAGGCAGTTCCTGATGATATAAAACCAGCGCCAGTAATGGAATTTAAAACCGACTCATTACCTCCTGAAATACCAGCCACAGTGGCCGGTTCCCCGGAACAACAGAAAAAAACAGGACGTAAGAAGAAGAAAAAAAAGAAGAACAATAGATGGAATCATGAGTTTATCCGACACAGTCTGGACTGTGTTAAAAAAACATTCCCTCAGTTACGGGCTGAAGAGGGGGGATATCATGCATTTAAAATAGGCATCTCAAAGGATGTCATGGCTTTTATTTCGGCCAGTCCTGAGTGTGGACTAACTGTAAAAGAATGGAATTGTGCTGTAAGGATGATTACTGGCGGTTACAAATATCTGCAGCGTATATCAGTCGCAGGTACTCCGCGTTATGGTCTGGATGGCAAAGTTCATGGAACTGTAACGGAGGAAGAAGCGCTGTATGCGCAGGCAAAACTTGAAAAACACACGCAGCGTTATAACGCCAGGATGAAAGAGACAGAAGATGCTCGTTGCAACCAACCATCGAAAACTGTCACACCGGACAGCAATTTGAAGGACGCCTGCATTCATAACGGGGCATAATTATGTGAAATGCTGTCCCGCTATGGAATCAAAATTGAGTAACGACACGAGGTTTTGATGATTACTGTTATTATTTCTGAGGTGGATGGCTGGCGTGAATGGAAACACCGCGCCCGAACAAAGGATGCACAGACAGCCATCATCCGGGCTATGAATAAACATTTTCCACGATCTTACAATTTTATCCCTGATGATATTGATAATGCACCTGTATTATTTGCAGCTGTAACACGTACACCGAACGTGAAAATAACCGGTCATATCTGGAAACCTATGTGGAACAGGGGAATTTGCTGGAACGTCAAAGGTCCGCCAGTAATCATCACGCTCATCCAGGGGGGCGCTTGAAATTCGGAAAATAAACCACGTTAAGACTATTTGGGGTTCTAAGCCGAAAACCTAGAAAATTCCGTAACCAAAGCCAGTAATTGACAGATTTGCATGACGTTGAATAGGTGACGGGTTATGTGACGAAATCTGATGCAGAAATCGTTGTTTCAGTGACAGTCACTCAATCGGTCGTTTATGTGACAACCCACGCCGTTACTGGTCGCGGAAAAATCCAGGTTTCGGGGTTTGAGGCTCAGTGGAACAATAACCGCCGTTAAGCGGTCATTTTAAATAGCCAAAAATCAACCAGCCAATTTACATCGTGAATCTGCGTTCTTGGCTATCTGTTTTGGGGGGGGCCAAGTTGGCTTTACTCATCCTGGCCGTTTGCGGAACAAACGACGTTGTTGATCTCAACAGATTGATTTACCTGTTATTGACCATTCAATTGAACCGCTTAACCGCCTTTTGAGTTCCACTACTCCCCAAACCCCAAATAGCTGTCTAGCGCGAAAAATCACTGCCCGTAACGTATCATATGGCTGGTACGAATAAATTCTCACTTACTGCACCATAAACGTACACGTCAAAACCTTCCAAACATGCTTCAAAAATCAACAAATTCGCTGTATCGGAAATTTCGGCGTTTCCGGCGTACAACCCCGATTAGATATAAATGAATTAACGTGTGTGGTTTATTGGTCTCTGCCTTCTCCAGCAATGACGCAAGACTTTGACATACCATCAAAAAAATGATCGGCGAGCTCCAGAATTCGTGGATTATGAGTTGTAATAATAACGGTAGGGCAATGCTGCCGGATATAGGTAATGATCTTTATCGCGAGTTCTTCGCCAATAGAGGCCGTGGGTTCATCAAGTACGATAATCTTTTTCTTACGGGCTAGGGCGCGGGCTATGCATAATCGCTGGATCTCTCCACCACTCAAACCACTACCCAGAGGATTAATATCCCGGTCTAGGAAAGCAAGGAAATGTTCTCCGCAGTCCTCTTTAATTAACCCTAATGAATTCAGGATGCAAAACAGTTCATCATCGGGAAGAATGTCATCGGTTCCATACAGAATATTATCACGAATAGTTCCCTGCACCAGAACGGCTTTTTGAGGCACAACAGCAACGTCCTCCAGGATAGACGCACTCAACTCTGTGTTCTTCGGTTCAAGCCCCAACATCCGGGCAAACTGCCGTGTTTCATTAGCCCGGTAGCATGAACCATTATCCGTCAGCCACTCTACTGGAGACGCCGGAAGCTCGTTGCCGAAGCGGCGTTCCACCGCTCCTGGCATGACGTCCTGTACTGTTTCACTGTCGAAGCCGCCCGTAGTGACCGCCCAGTACAGTGCCTCACGGTCACAGCAGTCCAGCGCGAACGTGACTCGCAGTTTTTCTCCGTTATCACAGCGGAACTCGAACCCGTCAGAGCACCATCGTTGATTGCTTTCTTTCATGGCCACTTTGCCAGTATGTGCCCGCTTCGATGGCGGTACAGCGGTTTTTCGCTCAAGCAACAGCGCATTCTGGCGCATGATCCGGTAAACACGTTTGGCATTGATCGCAGGCATACCATCAAGTTCGGCCTGTCTGCGAAGCAGCGCCCATACCCGACGATAACCATACGTGGGCAGCTCTCCGATAACATGGTGTATACGGAGAAGCACATCCGTA
>NZ_JBJQJO010000085.1:0-3139 GCF_046487395.1 Escherichia sp. WS1450
CCAGGACAGAAATGCCTCGACTTCGCTGCTGCCCAAGGTTGCCGGGTGACGCACACCGTGGAAACGGATGAAGGCACGAACCCAGTGGACATAAGCCTGTTCGGTTCGTAAGCTGTAATGCAAGTAGCGTATGCGCTCACGCAACTGGTCCAGAACCTTGACCGAACGCAGCGGTGGTAACGGCGCAGTGGCGGTTTTCATGGCTTGTTATGACTGTTTTTTTGTACAGTCTATGCCTCGAGCATCCAAGCAGCAAGCGCGTTACGCCGTGGGTCGATGTTTGATGTTATGGAGCAGCAACGATGTTACGCAGCAGGGCAGTCGCCCTAAAACAAAGTTGTACGTAGAACTCGAAGGCAATTTAAGTATGAAAGAAAAGGTAGTTGTTGATAAAGCGATTTCACTCTATACCGAATCATTCGGCGACCCGGCCCATGAACCCATTATTCTGATCATGGGGGCAATGTCGTCTGCGGTGTGGTGGCCTGATGAGTTTTGTTCCCAACTTGCCAAAATGGGTCGCTATGTGATCCGGTACGACCACCGTGATACCGGGAAATCAACAAGCTATGAGCCAGGTCAGGCTCCATATTCCGTTGAAGAATTAGCAGATGATGTGGTTCGCGTCATTGATGGTTATGGTCTGGAAGCTGCTCATTTAGTCGGCATGTCTTTGGGGGGATTTCTTTCCCAGCTTGTAGCTCTCAAGTATCCGAAACGTGTGAAGAGCTTGACGCTGATTGCTTCAGAACGGCTTGCAGATGCAGATCCGGATATGCCCGCTTTTGATCCTGCCATCATTGAGTATCACCAACGGGCGGAATCGCTGGATTGGTCTGATAGAGATGCTGTCGTCGCGTATCAGGTCGGAGCGTGGCGAATCAACTCAGGTACTGCGCATGCTTTTGACGCTGAGAAGATACAAAACATCGCTGAGTTAAATTTTGATCGCACTCCGAATATCCTGACAACATTCAACCACACTACTTTAGGTGGTGGCGAGAGATGGCTCGGGAGATTAAATGAGATAGCTGTACCAACTTTGATCATTCACGGCACGGAGGATCCTGTACTTCCTTATGTGCATGGGTTGGCACTGAAAGATGCGATTCGTGGTTCAAAAATGCTGACACTCGAAGGCACGGGACATGAGTTGCATCATGAAGACTGGCCGAGGATTATCCAGGCGATTAAGGGGCAAACGTCATAGCTATCGGTTGCACCGTACAACAAGTTGCTGCACCGGAAAAATTACTCGCTGCGCTCGCAATTTTCCGGTGAGCAAGGCGTTAGCGCCCACAACGCATGTCTCTCGCACTCTTTGACTTCGATGGCACAATTACCACTCGCGAGACGATGCCGGATTTTGTGCGGCGGTCCGTGAGCCGACGTCGACTGCTTGTGGGACAACTGCTTCTGGCGCCGCTCGTGCTTGGGTATAAGATTGGGATCTTGTCTGGCACCCTGATCCGTCGCGTCATCGTTCGCTTCGCTTACAGCGGCATCCCGGCCTCGGTCCTGGAGGCCCAAGGTCGTGACTTCGCTCAGAGCTACCTGCCCAATACCCTCCGCGGCGAGGCAATGCAGCGCATCGCATGGCACAAAGCGCAGGGGCACAAGGTTGTCGTTGTTTCCGGCGGACTTGAGGCTTACTTGGAGCCGTGGTGCGACTCGCACGGCGTTGAGCTCATCTGTTCTTCCTTGCAACAGTCGGACGGAATCCTAACGGGCCGCTATGAAGGGCGGCAGTGCGTCTTGACGGAGAAGGCTCGCTTGGTCCGTGAGCGCTACGACCTGGCGACATATCCGACCATCTACGCGTACGGAGACACGCCGGAGGACCTGGATATGCTGGCCATTGCTACTAAGCAGTACTATCAGTGGCAAGAGGTTGGCGTCGCAGGTGGGCGCTAACAAGTCATTCAAGCCGACGCCGCTTCGCGGCGCGGCTTAATTCTGGTGTTAGACATCATGAGGGTAGCGGTGACCATCGAAATTTCGAACCAACTATCAGAGGTGCTAAGCGTCATTGAGCGCCATCTGGAATCAACGTTGCTGGCCGTGCATTTGTACGGCTCCGCAGTGGATGGCGGCCTGAAGCCATACAGCGATATTGATTTGTTGGTTACTGTGGCCGTAAAGCTTGATGAAACGACGCGGCGAGCATTGCTCAATGACCTTATGGAGGCTTCGGCTTTCCCTGGCGAGAGCGAGACGCTCCGCGCTATAGAAGTCACCCTTGTCGTGCATGACGACATCATCCCGTGGCGTTATCCGGCTAAGCGCGAGCTGCAATTTGGAGAATGGCAGCGCAATGACATTCTTGCGGGTATCTTCGAGCCAGCCATGATCGACATTGATCTAGCTATCCTGCTTACAAAAGCAAGAGAACATAGCGTTGCCTTGGTAGGTCCGGCAGCGGAGGAATTCTTTGACCCGGTTCCTGAACAGGATCTATTCGAGGCGCTGAGGGAAACCTTGAAGCTATGGAACTCGCAGCCCGACTGGGCCGGCGATGAGCGAAATGTAGTGCTTACGTTGTCCCGCATTTGGTACAGCGCAATAACCGGCAAAATCGCGCCGAAGGATGTCGCTGCCGACTGGGCAATAAAACGCCTACCTGCCCAGTATCAGCCCGTCTTACTTGAAGCTAAGCAAGCTTATCTGGGACAAAAAGAAGATCACTTGGCCTCACGCGCAGATCACTTGGAAGAATTTATTCGCTTTGTGAAAGGCGAGATCATCAAGTCAGTTGGTAAATGATGTCTAACAATTCGTTCAAGCCGACCGCGCTACGCGCGGCGGCTTAACTCCGGCGTTGGGCGCACAATAAGGCTCCTTGCAGAGTTGCTTGAAAGTTGTTACGATTCAAATTCAATCATGAGATAGTCAGCAGATGAGCACTTCCAAGAACGCAGACAAGTAAGCCGCAGCAACCTTCATTTTTCGGTTGTTGCGGCGTTCTCATGAATCCTTTTGCTCTACGGGAGCGCCGCCAAATCCTTTGTTCAAGGAGATGGTTTCGTGAGCTCAAAAAACTTTAGTTGGCGGTACTCCCTTGCCGCCACGGTGTTGTTGTTATCACCGTTCGATTTATTGGCATCACTCGGCATGGACATGTACTTGCCAGCAGTGCCGT
>NZ_JBJQJO010000086.1:0-2855 GCF_046487395.1 Escherichia sp. WS1450
GAATTCAGGGGTGAAAGTACGTTTGGTTTTCTTGTTCATTAAGTCACCTGTTTTGTGTTGTGGTGAGGATATCACCTTTAATCAGGTGGCCAAATTTACTGTGCCACTACATCCGGCGTATCCAGACCGTCCACCACTTTGCGGACATCAGCCATCTTCGATTCAAGGGTGATGGCTGATTTTACAGGGAGTACCAGTGCCCCCATTATTGCAGTACCCGCCCCGGCAGCGCCCAGAGCAAGGCTGGAGGCTTCTTTCTGAAATCCCTTAAGCTGACGCTGCATACCTTTAAGCGGGCCGGATAGCCTGTCAACGGCGGTGATGATGGCTTTCAGCTGAAAATTATCAGCCATGCTTCATCTCCTCATTTATACGGACGGCCTCTGCCTCCAGATCAGCAAAGTGGGAAATAGCCGTCCGGCGAAGTTCAAGGGGGTTTAATTTCCAGAACCACGCGACATTGTAGAATCGCTTCCGGAGGTCTCTTCCGTCTCCAAGCCGGTAAAAAAACGCATTACAATCATGCCTGCCTTGAAAATATCCAGCTTCGTCATCTGCGCTGCAGACGAGCGCGGGATCCCGGCCAGAAGCGGGATATATTTCAGCGCCACCTGACTGTCCATTTTCATACCACCATCAGGCGAAACAGAGAAAGGGAACCCCAGCGCCTCAATCTCGTCATACGTAGGCTCACGTATTTCCAGCACATGCAGTGTTTCTTTGTGGGCGATGATCGGTTTTTTAAGTACAAGCTCAATCACTGGTAATCCCCTTCTTCACCGTGGAACTCAAGATCAACCGTGCCTTCTTCGGCATTATGGTTCGCTTCGCCGTGCAGCCAGGCAGACGACAATACATAGACCTGACCGTTCGCCAGCTCGGCAGTGATGGTCATCTCATCAGACGAGGTGATTTTGCTCACCGGAAAATTCTTCGGCACCTTGAAGGTTCCTTTGACATAAGGCGCGCGGTGAGTTTCCTTGCGGTCCACTGAACCATCCAGACCGATGATGTCATCGTTAACCGTTTTGTTCATGGGCACCTCAATGCCGCCGGTCAGCGATAGCTGCTGACCGTCAATTTTGAAATAACAGGTTCCCCCGATACGGGCCATTATGCAGACTCCTCTGAATACTGAAGACGGAACTGGTTAACATAGTCAGGCGGGAACAGCGTGTTCAGGCGGTTCGGATCGCTGGCATCACGCTCCACAATCAGGTACTGCTTGAACAGTTCGTAGTTTTCCACGATCCCCGCACGCTCGAGCTGACGGTAGGTTGCCAGCAGTTCCCCTTTGATCACCGCCGGGGTGACAATCGCCTGACCGGGACCAAAGCGGGTACCGTCACTGGCAAGCTTGTGACGCCCGTACTTACTGGTAATGACGGATTTCAGTTTGCGCAGTACATACGCGCTGGTATGCAGCGTCTCGCTGTCGAGGTAGCTGTTATCCGCAACCCCGTAAGCGTTTTTCCTGTACGTGGTGACATCACGCTGAATGCGCAGTACCCCGCTTTCGACATACGCCGTTGCCACGCCATGAGACAGCAGGGTCTGCTGCTCGGTCATCGTGAACCGTTTCCCCTTCGGCGCAGGCAGCATACCTACCAGCTCACCGGTCTGCGTGGGACGTGCCGGATCGTTGCGGATAAACACCGCTGCGCGGGCGGTACGGCTTGCCGCCAGCTCGTCGGCAGGCGTCTGGGTGTCTTTTTCGTACCCCGCCAGGGTAATGTGCTGCTGGTTAAACTGGTCACCTGCGGTCACCAGTTCTGACAGCGTGCCGATCTTTGCCGTATACACATGACCATACAGCTGACGCGCATAGCTCCAGCGACCGCTGGTATCGTTCATCTCGGTCACCAGCGTATTAACGGAGGCCGTGTCGTTGAACGGCAGGCCGATATAATCAAACGGCTCATCCGCCATTGCAGCCACCGCGCCGGTGAGAACCGGAGCACCCGTTCCGGCGGTACCCGTCGCCACGGCAATCTGTACGCCCGCTGGCAGCACTTCGCCCCCACCAAAGCCGTAGTAATTGAGGCTGACAGGAATTTCATTCCCGCAAAGCCCCTTATGACGCGCGGTCAGCGTGACCACACCAGCCGAAGATGAAGCTGTAAACGGCAGAGTCGGAACGGCATTGATGGCATCCTGGATACTGCTGGCAATCGTCGCGACGTTATCGCCGTTGGTCACCGGTGCCTGCACGCGGGTACGTCCCACATAAACATTCACCGTGCCGGTTTCGGTTGCCGCGCCGGTCACCGTCAGCGTAACTGTTGCCGCCGCGGCCGTGGATTCAGGAACGGCAATCACATACAGTTCACCAAACGGGTCGGTCTGGCGATAAGCCTCGACCATACGCGCCAGCTGACTTCCCGCACCACAAATCTGGCGTGCATAGTCTGCCGACGGCATCAGCACCAGACTGTTGGCAACAATCTCTGCACCGTTATTGGCGTGACCAATCAGCAACGATGCTCCGCTGTCCTGTGCAGTATTCGCCGCCTGGTTATCCATTTCCGCATAAAACAACGGAACCAGCGTATTCGACGGAATGGTGTTAAAGCTTATCGTCATCGGTATTCACCTTTTTATTCACGCGCCGGATATCACCCGCTGCTTCACGGCGCAGCCAGTAGTTGTTCTCGTCAACATTTCGCCCTTCGGCGGGCAAAAGGTCGCCGCGGGCAGGGTCAGGCACTGACCGCCCTTTAACAGGTTTCACAAACATGAGGATCCTCAGGAAGGAAGGGTTATTTCGGTGTGATGTTCGATATCGCCGTCAGGCCCGTTACCGGGATCGAGATAATCAACATCAATCGCCAGCGTTCGCAGTTCATCCAGACTGT
>NZ_JBJQJO010000087.1:0-2781 GCF_046487395.1 Escherichia sp. WS1450
ATACTCCTCCGGCAGAAGCAGAAAAAGCTTATTATGCTTCCATCGGAAACGATGATCTGGCAGCCTGAGTTCACAGATAAAACACTCTCCAGGAAACCCGGGGCGGTTCAAGGAGCGCAGAAAAAGTAACCGTCTCATTAAAACGTCTTTCGCCTCCCTTTCCTGTTTCCTATGCTAATGTCCATTTTCGCAGTAAAAGGACATTTACGATGAATGCACGAAAGGCGGTACTGGCAGATAATCCGGAATTGATCCTGCGTTTGCTACAACTGAAATTTGACGAGACACTGTCGTACCCGCGCATTTCTGCACAGACCGGTGTCAGCAAAACCGCTATTTTTTCTCTGGTGAGGCGATTTCATCAGGTATTCACTGACGGGCATCTTTCTGGTGAATATTCCTGCGTGCAACTGACCGGGCTCTTTTCCCGGGGCGATAATATTCAGCCCCGACAGTGACTCAGCCTGTAAAAACAGAGAAAACCCGTCGGAACCGATTTTCACCAGAGTAAAAATGGAGACTTGTTCAGCAAACTCTTTTACCCGGAGCCTGTGTGGCCCAGATTGCACGAGAGTCTGGCATCAATGATAATGTTATTTTCAAATGGCTCAGACTCTGGCAAAACGAAGGGCGTGTTTCGCGGCGTCTTCCGGTAACAACCACTTCTGACGCAGGCGTTGAATTATTACCTATGGAGATAACGCCGGATGAGCAGAAAGATCCGATGATTCCCCTACCGCCAGCTTTTCGCCTGCGCCGGTATACGTTTCTTTATCTTTGCCCTGCATCACCCACAGGCTGGCTCCGCCGATAATGGCGTTTTGTGGTGCATCTTTCGCGTCAGCGTCGTAAGGCATCATGCCTACGCCGTAGTTGAATTTGGCGTACTCGCGAATGTTGGAAAGAGAACCGGAAGAGGCGGTGGTCATCGCGCAATCACCTCTATAGAACTTCTCGGTGGATTCATCCTTACGCCCGACGTAGATGAAGTCGCCCTTCTTGTTCATCTCCTCGAGCATGACGATGTGTTTCACCTGCTCCGGCTTGTTGAACTCCAGCACCGCGTCCGTGGCGTCAAAACCGTTGTTTTTGCTGGCAAACGGCAGACCGTTCCTGGCGCTAAAGTTTTCCAGTTGTATCCACCTCTTTGCCCATTTCCCCTTCCATAGAGTTCCAAAACGGAATGGTCGTCACTGCCTGTGCATTGCCCATTAACGCCAGTCCGAGCACCAGTGATGAAGCTGTATAATGTAACGGTTTCATCGTTTATCTCTCTTGCTTGTTGTACCTGATGTGCAAATTCACTCGTTTTATGCTCGCGGGATTACATATCATGCCCGAATTGCAGAAAAATAACTTTTTATTACATGTGTAAGACAGTAAAACCTCAGAAAGATGACAGTGTGGTGCCGGCGCGGGTGAGGAAAAATGGAAGATGGGGAATGTATAAGCGGGAAAATAGGAGGGCCTGTGGATTGTAGATAATGTGCTCATCGTTTTCATGCCGGATGAGACATAAACACTTTTATCTGAGCATTTCTATGTATTCGGACAGTTGTTCTTGGCATCCAATGGTGCAGGTTCTGTAGTGTGTGGTGGTAGCAATAGCCTCAGCTTCATTACAATATTTATTATCTCAAACATTCAAATGTCCTTGGCCCACTTTGATAGTCACTTTGTCGTGGTTATTATGTCTTTCCTTTTCCTAAAGCCCCATTATCTGTGCTGCAGCTTTCCCTCCATCAACGAACCAACAACCAGCAATGCCTGTCCCCCATAACAGCCCGGAAAATGGCACATTCTCAGATGATTTATCCCGCGAGCTATCCCGCCTACAGCTAATCGACCTGTTTAATACATCTTGACAGTCTGCTGGCAAGGTTACCCTTCCCAATATTGTCCGTTTTTAACATATCTAATACGAACCCCCATCAAATATGCTTCGTGTTCACTGTAAGTGACTAAAAGTGCTGTCTGCCCTGCCTCATGCAAAATATCACGAACTTCACGGCTCAGTCCTACCCTTGTTTTTTATCCAAGCTGGAAAATGGTTCATCTAGCAACAGGATATCTGGATTTGGAACCAGTGACCTTGCAAGGGCAATACGTTGCTGCTGACCTCCTGAAAGTTCATGAGGATAGCTGTCTGAATAGTGGAATAAATCCACCATTTTCAACAGTTCTGTAACTCTGGTTCGCTGTACATCTCTCGGCAGTCTTCTCAGACCAAAGCCACGTTTTGTGAAACTGTAAGGTGGGGAAAGAGCGCATATTCCTGAAAGACTATACCGACATGACATTTCTCCGGCGGAAAATGCATATCTGCGCTGGCCACACAATGCTGTGATACAAAAATTTCCCCTTGTTCAGGCGCTCAAAACCAGCTACAGCACGTAGTACTGTTGTTTTTCCACAACCTGATGTACCAAGCAGACATGCCAGTTCACCTTTACAGACTGACATACCCCCCGCCCCGCAATACAGGATATGGGCTATTGGGATAAACAACATGGACATCATTAATACATAAAGCTGTTTCTTCAGACATAATCAATCCTCTGATTTCAGTCTTTCAGCTGGAACAAACAAAATAACCGGAAATGTCCCTGCAAGAACAATCATTAAAGCAGAGATGGCCCCTTCTTCAAAAGTTCCACGGGCTGCTTCAGCATAAAGAAGTGTTACTGGCAGTTCTTTCATCGCATCAGTGAAAACCAGCAGGGCACTGCTCACCAGAGCAACACAGGAAAGTGAACCCGAACAAAAGTTCCTGTACCATTT
>NZ_JBJQJO010000088.1:0-2736 GCF_046487395.1 Escherichia sp. WS1450
ATCTGCTCGGCCATTCCGACGTCTCTACGACGATGATTTACACGCATGTGCTGAAAGTTGGCGGTGCCGGAGTGCGCTCACCGCTTGATGCGCTGCCGCCCCTCACTAGTGAGAGGTAGGGCAGCGCAAGTCAATCCTGGCGGATTCACTACCCCTGCGCGAAGGCCATCGGTGCCGCATCGAACGGCCGGTTGCGGAAAGTCCTCCCTGCGTCCGCTGATGGCCGGCAGCAGCCCGTCGTTGCCTGATGGATCCAACCCCTCCGCTGCTATAGTGCAGTCGGCTTCTGACGTTCAGTGCAGCCGTCTTCTGAAAACGACAATGGAGGTGGTAGCCGAGGGTGTGGAAACACCCGACTGCCTTGCGTGGTTGCGGCAGGCGGGTTGCGACACGGTGCAGGGTTTCCTGTTCGCCAGGCCGATGCCGGCGGCGGCCTTCGTCGGCTTCGTCAACCAATGGAGGAACACCACCATGAACGCCAATGAACCGAGCACCAGTTGCTGCGTGTGCTGCAAGGAAATCCCGCTCGATGCCGCCTTCACGCCGGAAGGGGCCGAGTACGTGGAGCATTTCTGCGGGCTGGAGTGCTATCAGCGCTTCCAGGCGCGGGCCAGCACTGCGACCGAAACCAGCGTCAAACCGGACGCTTGTGATTCGCCGCCGTCAGGTTGAGGCATACCCTAACTTGATGTCAGGCAGGGCCGCGCCGCTTCGTCAGAATAGAGTCTGCTTTCCCATTTTTTGACACATGCCCGCGAAGGTTATAGATTTCAGCCTGACAGAAATGGGCTTTGAGGCACAACGGAACAGAAAGTGCACTTAAGCCGCCTTCAACCAAGGAGACATCGTGCAGGGGCACCGCATCGGCTACGTCCGGGTCAGCAGCTTTGACCAGAACCCGGAACGCCAGCTGGAACAAACCCAGGTGAGCAAGGTGTTCACCGACAAGGCATCGGGCAAGGACACCCAGCGCCCCCAGCTCGAAGCGCTGCTGAGCTTCGTCCGCGAAGGCGATACAGTGGTGGTGCACAGCATGGATCGGCTGGCCCGCAACCTCGATGACCTGCGTCGCTTGGTACAGAAGCTGACTCAGCGCGGCGTGCGCATCGAGTTCCTGAAGGAGGGCCTGGTGTTCACTGGCGAGGACTCGCCGATGGCCAACCTGATGCTGTCGGTGATGGGGGCCTTCGCTGAGTTCGAGCGCGCCCTGATCCGCGAGCGGCAGCGTGAGGGCATCGCCTTGGCCAAGCAGCGTGGCGCGTACCGGGGCCGCAAGAAAGCCCTGTCCGATGAGCAGGCTGCTACCCTGCGGCAGCGAGCGACGGCCGGCGAGCCCAAGGCGCAGCTTGCCCGCGAGTTCAACATCAGCCGGGAAACCCTCTACCAGTACCTCCGCACGGACGACTGACACATGCCGCGTCGCTTGATCCTCTCGGCCACGGAGCGGGACACCCTGCTTGCGCTGCCGGAAAGCCAGGATGACCTGATCCGCTACTACACCTTCAACGACTCCGACCTGTCGCTGATCCGCCAGCGACGCGGCGACGCCAACCGCCTCGGCTTCGCCGTGCAGCTCTGCCTGCTGCGCTACCCCGGTTACGCGCTGGGAACCGACAGCGAGCTGCCCGAGCCGGTCATCCTGTGGGTGGCGAAGCAAGTCCAGGCCGAGCCGGCGAGCTGGGCAAAGTACGGCGAGCGCGACGTGACCCGTCGCGAGCATGCCCAGGAACTGCGCACCTACCTGCAACTGGCCCCGTTCGGCCTGTCCGACTTCCGCGCCCTGGTGCGCGAGCTAACCGAGCTGGCCCAGCAGACCGACAAAGGCTTGCTGCTGGCCGGTCAGGCCCTGGAGAGCCTACGGCAGAAACGACGCATCCTGCCGGCGCTGAGCGTGATTGACCGGGCCTGCTCGGAAGCCATTGCGCGAGCCAATCGGCGGGTCTACCGCGCCCTGGTCGAACCACTCACGGACTCGCATCGGGCCAAGCTGGACGAGCTGTTGAAGCTCAAGGCCGGCAGCAGCATCACCTGGTTGACCTGGCTGCGCCAGGCACCGCTGAAACCCAACTCTCGGCACATGCTGGAACACATCGAGCGGCTGAAGACATTTCAGTTGGTGGACTTGCCCGAAGGCCTGGGCCGGCACATCCACCAGAACCGCCTGCTCAAGCTGGCCCGCGAGGGTGGGCAGATGACGCCCAAAGACCTCGGTAAGTTCGAGCCGCAGCGCCGCTACGCGACCCTGGCCGCCGTGGTGCTGGAGAGCACCGCGACCGTGATCGATGAGCTGGTCGATCTGCATGACCGCATCCTGGTCAAGCTGTTCAGCGGCGCGAAGCACAAGCATCAGCAGCAGTTCCAGAAGCAGGGCAAGGCGATCAACGACAAGGTGCGCCTGTACTCCAGGATCGGCCAGGCGCTGCTGGAAGCGAAGGAAAGCGGCAGCGACCCCTATGCCGCCATCGAGGCGGTGATTCCCTGGGACGAGTTCACCGAGAGCGTCAGCGAGGCCGAGCTGCTGGCCCGGCCGGAAGGCTTCGACCACCTGCACCTGGTCGGCGAGAACTTCGCCACCCTGCGCCGTTACACGCCGGCCTTGCTGGAGGTGCTGGAACTGCGCGCCGCGCCGGCCGCGCAAGGCGTGCTGGCAGCCGTGCAGACCCTGCGTGAGATGAACGCCGACAACCTGCGCAAGGTGCCGGCCGATGCACCCACGGCCTTCATCAAGCCGCGCTG
>NZ_JBJQJO010000089.1:0-2653 GCF_046487395.1 Escherichia sp. WS1450
AGGCTGAGGTAATTTCGCGGGTAGTCATCCCTCTGGCATACAGCGCCAGGATCTGGTTGTCCATGCCGGTAATGCGGGTCTGATTTTTCTTCACCAGTTGTGGTTCGAAGGAACCATCACGATCAGGTGGAGTACGTAATTCCATCGGCCCGTCGGTAGTGGTGACGGTTTTCGTGGAATAGCCATTACGGAAGTTGGTTCCCGATTTGGTCTGATTTTTTTCATGTCCCAGATGGTGAGTCAGTTCAGCGTTGAGAGCTGCCTCAACACTTATTTTCTTGAGCAGGCGATCGAACTGACTGAGATCTTCAGGGGTTTTGAGATTTTTGGCCAGTTCGTTAGCCAGAGCCTGCAATTGTGTGTCGTCCATAATTTAGCTTTCATTTGATGTTGAATTGAACATATCAAAATCAGGCAATTACATAAATCTATGTACAGGCTCAATGCCGGCGCTGGTATTGTAGAAATCAATCCTGCCCCTGATGTCGGAGATACTCTCGTTAACCTTCCTGATTGTATCCTCTGCTCAGTCAATGGGTTGCCAATGGGGGCACCCTTTCCTGACTGATTCGTCATTTCATTCTTATTGTATGTTACTGGCATTACACCAGTGCTGGCATACTTTCCTGCGTGTCTGCACCGGTTTGACAAAATTCAACAGGGATAAAATAGTGCAGGAAACTGAAGCATTACTTGCAGAGCCGGGAGACATCCGGCGTTTTATTCAACAGGCAGTGGATCACTGGCCGCATTTTCTGATTGTCCACTTCACACACAATTCGACAGAAGGAAACATCAACGGACAACAGATTCATGCATTCTGAACTTCCTTTTATGAACGTATTACTGAACGTAATCACAGTGACAGTCCATCCTCGCCGGTGGTATTACGCTGGTTGCGTGAACAACATGAAGGAACAACAATACCTGTTGCTGCTCAGCCATGTGGTGGCATGCAGCGGCACTTTAAGCAGCACAGGGCACTTTGAACTGCTCCGGGAATCCTGGAGACTAAACTCCCTGAGAAAGAGGTAAACAGGATGAGTATGATTCACAATTGGGGTAATTTGTTCCATTGCCTCAAATGCTGGCTGTACGCCACAGACTCTGCGTGTCTGGGTTAGCCAGTATGAGCGGGATACAGGGGCGCTTCACACATAACATTCCTTCTAATTTGCATAATTAATTACACTGATAGTCACATTCAATAACTATCATAAGCTATCATCTGGCTGACTGTTATTTCGCAACAGTTATTGAGTAAATCTTTAACCTGTTAACAGAGGGTTTATGAAACGTAAACTTATTGCCTTTGTGATTCTGGCTACATCATCCTGTGGATATGCAGCCACCAAAGATGTAACAATGAATCTTGTTGATAGTGACGGAAAAGAGCGAAATATTGGTAAAATAACCATCCAGAAGACACCCTACGGGCTGCTGTTCACCCCTGATCTTCACTCCTTACCCGCCGGCATTCATGGTTTTCATGTACATGAAAACGCAAGTTGTGCTCCTGCCCTGAAAGATGGAAAAACTGTCGCTGCTTTATCTGCAGGTGGTCACTTTGACCCGGAAAAAACAGGGAAGCATCTCGGTCCATGGTCTCCTGATGGCCACCTAGGTGATCTCCCTGCGCTTTATGTCACTCATGACGGAAAAGCAACCTACCCGGTGCTTGCGCCAAGACTATCTGAATTAAAGGAGCTCGATGGCCGTTCGCTAATGCTCCACGCAGGAGGTGATAATCATGATGACCATCCTGAACCTCTAGGTGGCGGTGGTGCAAGAATTGCCTGTGGTATCATCCCATAATCAATCAGGTAAGGGATATCCTCCCTTACCCTTAATCTTCCCTGGCGGCATGTGCATATCTTTCAGTTACTGTGAGATACCTGTATTACGGTGTCTTTTTAGCTCACAGAAATATCAGACAGCCCGTTTCAGTGTTTTATTACCTTAATCTTTTTACGGCATTCTTCAGCTCTTGCGCATGCTATTTTTTCACCTGTTTCATAACATTGCTGGCAGCCTAATCCAAATTTCATCGCCATATCATAACCTTCCCGAAAACCTCGGAACCACGCGTTACGAAGGTATTCATCATATTCCCCGTAGTCAATAATAACCATTTTATTTTCATGGGATTTTCCGGTATTCTCACTCATTTTCGATACCTCAATGCTTACAACAGAAAAGTATACTTTTACGAAGTTCGCCTTTGCAGGACTATATAAAGTTATCACTGGATGCAAGAGCCGGAAATCATGTATATCAGGATCAACTTTGTAATTCAATAACATATTATCCAGTGAAAAAGTAAGTATATTTAAGCTGGGGAAGGAGAAGGGGGACTTAATTTGATATTTTCATCAATAATATTATTTTACCTCCTCCATTATTCATTCAGGCCTGGTTCCGGGCGTAATTCCGATTTCTCTGTTGAAGCGATGCATTTATATTTAAATATTCACCTGTCATTGAATTTTATTTGAAATAGGAGAAAATCTCCTCCTGTACTACAGATAACCCGGAATGTTCCTGGATTTGCCCCTATATTTCCAGACACCTGTTATCACTTAACCCATTACTGGCCCGCTGCCGTAGATATTCCCGTGGCGAGCGATAACCCAGTGCACTATGCGGATGCCAT
>NZ_JBJQJO010000090.1:0-2530 GCF_046487395.1 Escherichia sp. WS1450
CCGAACATGGTCTGCTTTAACCCGTCACAACCACATCACACCTGTTTTCACTTTTATCTTCTGTCTTCAGAGGTATCCCATTATGAAAATCATCACCCGTGGTGAAGCCATGCGTATTCACCAACAGCATCCTGCATCCCGTCTTTTTCCGTTCTGTACCGGCAAATACCGCTGGCACGGCAGCACTGAAACGTATACCGGTCGTGAAGTGCAGGATATTCCCGGTGTGCTGGCTGTGTTTGCAGAACGTCGTAAGGACAGTTTTGGCCCGTATGTCCGGCTGATGAGCGTCACCCTGAACTGAGTCAGGGCATTCTGATGAGCAGAATTATCACCATCACAGTGTATACGCTGGATGAACTTTCCTGCCCGGCACGGGAAAAAGCCCGCGACGGGTACCGTCAGCATCATGCTGACAGCAACTGGTATGAAAACGTGTATGAGGACGTCAGGGAGGTCTGTGGCATTTTCGGAATTGACCTCTGCCAGCGTGTTATCCGTCTCAGCAACGGCAGGTTTATGGAAGAGCCGTGCATCTGGTTCAGCGGATTCTGCAGCCAGGGACGGAGCCTGTTTTGAAGGACGCTGGCACTGGCAGTCAGCAACAACCAGGAGAGTCCGGGAGTATGCCCCGCAGAACCGTGAGCTTCATCGTATCGCGGATGCCCTGCAGGCGGTGCAGAAACGTAACTTCTGGCAACTGCAGGCTGAAATCCACCACCGGGGACGTTACTGCCATCCGTTATCACTGTTACCCGGAACAGTCCGACTGGTCAGGCTATGACAGCCGATGCGGAAGCCGCTGTCAGCGAAGCCCTGCGCGACCTGGCCTTCTGGCTGTACCGTCAACTGGAAAACGAGTACGACCAGATGACCTCAGACGCCGCTGTGGATGAGGCCATTCTCATCAATGCATACATCTTCACCGAAACCGGTCAGCGCACCGGCTGACCTGTCATCGTTAAACCATTCTTAACCACTTTTCAGAGAGGATTTTATCGTGTCAGACACACTCTCCGGGATAACTCATCCCGACGACAATCACGACCGCCCCTGGTGGGGGCTTCCCTGCACAGTGAGGCCCTGTTTTGGCGCCCGTCTGGTGCAGGAGGGTAACCGCCTGCATTACCTTGCCGACCGCGCCGGCATCAGAGGCCGGTTCAGCGATGCGGATGCATACCATCTGGACCAGGCCTTTCCGCTGCTGATGAAACAACTGGAACTCATGCTCACCAGCGGTGAACTGAATCCCCGCCATCAGCATACCGTCACGCTGTATGCAAAAGGGCTGACCTGCGAAGCCGACACCCTCGGCAGTTGTGGTTACGTTTATCTGGCTGTTTATCCGACGCCCGAAACGAAAAAGTAAACCACCGGAATAACCTTCTGCTCCGGCCAGGTGTTTTCACCACGCCACTCTCCCCATAATTTAATCTCTCATATCAGGAAAATCTTCAGTATGAAATTATTACCCGACACACATGTACGGGAGGCATCGTGCTGCCCGTCTCCCGTCACCATCTGGCAGACACTGCTCATCCGTCTGCTGGACCAGCACTATGGCCTCACACTGAATGACACACCGTTCGCTGATGAACGTGTGATTGAGCAGCATATTGAGGCCGGCATTTCACTGTGCGATGCGGTGAACTTTCTCGTTGAAAAATACGCACTGGTACGTACCGACCAGCCGGGATTCAGCGCAGGAGCCCCGTCGCAGTTAATCAACAGCATCGATATTCTCCGGGCCCGCCGGGCAACAGGCCTGATGACACGTAATAACTACAGAATGGTAAATAACATTACCCTGGGTAGCATCCGGGGGCGAAACGATGAAACTTTCCCTGACGCTGGAAGCCGACAGCATTAACGTGCAGGCACTGAACATGGGGCGCATTGTCGTTGACATTGATGGTGTAAATCTCGCTGAACTGATTAACAAGGTCGCTGAATACGGTTATTCACTCCGCGTGGTGGATGAACGTGACGCTACCGAAACACCGGCGACTTCTGCCAGCTCTCATCAGTTGCCGGAAGACAATACAGTGATACAGAGCGTGATGCCATTAACCACTGAAACAGCGCTGGATATCCTCATTGCGTGGCTGCAGGACAATATCGACTGCGGGTCCGGAATTATTTTCGACAACGATGAGGATAAAACGGATTCGGCAGCACTGCTGCCCTGTATTGAACAGGCCAGGGAGGATATCCGTACCCTGCACCAACTGCAACTTCTGCACCAGAACCGGTGAATCTCACTCACCAGACTTCATTCTCCTGACGCCAGCCTGAACAGAGCTGGCGTTTTCGTTTATAAACAGAAAGGAAACCCCATAATGTCATATATCACAATCCCCCACCCGAACGCGGTCAACGGACATACAGCCGTTATCTGTTCCACAAGTATCAGACACATCCTGGCTGTACGAAAGAGTACACTGCTGCAAATCGACACGCTTATCCGGCAACTGACAGAAATCTCAGCACTGACGGAAAGTATTGGCGGTAAAGCCGCCCCGGACTGGGC
>NZ_JBJQJO010000091.1:0-2526 GCF_046487395.1 Escherichia sp. WS1450
ACGAATCTGTTTTGAATAACTGCCGATCTGTTCAATGACTTCCAGCAGACGCTGGTTAATATCGGCGTTGTCCACATCCTCGACGTCAGGAAGAGACACAAAGACGCCATTAGCAGACTGCGCCACAGCATCAGCAATGAAGTGAGTTCCACCAGCACGTTGCAAAATCATTGCCAATCCCAGCGGGAAAATCTGATCGCCATCAGCACGAAGGCGGTTAAATAATGCGTTCTCTGTTACATCCAGCCAGTCAGCTGCTTCAGCGTAACCACCCGGCAACTTTGCGATAGTTTTTCTGACAGCTTTCACGTACCACTCAGGCTGTTTTTCTACTTTCCAGTGATGCTTACCCACGGTTAGCCTCATCGTTCTGTGGTTTCTGTTAATCGATTTATCCATTAGATTTTTCATAAAGCTCAGGTTTAAATGGCAACCGTCCGCAAGTTCTATATGCAGCTTCTGCTGCACGTCCTTTTGGAATTAACTGGCCCGGACGGTTTCGCCACTGATAAACGGCTTCAGTTGTTATGCCGAAAAAAGCAGCAACTTTCTCAATACTGCCGAAGTAGCTTTCGATATCGTCAGTTGTCATACGCCCTCCAAACTAAGTTTTATTAGATGATAATTACAAATCTATCTTTGGTCAATAAAAACTAAGATTACTTAGCAATTCAAGAAATGGTGCTCCTATGGAAACGGTTGGTCAGCGTATAAAAGCTCTGAGAAGAGTTACCAGAACGTCCCAGAAAGAATTGGGTAAATTTTGTGGAGTAAGCGACGTTGCTGTGGGGTACTGGGAGAAAGACATCAATACCCCTGGTGGGGAGGCACTTTCGAAATTAGCGAAGTTCTTCAATACGTCAATAGATTACATTCTTTATGGTGCTGAGTTTGAAGGCAAACTCGTCACAAACATGCGCAGAGTTCCTGTAATATCGTGGGTTCAGGCTGGGCAGTTTACTGAGTGCAGGGCAGCAGAAGTGTTTAGTGAAGTGGACAAGTGGGTAGATACATCATTAAAGATTGGTGATAACTCATTTGCATTAGAGGTTAAAGGTGACTCCATGACTAACCCTAATGGCCTCCCAACAATACCAGAAGGCGCAACAGTGATTGTAGATCCAGATGCAGAAGCTCGTCATGGAAAAATAGTCATCGCTCGACTTGATGGAACAAACGAAGCTACAGTAAAAAAATTAGTCATCGATGGCCCTCAAAAGTTTTTAGTGCCATTAAATCCTCGGTATCCCAACATCCCTATCAATGGTAATTGCCTTATCATTGGTGTAGTCAAAGGAGTTCAATACGAACTCTAAGACCTCTCTTCTCTAACTAAGGCACCGAACTAAGAAAAGTTTGGTGTTTTCTCTTGCCATAATAACTAAGTTAAGTTAGATTTTATGTCAAAGATAACGAACAGGCAGGACGCCCACGAAGTAGCCGCCGGTGGCGTATGAATGACCGGATGATTCGTTAAATACTATGTGTAAGAGAGCGCAAATGAACCGTTATTTCACATGCTCGTTTTGTGGCGCAAACGAGCTGCAGGCAAAAAAATCATCGCCAAAGGCGGAAAAGATGAAGTTGCTATCTGCTCTGAGTGCGTAGTCTTGTGTGTCGGAGCATTAATCAATATCAGCACAACTATTCAGTTCACACCAAATGAGAATGCACCTTTAGATGCGCGGAAATCTGGAGGTTAAAGAACAAAATGAAAGTCCAGATTTTAAACAATAGTGGTGAAGTCGTTTGGTCATACGACATAGCCGCTCCTGTAGATCAGAGCGGCGATAGCTGGACCAATGGGAAACATCAGGCTATGGCTGGAGTTGTATTCTCTTTACGCCGTGCTTTGGAACAGGCTGAAGTATTTCCATCAGACCCTGAATGGAAATGGCCTTTTTCTATTTGTCCAAATTCGGAGAGCACATTTCAGAAAATTGGTCAGAAAGTCGCACTCGAAGAGCATCAGCCAACTGTTTCCTGATTATTTCAGGTAACTCGTCGGCATCGCAGAAACAACAACTCTCGATCATGTTGAAAGCCGATTCGTAGAACTGTTTCTGCTGAGTGTCGCTGAGACAGGAAAAGAGCGACGTTACGATGATTTTATTAATTGCATTATCAAGTTCTTTTTCATCAAAAGTCATTTGATTTTCCTTTTATGTATACGGGCTTAAAAGGATACCACCGAGCCTGAAGTGGTGAAAAGACAGGCACATAACAGCTAAGTATTTTCAACCAAAGAGAATCCTTGGCGTTGTGGTGAATGCGGCTCAGCGCACGCGGGTTAAGGTTGAGGCTGACAGTCGACCTTCTGTGGATACCCACCCGTCTGGTGTGCAACCTTCGCCAGGCACCGGGAGGCACCCGGCACCACAACTTTATGCTGTGTGTAGTCCTGGCGGTACCAGTTTGTACCCTTGCTTCCGGCTGGTACCGTCCTTTTTACAAAACAGAGAAGAGCATCACCGGACGACGGGCTCATAACCCAATCCATCCGGGCGGCTGCCACCGCAGGTGTTC
>NZ_JBJQJO010000092.1:0-2399 GCF_046487395.1 Escherichia sp. WS1450
AATGGATTTTGGCCATACAGAGCCCTCAATACGTTTATCCCCCAGCAGGGTTGGCGAGCCCTCTTTTTCAACATCCGGTTCGAACGAGGAAAGCTCGTCATAACAGACCACATCCACGGATTTTTCACGGTAATTTTTTGCTGCCGCACCACCCAGGCACCAGAAGCCCACACCCGATGAAAAGCGTTTCAGCGTGAGAGTATTGTCACGATGTTTACGCCCCAGCCATGGAGAAAGGTCTTTCAGACATGACACATCCCGAATCGTCGCCTCCACGTGAGACTTCATAAAATCTTCAGCGGCAGAATCCGTGGGCTGAAAAAGCAGACTGTTTCGGGATTTATGCTCAATAAAATACCCGACCACCCCCAGCAACATCTTTGTATAACCAATACGGGCAGATTTAATCAGGTTAACAGTGCGAATCAGATCGTTGCCCATACAGTTCATGATGGCGATCTGGAACGGCAGCGTTTTCCATTCTCCCTCACCATATGAAGATTCTTTAGGCAGATAATAATTTTGATCAGCCCATTCAACTGGCGTCACCGGCAATGCCCTTATCAGGGGCTGTAATGCTGTTGTGACAGCACTCATCATATTATTCAGTTGTTGCTCTGATATATTCATCGAGTAAATCCGGTAATTTATCCCCTGCCCGCGCACACTGATTTGCCCCCTTCGCAATAAGGGTTTTCAGATGGTCAAGATGGCGCGGTGTTAAATCAGGAAACTGTCGTTGCATGGATAAAGGGATGGAATCAAGCGTACTGGATAACGCCATTGCCAGCTTGCTGAGGGCAAAAATACAGAACCCAGTGTCAATAAGTTTTCCTTTTGACACCTCATTTTTTAACTGCTGTGTAACAGCCTGTTCTGCTGTCAGTTCCCATCTGGCAATAAGCAATTTCTCCTCATAGTCGTCTTCGCTATCGCCATCAGGCACATCGTTTTTACTTCTTCTCAGATACGATATGTAAAAATCACGCCAGGCATCCAGATCCAGTTGCCCTCGCTTATTCGATATCGGGGCACCCGGCAATTTCTGCAGTCTGCGAAGCTGGCGATCGGTCAGACTCAAATGCCTGGCAACTTCAGTCTGCGTAGCCACTGTTCACCTCGCAAAAAATCTCCCCTCATGCGTTTTAAACATGCATCTTGCGAGCAACTTTATGCAAACGCACGCATATGTCCGGTTTGTTTGTACATTTTTTGCACATGTCCGGTTCGCAGAAAGCATGTTTTTATATTTTTCATATAGTTAACTTGCAGAGAAACCGGACATGGATCGCGGAAAATTTTCATAAATAGCGAAAACGCGCGGGTTCGACGCCCCGTAACGGCTCGGATCGCCGGAAAGGACCCAGCCACTAGCGAATGCCAGTAGCAAAGGTGGGCGGGCTTAATTTAAAGCGGTGTGATCTGCAACCATTCAGACGCACTAATCTCAAAACAACGTCCGTTAGACAACTCGATAATCACGGGTAATTCACCAAGCTCCAGCCAGGCGTTTTTTTCCGTTGGAAAACTAACAGTAGAGATCTGGTAATCCGATACGCTTTCAGCCAGTCGGCAACTTTTAAACACATCACCAAAGGCGGACGCGAAGAATACATTTAGTTCATATTCAATCTGCTCTTTAGCAGCTGTCATGTTTCTGTCTCATCAACTTGAATCGGGTAATCAGGAATGGATGCGAACTATAGGCCGTCTGCACCATCTTTCAGATTAAAGCAGCGTCACATTTCGTCAGGGTCAGTATTAGCCGACATCTCGCGCACCTGATTAATGTTTGGCGATATTACAACAGGCGCTCAATGAATGCATGTTGTAAGCCTCTCGCTCAGGAGAACAGAATCGTTCCATTATTGAATTAAATTTCTGCGACTCTTTCATCACAAACTCCTGACAAAGATACCGTGCGACCACGGTCGCACGCTCCTGAATACATGCCCTGTTTCTTCCACCCTCGCACAGGACTGGCGAGCATGAGGGACAAACCCGCGAATCATTAGCGCGGTAAAAACCCGGTGTGCATCGTTTTTGATTATTCCCGCACACTCTCGCAGAAGGAGTTCCCCGTCGGGCTACGGTCTCTGTTAATACGGGAATACGGCGACGATACAGCGCATGATGTGTCAGGCTTGAATACCTTTATCCGTTAAAAGGGATATCAGTTAAGTTATCCCGTACAGGGCATAAGCCATTATCAAAGCCACTCTGTAGGGAGTGGCTTTTGTAATGGCAATAAAAAGCCCCGCGAATGCGAGGCTAAATCCAGGTATTTTTAATGACTGGCTCTTATTTCAACGCAGCCCCTTACCGCGCGCCAGATGCTCAACTTCAAGCATCAGCAATGAGATGTTTAATCTGGATTCACTCCAGAAGTGATCACCACC
>NZ_JBJQJO010000093.1:0-2284 GCF_046487395.1 Escherichia sp. WS1450
ATCACCCGGGATTATTTTGTCAGCGGGTGTGGTGTTATTCCGGCGCAGTTCTTCCTCCATGCGGTCGAACTCGGCAATGTAGGCTTCCTTGAATGCAGCGGCCTTTTTGCCGGTGAAGCCCATCACCAGGAAAACGAAGCCGTTTTTGGTGATTTGGTAGGCATTGTAGGTATTGCCACGGTGCTCGAATTTAACCCGCGAAAAGTTGCTGGTTAAAAAGCGTTCAGAACATTCGAGGGCCTCTATTTTTTGAACAACATGGTGATGCTGCTTGCCGAAGAATTCTGCGATCGCAATAGACGTAGTGACAGCGCGACCATTTTCAATGGTTACGTCAGGGTGAGAAAGGGTAAGGGTAGTAGCCATGATGGCATCCTCAAGTGTTAAGTTAATTAACTCACCACCGAGGCTTTCCACGACCATAAGGGTGGCGAGACGTACAGGGGTGGAAATACCGGTCACTCGAGAACCCGGCCAGCCTTGCAGCTGCCCTGCACGCCCCACCATTATCTGAATGTGGCTGTGCATTACGCATAAAAAAACCGCTTCGGCGCGGTTATGCGCTCGAGTAACTTTCGGGTTTCCACGCCCGGCACCCGTTTTATGAGGTGCAGGTGCACTATAATTCCACCCGTACTGGTTTTCAATAGCTACATTCAACATTTTCTCTTACCTTTCATCACCGAAGTGAACTTTGTTGATGCGGTACCTGGTGCCTCCAGGCGACGTTAACCAGTCTGTGTCCGGCGCACGCACTCCACCTCACCCGTGGAGAAGTCATTAATTACCAACCCTGGCCTTGTTGATTAGCTGTTAACGCGGGTATGTAATCATTCTGGCAATGCTTAATGCCGCTGCTTTTTCCAGCCTGGTGATATCCTGCTCCAGAGCTGACAGATTTTCAGCCTCCTTAGCCCTGGCTTCATTGGCCCACTTCAGGTCCTGCGCAGCCTGAATTTTCCGGCGCATCCACTCATAAAGTTCATCATCGGTATAGTCTGGCGAGATGATGACGGGTTCTCGCTTCTGCATACTGATTTCTCTCAGTGCTGTTTCCCCTTAACGCCGGGGTAGCGGAACAAAAACCTGCTGCATAGTTAAAGTTAAACCCTGCCGTCATGTTCATACGCCTCGGGCTGGCTACTTAACCCCTGACCACTGCCTGGTAACTCGAAGTATTGCCCTGCGTTCTGTGGGGCGGGGTAGGTTGGCAGGTATATAATGTACTTTGCGTTCAGTGTTGTAAAGTACCTTAAGTACATTTTGTGTGTAAAAAAATGAGATGGAAAAAGTGAAGCACAAACCCGGAGGGGGGCGCTACCGGATTTATGCTGGTTTAAGAGGCTTTTTGTTTTTTCTTTCGTGCTAACTCTTCGTAAATTGCATTGTACTTCTGTTTTTTCTCCTCAAGAGTTTTTAAAAGTTCATCTGTCTCACTGTCAGGGAGCTCGTCCAGAAGGTCAATGATGATTTTTTGTCTTGGATTTAACTCCTGATAGAAACGTACCTGTCCACTTTCTTCTGTATCCTCTCCCAAAAGATAGGTTGGTGTTGTTCCAATGAGTGTTGCTAATTCCCTTAATTTCTCTCGGCGAGGAATTGTTTCGCCATTAAACCATTTGCTAACCGCTTTTGGTGTTAATTTCATTCGACGGGCAATTTCTGCCTGCCTTCCATGTTGTTCATAACCAGCGTTTTCACAGGCTAGCGCAAGCCTACTGGCGAACTCTTTACGCGCTTTATCTTCATGAACCATAAGTTCAATGATATTCGCTCTTGAATGTACTGTCAGTTCTGTTATAGCATGTACTCAAAGTTCACATTGTGAGGGTGATATGAACCAGAAAACACTTGAAGATGTAATCAAAACTGTTCGCGTTTCTGTTGTGGCCGACGTTTGTGGTGTCAGCCAAAGAGCAATCTACAAATGGATGGATAACGGAAAATTGCCTCGCACAGAATATACCGGCGAAACAAATTACGCTGAAAAAATCGCTCATGCATCAAACGGATTATTTTCTGCCGATGCAATTTTAACTATTGGCAGAAATAAAACTACTACGAAAAAGCTGATGGGAGTTGATTCATGAAAATCAAGCATGAGCATATCCGCATGGCGATGAATGCCTGGGCGCGTCCGGATGGTGAAAAAGTTCCGGCAGCTGAAATAACCAGGGTTTATTTCGAGCTGGGCATGACGTTTCCTGAGCTGTACGACGACAGCCATCCGGAAGCCCTGGCCCGTAATACCCAGAAAATTTTCCGCTGGGTGGAGAAAGACACC
>NZ_JBJQJO010000094.1:0-2283 GCF_046487395.1 Escherichia sp. WS1450
CATCAGTCAGTTTGCGGCCTGCACTTCTCCGTTGACATCTTTGTTATATGGTACAACTGCGCAGAGGCCTGTCTCTTCAATTGTGCCAGTTGAATACTACGATACAACGCTAGGTCTTCCAATATGGACACAGTATCATCTGAATGGAAGAGGGCGTATGGTACAAGTGTATGATAATGCGGGTGCTTAGCACCCGCTTATTTAATTAATTGCAGTTGAATGTAATGTTTTTATCGTAAACAAAAATCTTCTTATCTCCGACGTCAATAACCTTTGATGGATTACCAATCTCTTTAATTGTTATATTTCTCATAACCTCGTCATCGGTAATTATGAAATTTCCTCCGCGCTCATACCAATAGTTTTTTGACAACCATTTATTGCATGCAAGTATATTCAAACCTCGGTTTACATCAATCGGAGCAATTGATATGTCTCCATCTATACTTGCTGATGAAGCAAACCAGAAAGATGCATACCCGTTTGTGAGGTTATTCTGCCTTACAGTGTGTTTTATCTGATTTATAATATCATTAGAATTGTCTTTTTTTTCATGCATATAAATAGAACAAAAGAGAATAAATGTTGTAACAACCCCTAATGCGATGAATTTCCACCCTCTGGAGTTGTTAGATCTGCCAATAACAACAGGTGCTAGTATAAAAAATGGAACGATATATCTTATCGTCCATTCATCTATTGGACGGTTACTTGCAAGGTATGCTGGTATCATTATAATACAAGCTATACATATAGCCATATTGATCATGGAGGTTTTGAATATTTCCTTTACTGACATTGCAACTAATATAAGAAGTAAAATCATTACAACAAAACAAAAAACAGAAATAAGCGCTGTAATATCAGAAGGTGGCTTGCCAAAGAAGAAAGCTCCACTGTATAGGAGGAATCCTTTTACGAATAAGTATAAATTATTCAGGATATCATCAAATGCAACAAATGTTGGATCTGGAACGCCTGGCAAAATGTACCAGTTATGAGCTCTTGCGTACATGGTCATAATTTTTGATGCAACATATGCAAATATAGTTGCAACTAGTATGATCAGATTTTTTTGGCTTTTGGTTTTTACTATAAAAATCACTGATGATATTGCTACTGGTGCAATAATGAGTAGCTTTATGATGTCATCACTGAAACAAGCTAGAGCTAACACTAAAATATAAAGAGATAGAGAAATTAACGATCTTGTTTTGGAAAAATTGTCTAACATTATGAAGCAAAACAACATGGATACATATGTGCCGACATGTATCACAGGTATTAATACGTTTAATACTGCAAACCCAGAAGGCAGCGCAACGCAAAATGAAATGGCCCATAACGATGAAAGCCTTTCTTTTGAAAGATAAAATGTCATCAATGTAACCATTGAATACATAATTGCCGGTATGCAGTATGCTTGGTACTGTCCGTACCAGAATACCTTTGAAGCAAGCCCGTACCATATTATGTCTGTAAAATAGAATGATACTGTAGAGAGATACCATCCACTAAGCGTCCAATTTCCGTCCGCAATGTCCTTACCCTCAAGAAGTCCAGAAACAGCATCCGAACTTGGCAAAATCTGTTTTGAAATCGAGGCGTAGAAGAAAGTCAAGAATATAAATCCAATGATGTATATGGCTGTTTTTTTTATATTTAAAGTCATTTTACTTATCCTTTAGAATGTATCTTGGTCGCTGCTTAACTTCAACATAAATCCTTCCTATATACTCTCCAAGAACTCCTATGCCTATTAACTGAACTCCACCAAGAAACAATATTGATACAATGATAGAAGGGTAACCTGGAACACTATTTCCAAACATCAATTTATCAGCAATCATCCATGCTCCATAAAGGAATGATAAGGTTGCCACAAACAGGCCTATATAAGTCCACATGCGCAAAGGGAAAGTAGAAAAGCTAGTGATCCCTTCCAGCGCCAAGTTCCATAGCTTCCATCCATTGAACTTTGTGCTTCCTGCAACTCGTTCTGCTCGCGCATATTCTACGACATCGGTTCGACCACCAACCCAGCTCAGCACACCCTTCATAAACAGGTTTCGTTCTGGCATGAGCTTAATGTTTTCTACTACTTCGCGAGACATGAGCCGGAAGTCGCCAACATTTTCTTCTATCTTAGGGTTGCTGATTTTGTTATGAAGCTTATAGAACCACTCAGCAGATTTACGCTTCAGCCTGCTGTCAGTGGAGCGGTCAGAGCGTTTAGCCAGAACCATATCTGCACCGGCCTGCCATTTCTCTATCAAGTGAGGA
>NZ_JBJQJO010000095.1:0-2048 GCF_046487395.1 Escherichia sp. WS1450
GGCCACAGCAGTAAGACTTCCCTCCTGGTATTGCTTGCGCCAGAGAAATAACTGGCTGGCTGCCACACCGTGTTGCCGGGCAACAAGGGAGACCGTCATTCCCGGTTCAAAACTCTGCTGAACAATAGCGATCTTTTCCTGTGTAGTACGCCGTCTGCGTTTCTCCGGTCCTAAGACATCAATCATCTGTTCTCCAATGACTAGTCTAAAAACTAGTATTAAGACTATCACTTATTTAAGTGATATTGGTTGTCTGGAGATTCAGGGGGCCAGTCTAGCCCAATCACTAACCACTCAATAAAGCAATAAATAGTCAAAACAGAGCACTACTATTACTAACATCCTTTATTTTCATGTGGTTACAATGATAAAAGATGGCAATGAGATTCAACGTAAGTAAGGATGTATAATAAAAAGGATTACAGCTAAGAGTGTTAACAGAAGATGAAGAAAAAGCAGATACTGGATTTTATTCAGGAAATAAAGACACCATGCAGAACGAGTGATATTGCTTCGCGTTTTGAAATGAGTGCTTATCAGGCCCGCCATTACCTTATGTGTCTTGAAAAAGAGGGGAAAATAAGGCGTACGCCTCTTCGTCGTGGTGCCCGTACTTTATGGGAGATAGTAAGGGAAACGGAAAATTATTAATAAAAATATGCATTTTTCCTGCATAAAATTAACTCATCCCTCTACTGAAATATAACCATGATTTAACAACCAAGAACTTATATTGTTACTTTACGGCGTTATCTGAAATGTTGTCTAATCAAGATTTTTATACCACTCTCAGATACAGATTACTGATGCAGTATCCCGCAGTGTCAATACTGCCAACGCCGCAATTTTTCTGATGGATGGCCTCTTCTGCCTCATTAGCTGTGATGTTTGGATAAACACCTATCCTGTAACATCTCCAGCAGAGTTGTTGGTGTCAGAGCCGGCCTCTCTTTCAACAGAGGAACAAGCATGCTGTCCCACACAGCTTCCAGAGGATCTTTGCGTGTGCGCCAGTGCCGAACACTGTTTTTTGCCCAATCTCCTTTTTCGATCCGACGACCAGAACGGACTGAGATACCAGCCTTCATGGTCGAGATATGCTGAGTTATACCTTTCTTACGCTGAGTCATATAGTAACTGACCTGAGAAGTATTGAGCGTCACGCCATTTCCTGTTGGATCATGTAAATGACACTCAGGTTACAAAACCGGCCAGAATAATCGGCGCCAGGCGGGCTGAGTTATTGTCGTCTCATATCAATTCGTGTACTCACACTGAAGAGAATTCTGTATAAAGATTCAGCAGACAAAACTTTATCAGTCTGTAAAAATTAACGGAAGAGTCGATATTTCTCCCGATCATCACCGGATAATTGTTGCAATAACCAGTGGCATCAGAGACTGAACAGCCGTTTTTAACGCAACGTATTGCTCTGATGTATCAGGCCGGGTAACCCGAAAACACCTTTCCACCCGGCATTGTCCGCCAGCACTTATCATCCACCAGGTCTGTTGCAGTAAATCCACCACTTGCGAACATTCTTCATCAACGCTGAGTCTGGCCCGCGGATGGCAAATGCTCGTCTGGCTGAGCAGCAACAGGCATCGTATTGTTGCTCCTCCATGTTGTTCCCGCAGCCAGCGTAATACCACCGGCGATGATGGACTGGCAGTGTGATTACGCTCAGTAATACGTTCATAAAAGGAAGTACGGAATGCATTAATCTGTTGCCCGTTGATGTTTCCTTCTGCCGAATGGAGCGTGAAGTGAAATGCCAACAGATTTGGCCAGTGGTCCACCGCCTGCTGAACAAAACGCCGGATTTCCCCCGGCGCTGAAAGTAAGGCTTCGGTTATTTGCACTATTTTATCCCCGTTGAATTTTGTTAAGCCGGTGCAGACCAGACACACGGAAAGCGCACATCGACACCGGCACGATACGATACAAACACCAGTGACTGGCGGGACGAAGGGAATGACGAATCAGTCAGGAAATGATGACAAACAGTTGGCTGGCCAGAGGGTGCCAGCAGAAAGATGAGCGGGAGT
>NZ_JBJQJO010000096.1:0-2012 GCF_046487395.1 Escherichia sp. WS1450
TCTGTATCTGCTCAATGCTGGCATTCCAGGATCCCAGTTTTTTATCCGTGCTCTGTTTGATCTGACTTCCCTTATCATCAACATACTGTCTGATCTGCGCTATCTGTCGGCTGTTCTCCTCCGTGCTCCTGCTTACTGTCTGCCGGATTTCGCTGCCCATCCTGTCAACTTTTCTGTCAACTTCCGCAATGGCCATTGACTGTTCAGCGCTCTTTTTCGCCACAACAGTACTTATTTGCGCACTTTTATCATCAACATACTGCCTGACCTGCGCTATCTGTCGGCTGTTCTCCTCCGTGCTCCTGCTCACTGTCTGCCGGATTTCACTGCTCACGCTGTCAACTTTCCTGTCGACTTTCGCAATGGCCAGCGACTGTTCACCGCTCTTTTTCGCCACCAGTTCCGTTATGCTGTTTTCAGACGCCGTGATTTTTTTCGTCACCTCTGCGATATCACGCTCCGCACGCTGCCTCACATCTTTCTCCAGCTGCGTCATTTCGCGGTTAATCGCATTCTCCAGTTGCTCAACTTCAGTGCGCCGTGCAGAGGCATCAATGCGTTCATTGATCTCCCGTCCCAGATGCGTTTTATTTATCGCCCCCCTGAAAAAATTAAGGTAACCGGCAGGATCATTACTCGCCCGACCGACTGCCTCCACGAATGCCGATTTACCGACAGTGTTAACACTGCGGATATAAAAGTAATAATCATGGCCAGGTTTAATATTCTGGCCGGAGACAAGCCACTGACTTCCGGTACCAAGATAACGGGCTGTGGTTTCAACCTGCCTGATATCAGCAATCCGCTTTTCCGAAAACCAGAACTCAAACTGTACCGTCGGATCATAAACCGCAAGATGCGGCGTGGCGGTTATCTGAAAATAGCCCGGCGTCAGCTCAATCCGCGACGGCGCTGCCGGTGCGGCAATCCGGAACGATACCGACGCCGGATCGCCCTGCTGCCCCCACGCATTTACCGCCCGGACTGTCAGACTGTAATTTCCCAGAGCCAGCTGCCTGAAGCGGTATGTGGTTTCCGTCGTCCGGGCCGTGCTGACCAGCCGCTCACTGCCGTCATCCGCTGCCACGGTCAGGCGAAGCATAAAGCTCACGCCCTTCACCACCTTCGGCGTATCCCAGCGTGCCAGCACCTGGTATTCCCCGCTGTCTGCGGTGACTTCTGCGGTCAGGTGTTGCACTGCTGGCGGCGTGACACCATTCACCGTGCCGCTCTGGTCGCCGTCAAAGTACGCCCCGTTATCCACGATGGCCTCTTTTTCCGGTACATGCTGCACGGCGGTGATGGCATACGTGCCGTCGTCGTTCTCACGGATACTCACGCAGCGGAACAGGCGCTGGCGCAGCGTCGGCAGCTTCAGCCCCCACACGCTGTACTCGGCAACGCCGTCAGGAACCCGGCTCACTTTCACCTTCACGCCGTCGGTGACGGACTGAACCTCCACGCTGACCGGATTGCCACTTCCGTCAACCAGGCTTATCAGCGTGGTACCGGAGGATGGCAGCGTGATTTCACGGTCTAGCGTCAGCGTCCGGGTCTGGCTGTTCACCGCCAGCACACGACCACCGGTGCTGATACCGGCATAGTCATCATCACAGATTTCAATGACATCGCCCGGTACATGGCGAAGCCCTTCAGCACCCACGCTGAAATCCACGGTCTGCGTCTCCAGCAGTTCTGTTTTAATCAGCCACAGCCCGGCGCGGTGTGCCTGCCCCCGGCTGGTACAGCCAAAGGCATCCATCTTCGTGACGTTACGACCGTAACGGGCAATGGCCTGCGTGTCCTCCACAAGCTCTGTCGCCGTCTCCTGGCCGTTATCCGGGTCACTCCAGTTCACCTCAACGGCATTATGGCGGTCCTTCAGGGCGCTGAAGCTGTAGCGGAACGGCGCGCCATCATCCGGCATCACCACATTACTGCGGTTATAGGTCCACACCTTATCCGACGGTCGGTCCTGCACGAACGTCAGCGTCTGCCCGTTCCATACCGGC
>NZ_JBJQJO010000097.1:0-1975 GCF_046487395.1 Escherichia sp. WS1450
GCAGCCCTGACCTCTTTCCTGACGGGAATCACTGAGCCTGTTGAGTTCTCCTTCCTGTTTGTCGCGCCCGTATTATACGTAATTCACGCCTTCTTCGATGGTCTGGCGTTTATGGTCGCCCATATTTTACATATCACTATTGGGCAAACCTTTTCGGGCGGGCTTATCGATTTCCTTCTCTTCGGCGTGTTGCAGGGGGAAGCTAAAACAAACTGGATGTATGTCCCCATAGTGGGAATACCGTGGTTCTTCCTTTACTACTTTACTTTCCGCTATTTGATTAACCGCTTTGGCTGGCTGACGCCGGGGCGTGAGAACGTAACCCAGGTTGAATCCGGCCAGCCTCAGAGTGAACGCGCAGCGGCAGTCATTGCCGGGCTGGGAGGCAAAGAGAATCTGGAAGAGGTGGACTGTTGCGCCACGCGCCTGCGCGTGACGGTTAAAGAGAGCAGTAAGGTAGATGAAGCTGCGCTGAAAGTGGCCGGAGCGCGTGGCGTGATTATTCGCGGCAACGGCGTTCAGGTGATTTATGGCCCTCATGTCACCATCATTAAAAACGAAGTCGAAGAGATTTTATCGTAATGAAAACTGTACTGGATTCCCTGAAAGGTAAATTAATCGTCTCCTGTCAGGCTCTGGAAAATGAGCCTCTACATAGTCCGTTTATTATGTCACGTATGGCGCTGGCGGCAGCACAAGGTGGTGCTGCAGGTATCCGTGCCAACAGCGTGGCGGATATTAGTGCTATCAAAGAGATTGTCTCCCTTCCGATGATAGGGATTATCAAACGCGATTACCCTGGCAGTGAGGTGTTTATCACGGCCACTCTCCGGGAAGTGGATGAGCTGATGACCGTTGAGCCGGAAATTATTGCCCTGGATGCTACTGCGCGCCCGCGCCCTGGTGGTCAGACGCTGGAAGAACTGGTCACGCAGATCCGCGCTCGCTACCCGTCCATACTTCTGATGGCAGATATAGCAACAGTAGAAGAGGCAGTGACAGCTGAACGTCTGGGTTTTGACTGTGTGGGCACTACGCTCTACGGCTATACCGCAGAAACTGCCAGGCATGTGCTGGCGGAAAATGACTGTGGATTCTTACGTGAGGTCCTGAAAGCGGTCAGCGTTCCGGTCGTGGCGGAAGGGAATGTCGACACCCCGGAGTGCGCCGCACGTTGCCTGACATTAGGCGCTCATACCGTGGTGGTTGGGGGGGCAATCACTCGTCCGCAGCAGATAACGACACGCTTTATTGCAGCGATCGCCTCGTAAAGCACCGATGAGGCATGATATTTTGCTGGGAATAAGCGATAATTATCGCTTATTCCATATTGAGAGTGCTATGCAGTTCCCGATTAGCTCGGCAGGGGCTAAATCATGGTTATCCGGTCATGCTGCGCATGGATAATCGCTCGGAATTTAACACTCTCGCGCTGACACTGGCTGAATGGGCATAGATACTCGCAGTAAAACGAGAGCTCAGCCAGCCTGGTCGAGTTACCCCTGATAGAGGAATACTGATCCTACCCCATGTAATGTGGACACAAGCCTAAGTGATGTTCTGGTTTTCAAATTGTTCCGTACTGAGACCACCACACCAGCTGTGCCCTAACAGGCACAGTTTCAGCACTCCTAAGCAACCGTAAAATGGCACCAGTTTCACAAGCAATTGTGCTCATTATTATTGCTATAACAAAAACCTTTTTTTCTGATGAATGAATTATTAATATAATTCTGATCAAACACCTGTTTTTTTAACCTACAGAAGGAGTTATTATGAAAAAATACTCTTCTCCCGTCCTTGCACTCATTCTTGTTAGCAACAGTATGGTATCCTCCGCTGCCACAAAAGAAATCTCAAAAACAGCTTATGTCTGTAATGGAAATAAGACAATGGAGGTGGTCTATATCAACACCACTGCTGGGAACTCATATGCAGTGATTAATCAGATGGATGAGATGATACCTATGCAGCT
>NZ_JBJQJO010000098.1:0-1888 GCF_046487395.1 Escherichia sp. WS1450
GATGTCGGTAGGAAGTACTCATCATTTGGAAATGGTTTTTGTGTGGAAACAAAATTATATTCTAGTTGATGAGTACTTCTTTTTTTGTTGCACTTGGATTGTAAATTCAGCCTCTAATACATGATATCTGATTGTATCTATTATCAGTGGAGCCATTAATATTTATTGTTTTAATTCCTGATATGATGCCCAAAAAAGCTATTAATAAAATAATGCTTTTTTTATTAAATTTAGATCTTGACAAAAGAATTACTGCCATAATGAAGACGGGAACAAGGTATCTTATTGTCCATATATTTCTTGGGAGGTTACTACCAATATAAGCAGATGTCATGATTAAAATAGACAATGACAAACATATATCAATAACGCTTCTGTTTTTAAAAAGATTTCTGAAAGTGAAGTAAATTAATGCAACAACACCAGCAAAGCGTATTGCTTTAGATAATAGATGCAGTGATGGTGTTATCTGCTCACCAAATATGTCTGCATTAAAAAACAATAAAGTTCCACTTACTGCGGTATTTATATTAACTAAAATATTGTCATACTCAACAATCTTTACATCTGTTAGTCCTGGCAATGTAAAGCTTCCAAGGTTTAAAAACAAAAAACCGATCGCCTTGGAAATTAAATATGAAGAAAACAATCCAGCCATTATAATAAGGTATTTCTTTTTTCTTTCCTTGTGCAACAAAAACATTGCTGCTAATGTTAGCGGTGCAACGTATATATAGACTGAGATATTATCGCTAAAAATAGCCATAGAGGACAGTATGGTTGAAAAGTATACAAATAATATTTTTTCTGTTTTAATATACTTTTCTGTAAATATTAAGCATCCAATGATAAATATGTATGTACCCATGTGAATGCACGCTGAAAGCATTGATGTAACAGCCATGTCAGCAGGAAAAACAAAGTAGAATATAATTAGCGCTAATGCTAATGATTTATTTGTAGACAGCCTGTATATCAAAAATATCACAGTAGCATACATCGCTGGTGGTATTATATATGCAAGCTCACTGCTGTAGCCAAATAATATAGAGGCGATCGCATAAAAAGATACTTCTGTAAAGTAAAAAGGAACCGTGGATAGCATCCATCCATGAAGTAAGTAATTACCTTCTGACATATCCTTACCAAGCAAAAGCACTGTTGCCGCATCTGTATTTGGTGGGAATATGTTTAAGCTGGCAAAGTGATATAGCATAAATAATGACGCAAATAATAAAATTACGAATATAAATTTAATTTGTTTTTTGAAAATCATTATTTATTATCCTTTAATATATACTTTGGACGCTGCTTAACCTCAACGTAGATACGCCCTATGTACTCACCTAGCACTCCAATACCAATTAACTGGATGCCGCCAAGAAATAATATTGATACAAGAATTGAAGGGTATCCAGGTACATTATTACCAAAAATTAATTTATCAATTATCATCCATGAACCGTATGTAAATGATATACATGCAATAAATAACCCAATATAGGTCCACATGCGCAGCGGGAATGTTGAGAAGCTAGTGATCCCTTCCAGCGCCAAGTTCCAGAGCTTCCATCCATTGAACTTTGTGCTTCCTGCAACGCGTTCTGCTCGCGCATATTCTACGACTTCGGTTCGACCACCAACCCAGCTCAGCACACCCTTCATAAACAGGTTTCGTTCTGGCATGAGCTTAATGTTTTCCACTACTTCGCGAGACATGAGCCGGAAGTCGCCAACATTCTCTTCTATCTGAGGGTTGCTGATTTTGTTATGAAGTTTATAGAACCACTCAGCAGATTTACGCTTCAGCCTGCTGTCAGTGGAGCGGTCAGAGCGTTTAGCCAGAACCATATCTGCACCGGCCTGCCATTTCTCTATCAAGTGAGGA
>NZ_JBJQJO010000099.1:0-1869 GCF_046487395.1 Escherichia sp. WS1450
ACAGAATGATGTCACGCTGAAAATGCCGGCCTTTGAATGGGTTCATGTGCAGCTCCATCAGCAAAAGGGGATGATAAGTTTATCACCACCGACTATTTGCAACAGTGCCGATAGTTTGGCTGTGAGCAATTATGTGCTTAGTGCATCTAACGCATAGTTGAGCGGCGGGCGCAGCCCGTCCGCTTGAACGCCGAGTTAGGCATCAGATGCCCTCGGCGCGGGTCGATGCACTTTTCGCACATGCCGCTCAACGCAAGATTCTCTCAATCGTTGCTTTGGCATATCGAACGAACGCGGCCGTCTCTTCGACGCGCATTGCTAGGTCGTCGTCCTCGCTACCCAGGTACGCCGCGCGTGCCTTGCAGATGAGGGGCCGATGCTCGGCAGGCAAACGCTCCGATACCCATGCGGCAGCAACGTCCTTAGGAGCAATGAGACCAGTTGAAGCGCTGTACCAAATGCGAGCAAGAGCAAGAACGACGTTCCGCTCGTCACCCTTCCAATCCGACTCTGCATTCCACTGGGCAATAGTGTCGAAAAGCGCCTTGGAGAAATGCTCCTTCGGCACCGGCTCGAAAAACGTGGCTGCGGATGGGCCTAGAAGCGCAAGGCTGTGTTGCCTCGCCTTGGTCAGCAAAATCGCAAGATCGTGATCCAGAACGGCAGGCTCGAACGTTCCGGAAAGGATGTCGTGGCGGAGCCACTCACCGAACTGAAGCTCACGCCGCGCCGGATAGCGCCAAGGCACTACTTCGCTTCGAGCGACAACAGTTAGCTCCAGCGGTCGCCATGTTCCGCCATCGCCTGGCGGTGATGAGACTTTCAGCAAATCGAGCATTAGCGCCTGCCGGAGCGAATCGTTAGGTGCGGCGCTGACGGTCACGAGCAAGTCTATGTCGCTGTCCGGCTTCAGCCCTCCATCGATCGCAGATCCGAACAGGTGGATTGTGTCCAGTGTCGCAGCCAGATGGCGCTCGATCACCGCGCGAGCGTGGGACAGCTGCTTGAAAACTTGTGCAGGGAAAAATTCACCCATGATGCCTAACGTTAAGTTCAGCGGCAGCTTTTAAGTTGCGGCTTTGTGGAATACTTTTGCGCAGCAAAACCACAAAGACGCGACTTAAAAGCTGTCCAAGGAGCGAAGCGACTGGTGCTGCAACGCATTGTTAGCCTTTTTTCCAAATCTGGTATGTATAATTTATATTAGACATAAAAAACTGTTCAAAAACCAAATTGAAATTCTCAGGCATTATAGGGAATTTGATATCACCTTCGACTTCAACGTGAACAGTAGACAAATGAATTATATCTGCTTTTTCAATAAGGCTATTATAGATTTGACCCCCGCCAGAGACATATACATGATCTGTAACTTTTGATAGCTCTTTCAAAGCATTTTCTATTGAAGGAAAAACTAGGACGTTTTCATTTGAGCTTGAAATTCCGTTCTTTGACACTACTGCATATTTGCGATTTGGAAGAACACCCATAGAGTCAAATGTTTTTCTTCCGACAAGGAGCCATTGATTATATGTGAGCGCTTTAAAGAGTAGTTGCTCACCTTTTACTGACCACGGGATATCAGGACCACTACCGATTACGCCATTTTCTGACACTGCAGAAATCAATGATATTTTCAATTTAACTCCCTTAATGGCTAACTTTGTTTTAGGGCGACTGCCCTGCTGCGTAACATCGTTGCTGCTCCATAACATCAAACATCGACCCACGGCGTAACGCGCTTGCTGCTTGGATGCCCGAGGCATAGACTGTACAAAAAAACAGTCATAACAAGCCATGAAAACCGCCACTGCGCCGTTACCACCGCTGCGTTCGGTCAAGGTTCTGGACCAGTTGCGTGAGCGCATA
>NZ_JBJQJO010000100.1:0-1859 GCF_046487395.1 Escherichia sp. WS1450
TCGTATTGCGATGATTAACCCGGAAAATGGCAATACAACACCTTTGTTTGTGGCTCAGGGTGATCAGCTGTTCATGAATGATGTTTTCATGAAGCGACTGTTTGCGGTGAGTATCACCTCATCCGGCAATCCCCCGGCATTTTCCCTGACACCGGACGGGCGTCTGACGGCGAAAAATGTCGATATCAGTGGTAACGTGAATGCGAATTCGGGCTCGCTCAACAACGTCACGATTAACGAGAACTGTCGGGTTCTGGGAAAACTGTCTGCAAACCAGATTGAAGGCGATCTCGTTAAAACAGTGGGTAAGGCTTTCCCCCGTGACTCCCGTGCACCGGAGACGTGGCCATCAGGGACCATTACCGTCAGGGTTTATGACGATCAGCCGTTTGACCGGCAAATTGTTATTCCAGCGGTGGCTTTCAGGGGGGCCAGACATCCGCGGAAGGATAAGGAGCCTTATTCGTCATGCCGCCTGATAGTGAAGAAAAACGGGGCTGAAATTTATAACCGAACGGCTCTGGATAATACGCTGATATACACGGGTGTTATTGATATGCCTGCAGGCAGTGGCGTAATGACACTGGAGTTTTCGGTATCAGCATGGTGGGTAAATGGCTGGTATCCCTCAGCAAGTATCAGCGATTTGCTGGTTGTTGTGATGAAGAAAGCCACTGCAGGCATCACGATTAGCTGAATTTTATAACCCAGATACGGGCGCCAGAAATGGCGCCTTTTTTATTTGTGGAGCGAGTATGGCGGCTGTAAAAATTTCAGGCGTGCTGAGGGACGGAACCGGAAAACCGGTACCGGGATGCATTATTGAGCTGAAAGCGAAGAGAACCAGCGAGACAGTCATCGCCACGACAGTGGCTTATGGCATGCCGGAAGATACGGGGAGTTACAGTATGGATGTGGAGCCAGGAATATACAGGGTGACACTCAATACAGAAGGTTACCGTCCTTCGTATGTGGGAGATATCGTGGTCAGGGAGGATTCTTCACCGGGAACACTGAATAAATTTCTGATGGAGATGGAAGATGCTCCTTATTATCCGAAGGCGTTGTCAGAGCTGGAGGCTGTGGTGCAGTCCATACTGCACAGAGCAGAGTCCGCGGCATCTGAGGCGGAGGAAGCCCGGAAACGAGCAGCATCTGCCCGGGGACCACGAGGAGAGAAAGGGGATACCGGCGCTCGTGGTGAAAGAGGCATTACCGGGCCACAGGGGCCAAAAGGTGAAACAGGAGCACGTGGCCCGGCAGGACCACAGGGACCAAAAGGTGAAACAGGTGAACGCGGTCCGGCAGGTCCACAGGGACTAAAGGGCGATACAGGTGAACGCGGCCCGGCAGGTCCTCAGGGACCAAAGGGTGAAACAGGTGCACGCGGCCCGGCAGGTCCACAGGGACCAAAAGGTGAAACAGGTGAACGCGGCCCGGCAGGTCCACAGGGAGCAAAGGGCGAAACAGGTGCACGTGGTCCGGAAGGCCCTCAGGGTCTGAAGGGAGAAAAGGGTGAGCGAGGAGAAAAAGGCCCTAAGGGGGATAAAGGAGATCCGGGAGGTCCACAGGGACCAAAAGGTGAAACAGGTGAACGCGGCCCGGCAGGACCACAGGGACCAAAAGGTGAAACAGGTGAACGCGGTCCGGCAGGTCCACAGGGACCAAAAGGTGAAACAGGTGAACGCGGGCCGACAGGTCCACAGGGAGCAAAGGGCGAAACAGGTGCACGTGGTCCGGAAGGTCCTCAGGGACCAAGAGGAGAGTCAGCCCGTGGACAACTGCTGAATGGTGATCTGAACCGACTGGGACGAGTGACCGATCAGGGTGATTATTATCAGCCATCAGACAGTGGGGCT
>NZ_JBJQJO010000101.1:0-1792 GCF_046487395.1 Escherichia sp. WS1450
GCCGGCCGCGCAAGGCGTGCTGGCAGCCGTGCAGACCCTGCGTGAGATGAACGCCGACAACCTGCGCAAGGTGCCGGCCGATGCACCCACGGCCTTCATCAAGCCGCGCTGGAAGCCGCTGGTGATCACCCCGGAAGGCCTCGACCGGAAATTCTACGAAATCTGCGCCCTGTCCGAGCTGAAGAACGCCCTGCGCTCCGGCGACATCTGGGTCAAGGGCTCGCGGCAGTTCCGCGACTTCGACGACTACCTGCTGCCGGCCGAGAAGTTCGCCGCACTCAAGCGCGAGCAGGCCCTGCCCCTGGCGATCAACCCGAACAGCGACCAGTACCTGGAAGAGCGTTTGCAGCTGCTGGACGAGCAGTTGGCCACCGTCACCCGCCTGGCCAAGGACAACGAGCTGCCCGATGCCATCCTCACCGAGTCAGGGCTGAAAATCACCCCGCTGGATGCGGCGGTGCCGGATCGGGCGCAGGCGCTGATCGACCAAACCAGCCAGTTACTGCCGCGCATCAAGATCACCGAACTGCTGATGGACGTGGACGACTGGACGGGCTTCAGCCGCCACTTCACCCACTTGAAGGACGGGGCCGAGGCCAAAGACAGGACGTTGCTGCTGTCCGCAATCCTCGGTGATGCGATCAACCTCGGGCTGACCAAGATGGCCGAGTCGAGCCCCGGCCTGACCTACGCCAAGCTGTCCTGGCTGCAAGCCTGGCACATCCGCGACGAAACCTATTCGGCGGCCTTGGCCGAGCTGGTCAACCACCAGTATCGCCACGCCTTTGCCGCCCACTGGGGCGACGGCACGACCTCATCCTCCGATGGCCAGCGCTTCCGCGCGGGTGGCCGGGGCGAGAGCACCGGGCACGTCAACCCGAAGTACGGTAGCGAGCCGGGACGGCTGTTCTATACCCATATCTCCGACCAGTACGCGCCGTTCAGCACCCGCGTGGTGAATGTCGGCGTCCGCGATTCCACCTATGTGCTCGACGGCCTGCTGTACCACGAGTCCGACCTGCGGATCGAGGAGCACTACACCGACACGGCCGGCTTCACCGATCACGTCTTTGCCCTGATGCACCTGCTAGGCTTCCGCTTCGCGCCGCGCATCCGCGACCTCGGCGAAACCAAGCTGTACGTGCCGCAGGGCGTGCAAGCCTACCCGACGTTGCGCCCGCTGATCGGCGGCACCCTGAACATCAAGCACGTGCGTGCCCACTGGGACGACATCCTGCGCCTGGCCAGCTCGATCAAGCAGGGCACCGTCACCGCCTCGCTGATGCTGCGCAAGCTCGGCAGCTACCCGCGCCAGAACGGACTGGCCGTGGCCCTGCGCGAGCTGGGCCGGATCGAGCGCACGCTGTTCATCCTGGACTGGCTGCAAAGTGTTGAACTGCGCCGCCGCGTGCATGCCGGCCTGAACAAAGGTGAGGCGCGCAACTCGCTGGCCAGGGCGGTGTTCTTCAACCGCCTTGGGGAAATCAGGGATCGGAGCTTCGAGCAGCAGCGCTACCGGGCCAGCGGCCTCAACCTGGTGACGGCGGCTATCGTGCTGTGGAACACGGTGTACCTGGAACGCGCCACCCAGGGGTTGGTCGAGGCCGGCAAGCCGGTGGACGGCGAGCTGCTGCAATTCCTGTCGCCGCTGGGCTGGGAGCACATCAACCTAACCGGCGATTACGTCTGGCGGCAGAGCCGCAGACTGGAAGACGGGAAGTTTCGGCCCTTACGGATGCCCGGAAAACCTTAGCGTACGATTTTTTCCGAATTCTGCGGGCTCCCCTTTAAG
>NZ_JBJQJO010000102.1:0-1791 GCF_046487395.1 Escherichia sp. WS1450
AAGCAACTGGTCGTGCCGCTCCTTCTCCAGGCTGGCACCGGAGGCCTCCACCACGCTACAAAGTTCTTCCTGCAACATGTCAAAGTAGTCATCATCCAGATCGGTGGCAGGTGTGCCGGTCTGGGGGTTACCACGGGTAAAACCGTTCTTACCCGCGCCGAACTTATCCTTCTGCGCGGTTTTCGTGTCTATACGATGCATGGATTACTCCGGATATTTAAAAATTACGTAGGTATGCGACGGGCAGAGTTTGTTAAGCACACACTCGACAACGGTGTCGCCCCAGATACGCAGTGCGGAATCACAGGGATCGCCACATGTCATCCAGGTGGTGTTGGTGGCAGCTGGCATGTTGACCTGCCAGTAATACCGCCATTCCGGCGCATTCACCGCGTCAGTACAGGCCGATGAGCAGGTGAACGTGCTTTTGTCGTATCGCGTGATGTTGGCATCTGGTCTGCCCAGGGCAGCAAGCTGTGCAAGATAAAAATTCTCGTTGATGCTGCCCGCCAGGTTAACCTTCGCATCCAGCCGTTGCTGACGCTGACGAAGGGTCTGTGTCCCTGCGGGAATACATTCATCCGGCAGACCGCACAGACGCTCCCAGCGGTTTATCAGTTCAGTGGTGGTGCGCGGATCCAGCTCCCGCATCAGGGCATCCGCACGCTGATGAACACGGGTTAATGACGGTGCCGCACCGGCAATCGCCGGATCGCTGGCTGACCACGCCGGACCGGGGGGCAACAGTGCCGACAACAGACGGATGTAATCATCGTTTGTCACGTCCATGAAATCGTCCCCAGAACCGCCAGTTCATTTTTTGCAATGGAGATATTGTCTGCCGGTGCAAGCAACTGATGGCTGTATTCCCCGTTCGCACCGGAAATCGCCTCACTGATACGCGATACCTTCAGTTCTCCCTGCGGATAACCATCACGCAGCAGGAACGAACGCAACTCCGCGGTGATGGCAGCCCGTATTTCCGGTGTGTCCGGCGTCACGCGGATATGAAAATCCACCGTATGTGCCACCGGCCTGAACACATACAAATCAGAGCCTGCCACCGGGGCCAGTGGCTCGATATGTTGTCTTGCCGCCGTTTCCGTTGATTCTTCCGGAATGGGATTAATCAGGTCACTGCTGGCAATCATCACACCGACAGTTCCCGTTCCCATCCAGTGACGGTATGTCCATGCGCGGGTAATGCCGGGCACTTCTTTAGCCCAGACGACATAGTCCCCGTCAGCCCCGCCCTGAGGCGTCCAGTAATACCGCTCAATGACGCGGGCGCGCCACGTTTCCAGCTCTTCAGTATCAAATCCACCTGTCAGGGTATCTGCCACGCCGGAAGACGGCAGACCATTCACCGGCGTGACCAGGATTAATGACGTACCGTCGTCAGCGTTACCGACCGCGCCTGCACTTGAGCAGGCGATCGGCACGCGCAGGACACCACCGGAGCTGGTTGCATCGGCAGTTGCCGTGTACTGAACCAGGTCATCGCGCTGAATCACGCTCCCGGCAGTCACCTTCAGGCCATCGCTGACACCTTCCCAGCGCATATACCCGCTGGCAGCCGTGGCCCCCTTGCGCGGACACCGTTTCAGCGCAGCATGTCGCGCCAGCCAGGACTCATCGCACAGGTCAGGCAGCATATTCATTGCCAGATAATCGATGTACCCGTAAACCGTATGCAGCGCCGCCGCATACACCTTTGCCCGCACGTCTTCATCCATGCGCCGGAGCGTGTCGCTGACGTCCAGCCTGGCGAATAAATCGTTACGGAGCATA
>NZ_JBJQJO010000103.1:0-1790 GCF_046487395.1 Escherichia sp. WS1450
ACGAATCTGTTTTGAATAACTGCCGATCTGTTCAATGACTTCCAGCAGACGCTGGTTAATATCGGCGTTGTCCACATCCTCGACGTCAGGAAGAGACACAAAGACGCCATTTGCAGACTGCGCCACAGCATCAGCAATGAAGTGAGTGCCACCAGCACGCTGTAAAACCATTGCCCATCCCAGCGGGAAAATCTGATCGCCATCTGCACGAAGGCGGTTGAATAAAGCGTTTTCTGTTACATCGAGCCAGTCAGCCGCTTCAGCGTAACCACCCGGCAACGCCGCGATAGTTTTTCTGACAGCTTTCACGTACCACTCAGGCTGTTTTTCTATTTTCCAGTGATGCTTACCCACGATTAGCCTCATCGTTCTGTGGTTAAAAATTGAAAGTGTTCTGCTAATCTTTCGGATAGATATCCGGTCTTAAGTCAGATTTCGTAATTGCACCTGACGTGCATTGCTCAAGTTTTTTAGCCAGCACAAAACTGGCTTTTTTATAGCCATTGAAAACCAGCCGTAAGTAGCCAGGTGTTGAGCCAACTTTTCCGGCCAACTCGCCCTGCTGTTCTTTGGTTAAAGAGTCCCAATACGCTTTCATACAATATGTACCTCCGGTGTACATATTACATGATTGAAATGAACCTTCAAGATACTTGTACCTTAACGGTACAAGGGTTTTAATTTCGTTATGAAAACAATCCATGACATCCGGCGGTCTAACGCCAGAAAACTGAGAGATGGTGTTGGCGGGAATTCTTCCTTTGCCACTATGATTGATCGCGAGCCAACCCAGACCAGCAGGTTTATGGGAGATGGTGCTACTAAAAATATCGGTGACAGCATGGCACGACACATCGAAAAATGTTTCGACCTGCCTGTCGGATGGCTCGATCAAGAACACCAGACAACGAACATCACAAAAAAACCTGATGTTTCAATCACTAATAAACAAATCACATTAGTCCCTGTCATATCATGGGTACAGGCCGGAGCATGGAAAGAAGTTGGATATTCTGAGGTTGATTTGAGCACAGCAGAAACGTATCCCTGCCCTGTACCCTGTGGGGAAATGACTTATATCTTGCGGGTGATAGGTGATTCAATGATTGATGAGTACCGCCCGGGAGACATGATTTTTGTCGATCCTGAAGTACCTGCCTGCCACGGTGACGACGTTATTGCATTGATGCACGATACAGGTGAAACCACCTTCAAAAGGTTGATAGAAGATGGGACACAGCGTTATCTCAAAGCGTTAAACCCAAACTGGCCTGAGCCTTACATTAAGATCAACGGTAATTGCTCTATAATTGGTACAGTGATTTTCTCAGGAAAACCAAGAAGATACAAAATCAAAGCCTAATCAATGTTTATGAACCTGCTTCGGCAGGTTTTTTTATACTTGACAATGTACCTTTGAGATACATAATGTGCCCAAGCGAAACAACGAACAGGCAGGACGCCCACGAAGTAGCCGCCTGGGGCATATGAAGTCCAGGATGATTCGTTGAGTCATGTTGTGCCACTAGGCACTCATGTTAAAGCAGGTGTATGAAATGAAAGTCCAGATTTTAAACAATAACTGTGAAGTCGTTTGGTCATACGACATAGCCGCCCCTGTAGATCAGAGCGGCGATAGCTGGACCAATGGGAAACATCAGATTATGGCTGGAGTTGTGTTCTCTTTACGCCGTGCTTTGGAACAGGCTGAAGTATTTCCATCAGACCCTGAATGGAAATGGCCTTTTTCTATTTGTCCAAATTCGGAGAGCACATTTCAGAAAATTGGT
>NZ_JBJQJO010000104.1:0-1747 GCF_046487395.1 Escherichia sp. WS1450
GATGAACACGAAAACCAAAGGTAAGGTCTCACTCAACCTGGAAATCGAACCATTTGATGAGAACCGTGTGAAAATCAAACACAAACTCTCATATGTTCGCCCGACTAACCGCGGGAAAATTTCCGAAGAAGACACCACCGAAACGCCGATGTATGTCAATCGCGGTGGTCGCCTGACTATTCTGCAGGAAGACCAGGGACAGTTACTGACTCTTGCCGGTGAACCTGACGGAAAACTCCGCGCAGCAGGTCGTTAATATCGTTTTTAATTAACTGATTATTTATCTCATCACTGAATATCTTTATATAGTGAGGACTTATTATGTCTCAGAACTTAGACGCAACCGCAATTAATCAAATCCATGCCCTTATTTCTGCTCAGAGTGTTAATGAAATTATCAGTAAGATTGGTGCCGATGCTGTGGCATTGCCTGAGAATTTCCGCATTCATGATCTGGAAAAATTTAATTTAAATCGCTTCCGTTTCCGTGGTGCGCTTTCCACTGCCAGCATCGATGACTTTACCCGTTATTCTAAAGATCTTGCAGATGAAGGCACCCGCTGCTTTATCGATGCTGATAATATGCGTGCCGTCAGTGTGCTTAACCTGGGTACTATTGATGAACCAGGTCACGCAGATAACACCGCCACACTCAAACTGAAAAAGACAGCACCGTTCTCTGCTCTGTTGTCTGTTAACGGCGAGCGTAACTCCCAGAAGTCACTGGCAGAATGGATTGAAGACTGGGCCGACTATCTTGTGGGCTTTGATGCTAATGGTGACGCTATTCAGGCAACAAAAGCGGCTGCGGCTGTCCGTAAAATCACGATTGAAGCAAACCATACCGCTGATTTTGAAGATAATGACTTCAGCGGCAAACGCTCCCTGATGGAGTCTGACGAAGCGAAGACCAAAGACATTATGCCAGTGGCATTTGAATTTAAATGCGTTCCGTTTGAAGGTCTGAAAGAACGTCCGTTTAAATTACGCCTCAGTATTATCACTGGCGATCGTCCTGTACTGGTTCTGCGCATTATTCAGCTGGAGGCGGTGCAGGAAGAAATGGCTAACGAATTTCGTGATCTGCTTGTTGAGAAATTCAAGGACAGCAAAGTAGAAACCTTTATTGGTACTTTCACCGCCTGATTTCATTACTGCAAATGCCCCTGCGGGGGCATTTATGGAAACGTAATTGACTCAATAATCGCCGGATGGTGAGGGCTTCCTTTTACCAGAATTCAGCGCGGTGCAGCGCATATACGTGGAGAACAAAATGTCATTTATTAAAACTTTTTCCGGGAAGCATTTTTATTATGACAGGATAAATAAAGACGACATCGTTATTAACGATATCGCGGTTTCTCTTTCAAATATCTGTCGCTTTGCAGGACATCTTTCACATTTCTACAGCGTTGCCCAACATGCGGTGCTTTGCAGCCAGCTGGTACCGCAGGAATTTGCTTTTGAAGCGTTAATGCATGATGCAACAGAAGCGTATTGCCAGGACATCCCGGCGCCACTGAAACGCCTTCTTCCTGACTATAAACGGATGGAAGAAAAAATAGATGCAGTAATCCGTGAGAAATACGAGTTGCCCCCGGTTATGAGCACGCCTGTGAAATATGCCGATCTAATCATGCTGGCAACCGAACGCCGTGATCTCGGGCTTGATGATGGCTCTTTATGGCCTGTACTGGAAGGTATCCCGGCAACAGAGATGTTCAAAGTTATTCCACTGGCACCGGGC
>NZ_JBJQJO010000105.1:0-1742 GCF_046487395.1 Escherichia sp. WS1450
TTTATTATGGTGATCCCCTGGGCGAAATGCGCCTGGTAAGCAGAGTTTTTGAAATGTAAGGCCTTTGAATAAGACAAAAGGCTGCCTCATCGCTAACTTTGCAACAGTGCCGCCCCAGCAGCATCTCCAGCTGTGAACGCTGTTCGGCTGACGGTATCAGTGCCAGTTTGTTCCACAGGCGCAACGTCGCCTTTTCCCTTACCTCTGAAATCAACCGGGTCAGCGTAGTGGCTCCGGGGAGAATAATAGTCTATCCCGGCATTGCCAGTCGGGGATATTAAAAAGAGTATAGGTTTTTATTGCGATAAACTAGGTTTCACTTTGGTTCACCATGAAGATGGATTCGCAGTTCTAATGTGTAATGAGGTTCGGATTCATCTATGGGAGGCAAGTGATGAAGGCTGGCGCTCTCGTAGTAATGATTCACCGGTTTGTACAGGTGCGGAGTCGTTTATTGCTGGTACTGCTAGTTGCCGCATTGAAGTAGAGGGAATTGATGAATTATATCAACATATTAAGCCTTTGGGCATTTTGCACCCCAATACATCATTAAAAGATCAGTGGTGGGATGAACGAGACTTTGCAGTAATTGATCCCGACAACAATTTGATTAGCTTTTTTCAACAAATAAAAAGCTAAAATCTATTATTAATCTGTTCAGCAATCGGGCGCGATTGCTGAATAAAAGATACGAGAGACCTCTCTTGTATCTTTTTTATTTTGAGTGGTTTTGTCCGTTACACTAGAAAACCGAAAGACAATAAAAATTTTATTCTTGCTGAGTCTGGCTTTCGGTAAGCTAGACAAAACGGACAAAATAAAAATCTAAATATGCTTGAACAACTTGTAACTTAAATTCATAACTGTATTTTGCCATAAAAAATGACCTCCCATAAGTTAGATTTTTGGTCTAACTTATGGGGGTCAGTTCATTCTACACTTGGGCTGCATGTTTTGATTAATTATCTAATATCTCCGGATCTCCTGTAAAGGAATATAAAACTGCCTGCATGTTTTTCAAATAAAATACGGTGAATTTCCCATCATCAGCGCTATACCAATCTCTCAAAAACGGATTTGCTTCAAGCATTGCTTCCCTTGCTTCCACGGTATCATCAATTACGGCTTCGCCGGTGAGCCGAATCCATTTTCCTTTTGCCATACCTGAGACTTCCACCTTTGAATTTGCCAATAACTGCTGATAAACTTTTTTCTGATTGGTTGTACCAAGATAGACCTTGCCATTCCTCTCCATGGCTGCATTAAACGGTCTGACCCTTGGCTGGTCTCCTTCAACGGTTGCAAAATAAAAAGTTTTTGCTTCATTTAAAAAATCAACAACTTGACTCATCCTTTTTTACCTCCATAAATAAATTTTTCTTTACTTTTCTTTGACCTAAATTCCACGTGCATTTTTTATTAGCTTAAAAGAACACTATTTCACGAAGAATTTAAACTGATACTCCCACATTGTAACATTATTTACCACCACCTTTCAATCTTTTTCAATAAATTATTGATTGCAACTTTTGAGTAAAGATACTTATTAAACCCTGCAAGTTATCCACAGAGCAACACTCGATTTTCAAGATGATATCTTTATTATACCAGACATTTTTCATACACTTCCTTGGGCACTGTTGCAAAGTTAGCGATGAGGCAGCCTTTTGTCTTATTCAAAGGCCTTACATTTCAAAAACTCTGCTTACCAGGCGCATTTCGCCCAGGGGATCACCATAATA
>NZ_JBJQJO010000106.1:0-1710 GCF_046487395.1 Escherichia sp. WS1450
ATGCTGGAGGTATCAGAAGTGCGAATGCTGACATAAGTAACGATAAAGCGGGTGAAAAGCCCGCTCGCCGGAAGACCAAGGGTTCCTGTCCAACGTTAATCGGGGCAGGGTGAGTCGACCCCTAAGGCGAGGCCGAAAGGCGTAGTCGATGGGAAACAGGTTAATATTCCTGTACTTGGTGTTACTGCGAAGGGGGGACGGAGAAGGCTATGTTGGCCGGGCGACGGTTGTCCCGGTTTAAGCGTGTAGGCTGGTTTTCCAGGCAAATCCGGAAAATCAAGGCTGAGGCGTGATGACGAGGCACTACGGTGCTGAAGCAACAAATGCCCTGCTTCCAGGAAAAGCCTCTAAGCATCAGGTAACATCAAATCGTACCCCAAACCGACACAGGTGGTCAGGTAGAGAATACCAAGGCGCTTGAGAGAACTCGGGTGAAGGAACTAGGCAAAATGGTGCCGTAACTTCGGGAGAAGGCACGCTGATACGTAGGTGAAGTCCCTTGCGGATGGAGCTGAAATCAGTCGAAGATACCAGCTGGCTGCAACTGTTTATTAAAAACACAGCACTGTGCAAACACGAAAGTGGACGTATACGGTGTGACGCCTGCCCGGTGCCGGAAGGTTAATTGATGGGGTTAGCGGTAACGCGAAGCTCTTGATCGAAGCCCCGGTAAACGGCGGCCGTAACTATAACGGTCCTAAGGTAGCGAAATTCCTTGTCGGGTAAGTTCCGACCTGCACGAATGGCGTAATGATGGCCAGGCTGTCTCCACCCGAGACTCAGTGAAATTGAACTCGCTGTGAAGATGCAGTGTACCCGCGGCAAGACGGAAAGACCCCGTGAACCTTTACTATAGCTTGACACTGAACATTGAGCCTTGATGTGTAGGATAGGTGGGAGGCTTTGAAGTGTGGACGCCAGTCTGCATGGAGCCGACCTTGAAATACCACCCTTTAATGTTTGATGTTCTAACGTTGGCCCCTGATCGGGGTTGCGGACAGTGTCTGGTGGGTAGTTTGACTGGGGCGGTCTCCTCCTAAAGAGTAACGGAGGAGCACGAAGGTTGGCTAATCCTGGTCGGACATCAGGAGGTTAGTGCAATGGCATAAGCCAGCTTGACTGCGAGCGTGACGGCGCGAGCAGGTGCGAAAGCAGGTCATAGTGATCCGGTGGTTCTGAATGGAAGGGCCATCGCTCAACGGATAAAAGGTACTCCGGGGATAACAGGCTGATACCGCCCAAGAGTTCATATCGACGGCGGTGTTTGGCACCTCGATGTCGGCTCATCACATCCTGGGGCTGAAGTAGGTCCCAAGGGTATGGCTGTTCGCCATTTAAAGTGGTACGCGAGCTGGGTTTAGAACGTCGTGAGACAGTTCGGTCCCTATCTGCCGTGGGCGCTGGAGAACTGAGGGGGGCTGCTCCTAGTACGAGAGGACCGGAGTGGACGCATCACTGGTGTTCGGGTTGTCATGCCAATGGCACTGCCCGGTAGCTAAATGCGGAAGAGATAAGTGCTGAAAGCATCTAAGCACGAAACTTGCCCCGAGATGAGTTCTCCCTGACTCCTTGAGAGTCCTGAAGGAACGTTGAAGACGACGACGTTGATAGGCCGGGTGTGTAAGCGCAGCGATGCGTTGAGCTAACCGGTACTAATGAACCGTGAGGCTTAACCTTACAACGCCGAAGATGTTTTGGCGGATGAGAGAA
>NZ_JBJQJO010000107.1:0-1678 GCF_046487395.1 Escherichia sp. WS1450
TCGTATTGCGATGATTAACCCGGAAAATGGCAATACAACACCTTTGTTTGTGGCTCAGGGTGATCAGCTGTTCATGAATGATGTTTTCATGAAGCGACTGTTTGCGGTGAGCATCACGTCATCCGGCAATCCTCCGGCATTTTCCCTGACACCGGACGGGCGGCTGACGGCGAAAAATGCCGATATCAGCGGTAGCGTGAATGCGAACTCCGGGACGCTCAACAACGTCACGATTAACGAGAACTGTCGGGTTCTGGGAAAACTGTCCGCGAACCAGATTGAAGGCGATCTCGTTAAAACAGTGGGCAAAGCTTTCCCCCGGGACTCCCGTGCACCGGAGCGGTGGCCATCAGGGACCATTACCGTCAGGGTTTATGACGATCAGCCGTTTGACCGGCAAATTGTTATTCCAGCGGTGGCTTTCAGCGGTGCCAGACATGAACGGGAGAATAGCGATACTTATTCGTCATGCCGCCTGATAGTGAAGAAAAACGGGGCTGAAATTTATAACCGAACGGCTCTGGATAATACTCTGATTTACACGGGTGTTATTGATATGCCTGCAGGCAGTGGCGTAATGACACTGGAGTTTTCTGTATCAGCATGGTGGGTAAATGGCTGGTATCCCACAGCAAGTATCAGCGATTTGCTGGTTGTTGTGATGAAGAAAGCCACTGCAGGCATCACGATTAGCTGAATTTTATAACCCAGATACGGGCGCCAGAAATGGCGCCTTTTTTATTGCAGAAAAGCGAGAGGTAATGATGCGTAAATTATGTGCTGTTATTCTGTCCACAGTAGTCTGGCTGGTCGCCGCTGGTACGCCAGCGAGCGCAGCAGAGCATCAGTCCACACTAAGCGCCGGGTATCTTCAGACCCATACTGATATGCCCGGCAACGATGACCTGAAGGGCATTAACGTGAAATACCGTTATGAATTTACGGACACGCTGGGGCTGGTGACGTCATTCAGTTATGCCAATGCCAAAGATGAGCAAAAAACGCATTACAGCGATACCCGCTGGCATGAAGATTCCGTGCGTAACCGCTGGTTCAGCGTGATGGCGGGGCCGTCTGTACGCGTGAATGAATGGTTCAGCGCGTATGCGATGGCGGGTGTGGCTTACAGCCGTGTGTCGACTTTCTCCGGGGATTATCTCCGCGTAACTGACAACAAGGGGAAAACGCACGATGTGCTGACCGGAAGTGATGACGGTCGCCACAGCAACACGTCTCTGGCGTGGGGGGCTGGCGTGCAGTTTAACCCGACCGAATCCGTGGCCGTTGATGTCGCTTATGAAGGCTCCGGCAGTGGCGACTGGCGCACTGACGGGTTCATCGTGGGTGTTGGTTATAAATTCTGATTAGCCAGGTAACACAGTGTTATGACAGCCCGCAATTTTGCGGGATTATTTTTTATGGAGCGAGTATGGCGGCTGTAAAAATTTCAGGCGTGCTGAGGGACGGAACCGGAAAACCGGTACCGGGATGCATTATTGAGCTGAAAGCGAAGAGAACCAGTGAGACAGTCATCGCCACGACAGTGGCTTATGGCATGCCGGAAGAGACGGGGAGTTACAGTATGGATGTGGAGCCAGGAATATACAGGGTGACACTCAATACAGAAGGTTACCGTCCTTCGTATGTGGGAGATATCGTGGTCAGGGAGGATTCTTCA
>NZ_JBJQJO010000108.1:0-1647 GCF_046487395.1 Escherichia sp. WS1450
CCACGCCGGGTTCATGAAGATGGCGGTCCAGGGCTTTCAGGGCCCGCTGAATGAGGCTGCGCTCTCTGGTTGTCATTTCTCCGGGCAGAAAGGAAATCTGTTGCATTGTTCCGGCCCCCTTTCAGTCAATGATGCGCATAATGGCGCTGCATTCCGGATGCTGCAGGGCGTAATCCCGCAGACGGTAATAATGAACCGTCATGGCATAACACTCCGTACGGCAGGCGTGATGACTGTACGTCATCAGACAGGCAGCAATGCCGGCGGCTTCCGGGCTCATTTCAGCGCGGTTACCGTTCATGGCATTGAACAGTACCCATGTTTCGTCATCATCATCATCCGGTTCGGGGGCCATAAATGCCCCGCCGTTGTTCAGGGTGTACAGATTCCAGATACCACCGCAGTAGTCTTCGCACAGACGGTCCATCCAGCCGAAGACACGGGGCTCCAGGGTCACCCACTGTGGAATGAGGCCAAAATGCTGCGGCCAGAAGCTGATGCGCTGTTCATCAGGGACGAGGCTGGCAACCAACTGAGGCGGATTATTCTCTGGTGTTGTAGCTGAATAAATTGTGGGGGTATTCTGAGAAACGGTTTTCATGAGATAACGCCTTAAATAACAAATAAATGTGTGTTTTTCAGGAACGAAAGCTGAATGATTCCCTCACTCAGGGAAACGGCATCAGCGCATGCTCTCCAGCAGCGTTTCTGCCATCACCCACAATGCGCGGTTGAGTTTTATATCGGTATCAATGCTGTGAATGGCCCGGGTATGGATACGTTTTCCTTTTGCACTGCGACCGGAAATCCCGCCTTTCAGCATATTCTCCTGGATGGTCTGATAAGCACTCCACAGGTCCTTACCGTAATCCTCCCGGCGTCGTGGTGTCAGAATGTCGGCGGTGGTGACGGGCTGATGTTCGTCACCATAACGGTAAGTCAGTGCCGCCTGTGCCAGCGCCTGGCGTGCCGGTGGCGGCAGGACCAGCGACTGCATGGCATCACGCTTCTCCTCTATCCGGTCAAACACGCCCACCACCTCGTAAGCCCCTTCAATGACTCTGTCCACCACATTTCCCCGGTGCGGAACACGCACTTCCCCCAGAGACTGACCGCAGACGCATCCGTTCTGGCAGACGAACCTGAAGTAACCCGGCAGCATCTGGTAGCTGGAGGTACCGTCATGGGAGTTCAGCAGGATGATTTCAGGGACATGTTGTCCGTTTATCTCCCCGTCACGGCGCAGACGCAGCATGTGTTTGGTATACCCCCGGCGGCCCGGGTCACGTACGCGGGTCTGGCAGGCGAAGAATGGCTGAAAGCCTTCCCGCTGCAGGCTTTCCAGCACGGTGATGGTGGGGATGTATGTATAGTTCCGGCTCCGGGAGGTGTGTTTATCTTCCCCGAAAATCCCGGGCACATGGTGCATCAGCTCTTCACGGGTCAGCGGACGGTCACGGCGTATCTGGTTCGCATAACCAAAACGACTGGCTAATCGCATACTTTGCTCCTTATCAGTGGTTAAGACTGAATGACGTAATCAATGAAAAAGCCGCGTCTCACGGAGAAGACGCGGCCTGATGGATGAAATGAATGAGGGTTTACCGAAGCCCTTCAGCATTGTGGTGACGCAACCGGAAATGCGTT
>NZ_JBJQJO010000109.1:0-1499 GCF_046487395.1 Escherichia sp. WS1450
TATGCTCCGTAACGATTTATTCGCCAGGCTGGACGTCAGCGACACGCTCCGGCGCATGGATGAAGACGTGCGGGCAAAGGTGTATGCGGCGGCGCTGCATACGGTTTACGGTTACATCGATTATCTGGCAATGAACATGCTGCCTGACCTGTGCGATGAGTCCTGGCTGGCGCGACATGCTGCGATGAAACGGTGTCCGCGCAAGGGGGCCACGGCTGCCAGCGGGTATATGCGCTGGGAAGGTGTCAGCGATGGCCTGAAGGTGACCGCCGGGAGCGTGATTCAGCGCGATGACCTGGTTCAGTACACGGCAACTGCCGATGCAACCAGCGCCGGTGGTGTCCTGCGCGTGCCGATCGCCTGCTCAAGTGCAGGTGCGGTCGGTAACGCTGACGACGGTACGGCATTAATCCTGGTCACGCCGGTGAATGGTCTGCCGTCTTCCGGTGTGGCTGACACCCTTACAGGCGGATTTGATACTGAAGAGCTGGAAACGTGGCGCGCCCGCGTCATTGAGCGGTATTACTGGACGCCGCAGGGCGGGGCTGACGGGGACTATGTCGTCTGGGCTAAAGAAGTGCCCGGCATTACCCGCGCATGGACATACCGACACTGGATGGGAACGGGGACTGTCGGTGTGATGATTGCCAGCAGCGACCTGATTAATCCCATTCCGGAAGAGTCAACGGAAACGGCGGCAAGACAACATATCGAGCCACTGGCCCCGGTGGCAGGCTCTGATTTGTATGTATTCAGGCCGGTGGCGCATAAAGTGGATTTTCATATCCGCGTGACGCCGGACACACCGGAAATACGGGCTGCCATCACCGCCGAGTTGCGTTCGTTCCTGCTGCGTGATGGTTATCCGCAGGGAGAACTGAAGGTGTCGCGTATCAGTGAAGCGATTTCCGGTGCGAACGGGGAATACAGCCATCAGTTGCTTGCACCGGCAGACAATATCTCCATTGCAAAAAATGAACTGGCGGTACTGGGGACGATTTCATGGACGTGACAAACGATGATTACATCCGTCTGTTGTCGGCACTGTTGCCCTCCGGTCCGGCGTGGTCAGCCAGCGATCCGGCGATTGCCGGTGCGGCACCGTCATTAACCCGCGTTCATCAGCGTGCGGATGCCCTGATGCGGGAGCTGGATCCGCGCACCACCACTGAACTGATAAACCGCTGGGAGCGTCTGTGCGGCCTGCCGGATGAATGTATTCCGGCGGGAACGCAGACCCTTCGCCAGCGTCAGCAACGGCTGGATGCGAAGGTTAATCTGGCGGGCGGCATCAATGAGGATTTTTACCTTGCACAGCTTGCTGCCCTGGGCAGACCAGATGCCACCATCACGCGATACGACAAAAGCACGTTCACCTGCTCATCGGTCTGTACTGACGCGGTGAATGCGCCGGAATGGCGGTATTACTGGCAGGTCAACATGCCAGCTGCCACCAACACCACCTGGATGACATGTGGCGATCCCTGTGATTCCGCACT
>NZ_JBJQJO010000110.1:0-1468 GCF_046487395.1 Escherichia sp. WS1450
GTGTGCGGGAATAATCAAAAACGATGCACACCGGGTTTTACTGTGCTGACAGACGCAGGGTTACCCTCATAGTCGCTTTTCCGGTGCGATGGTGGAAGAAACCGGGATGTTTATTCATCATCTCTTTGGATTGATGTATATGCTCTCTTTTCTGACGTTAGTCTCCGACGGCAGGCTTCAATGACCCAGGCTGAGAAATTCCCGGACCCTTTTTGCTCAAGAGCGATGTTAATTTGTTCAATCATTTGGTTAGGAAAGCGGATGTTGCGGGTTGTTGTTCTGCGGGTTTTGTTCTTCGTTGACATGAGGTTGCCCCGTATTCTGTGTCGCTGATTTGTATTGTCTGAAGTTGTTTTTACGTTAAGTTGATGCAGATCAATTAATACGATACCTGCGTCATAATTTATTATTTGACGTGGTTTGATGGCGTAGATGCACGTTGTGACATGTAGATGATAATTATTATCATTTTGCGGGTCCTTTCCGGCATGTGGACCCGTTACGGGGCGTCGACCTCGCGCGTTTTCGCTATTTATGAGATTTTTTGAGGGGGTGGTTGTTGTTTAATTGTTTGGTATATCTAATTGATAAGTAAGGTGAAAATAAAATAAATACAACAACCTTACGATGTGCTTTGATGTCATTAATGTGAAAAAATTAAATGATATCAAATGGTTTTGTAAAAACACATGGTTGTTGTATCGCTTTTTATCGATGACTTATGGAGAGGAGATGGCCTTTTTATTGAATAAAAGTGATATGGCCTCCTCCATCGGTATCTCTGTTCAGGCATTTGATAAATGGGGCGTTCCTCCTGTCGAGCGTCGGGGGAGGGAAGTTTTTTATGACGTTAAAACTGTACTGGAGATAGATCGCGAGCGGCGACAACACAATCATAGAACACCTGATGACGGGGGCGATCTGGAGGAAAGGCTGCTTCGGGCCAGAGCTGAACTGACAGAAGAACAGGCCGTAGCTCAAAAACTTAAAAATCAGGTAACCGAAGGTAAGCTCATCGATTCAGACTTCTGCGTTTTCGCCCTCAGCAAGCTGGCGATGGCATTGTCCAGTACGCTTGATTCTATTCCGTTATCCATGCAGCGACAGTTCCCGGATTTAACGCCACGTCATCTTGACCATCTGAAAACCCTTATTGCGAAGGGCGCAAATCAGTGTGCGCGGGCAGGGGATAAATTACCGGATTTGCTGGATGAATATATCAGAGCAACAACTGAATAATCTGATGGCTGCCGTTTCGGTTGCGCTGCAGCCTCTGGTCAGGGTTGTACCGATGACGGCAGTTGAATGGGCTGACCAGTATTATTATCTGCCGAAAGAATCCTCATACGGTGACGGCGAATGGAAAACGCTGCCGTTCCAGATCGCCATCATGAACTGTATGGGCAACGATCTGATTCGCACTGTTAACCTGATTAAATCTGCCCGTATTGGTTATACAAAGATGTTG
>NZ_JBJQJO010000111.1:0-1405 GCF_046487395.1 Escherichia sp. WS1450
AGGCTGAGGTAATTTCGCGGGTAGTCATCCCTCTGGCATACAGCGCCAGGATCTGGTTGTCCATGCCGGTAATGCGGGTCTGATTTTTCTTCACCAGTTGTGGTTCGAAGGTATTTTCACGGTCACGCGGCGTGTTAAGTTCGATCTCGCCATCATCGCACAATACCGTTTTTGACGAGTAGCCATTACGGGTATTAGAGCCTGATTTAGGAGCATTTTTCTCATGACCTAGATGGTCAGTCAGTTCTGCATTGAGCGCCGTTTCGACGGTAAGCTTTGTCAACATGCGTGAAAACTGGTTGAGGTCGGCTTCGGTTTTAAGGCCTTTGGCCAGTTCAGCCGCAAGGACTTTAAGTTTCTTTTCGTCCATCGTTTGCCTGTCTCCGTTGTTGGAGTGAACATATCAAAAACAGGCAATTACACAATTTTAATTACAGTCTCTTCAGAATGGGTAATCAGTGACCGTCCTGACGGTCACTTTAAAGAAAATGCATATTACACAGAATGGTAAACAGGCTCAACATAGAGCTTGAAGGTAGTTGTTGCCTTGTAATAAAATGTGTGATTCATAGACATCGTTTCAATTTTCTCAGTTCAAGTTCAGGCTTGTAATTCTGTTCCTGTATATGCTCTTCATTGGGCTGATAGTTTGCATGAACGGCATCGGAGTATGGTGTTTTCTCAGCAAGTTCAAAGTAGCGTTCCATCGGAGTTTTACCGTTGTGAGCGCTATGAGGACGTTCCCTGTTATAGTAATGCTACCATTCTGCTAGCAATCCCTTCAGGTCATCAGCAGAAAGATCTACGGTAGCGTAAAACTCAGCTTTGTCTGTCTTTTGGGAACGTCCAACCTTTATTACATCAGGCGACAACTACCTTGAAAAACGCCGTTACTCACCGATCCCCTTCACGGTAATACGCACTATTGCCAGTGAGATTGAATGAAGTCGTTTTAACTCGCTTTGAATACGTCTTGCCCCCAGATTTCGCTGAGAACGTAACTTCCAGAATCAGAGCGACTTCGCAAGTGCTGGTTTTCGTTGATGGTGAACGCTTGGAGCGACGGCTGTAGCTTTCCAGACCAGCGATGCCCTGAGCCAGATATCTGCGCCACCATTTACACAATGTGGGCCGAGAAGTGCCACAGTGACGGCATACAAATGTCAACGACGGATGAAAAGTGGCTCTTACGCAACCTGGATGGAGATTTTCATGCCAGTGGACTCATGACCCTCTGCCTGAGTAGTTCAAATCCGGCTCGACCATACATCTGGCCTTTCAGCATTTTTAGTCGATTTACATGACTTTCGACAACCCCCATTATTCCAGCGACTGCTGATTGCCTCACATATAGCCGCAGCATCAGCTGCCATCCTTGCAGCCACGCGCCGAAGTTACCACTTTC
>NZ_JBJQJO010000112.1:0-1362 GCF_046487395.1 Escherichia sp. WS1450
TACGATACAAACACCAGTGACTGGCGGGACGAAGGGAATGACGAATCAGTCAGGAAATGATGACAAACAGTTGGCTGGCCAGAGGGTGCCAGCAGAAAGATGAGCGGGAGTTGTCAGCGCCAGCACCAGGGACAGGGCTGATTTCCACAATACCAGCGCCGGCATTTCGCACATTGCCAGCGTACTGGCATTACAACACGTTTCATGCTGCTGCTCCTCGTGATTCCTCAATTCGCTGCTGCATCCACTGCTCCACTTCACTTTTGTACCAGCGGCTGCTGCGCCCCAGTTTGATGGGTTTAGGGAAATGACCTTCACTGATCAGCTTGTAAAACCATTTATCGGTCATACCGGTGAAACTGGTGATGTAGTTCATGTCGATCAGGGGATCGTCGGCACGCAGCAATACGCTGTCGTGGCTTGTTGTGGTCAACATGGTCAGAATGTCCTTTGTGAGATTTATGAAGGTTGTGCAAATGCGGGGGAATCTGCTGAACTGTGCTTTCTGAGCTGGCCTGCTACGGGATACCAGGGATTACCGGCGAGGTAACGGGCTTCCGGATCGCGCACACCACGACGATCGCGGGCGAAATCACTGAACGCCCATATCAACTCTTTGAGGATGTCTTCGCAGTCCGGTGAACGACTGTCCAGCACCACATCCCGTGTTATCTGTTTCTGGTACGGTGCCGCTTCACCCGGTGACGCGAAGCCCAGTACGTTGCTCCAGGCATCCAGAATCAGCCGGTCCAGTTCAGGGCCATCGAAATACTCCTGTCTGACGCACAGCACCACGTGGTATTCCGGCTTTTCAGGATGACGGGTTAGGATCCAGCAGAGATCACGTCCGGGGGTTGCATTCATCAGCGCACTGACGGTTTCGATAAAATCCATGCCTAACCAGGTCTTTCTGCAACTGAAGGCGTTGTCATGTTCCCACGGCAGACGAAGCAGGATCCGCCGTACCCGGGAGCAGGACTGTTCACGCAGCGCACGATTGAGAACGCCGACGATTTTGTTCTGATAAGATGGCCAGAAGGGTGCCATGCTATAGTCGAAATAAGGGATAGCATTCATAAGATATGCTCCATATGGAAACACACGACGCATCCCCGCCAGCGAAAGACGAGCGTATGGTGAAACTGAAGGCGTCGTGTACTGAGGTTGTTGATGTGATAACCGTGGAACCGGGGATGGCAGATGTCGTATGCCAGGACAGTCAGGAGACCAGACAGGTGTAAAATTCCTGAGGTGGTGATCTCCGTTGACTTCGGTTCACATCATTAATCATCCCGGTAAGTTTTTACCGACGGATTGTTTCCAGGAGCGGAAGCAGATAAAAATACCGTTTCATGACTTCAG
>NZ_JBJQJO010000113.1:0-1258 GCF_046487395.1 Escherichia sp. WS1450
TGTAGTGGCACAGTAAATTTGGCCACCTGATTAAAGGTGATATCCTCACCACAACACAAAACAGGTGACTTAATGAACAAGAAAACCAAACGTACTTTCACCCCTGAATTCAGGCTGGAATGTGCACAGCTAATTGTTGATAAGGGCTACTCATATCGACAAGCCAGTGAAGCGATGAATGTCGGTTCTACCACGCTTGAGAGTTGGGTGCGCCAGCTCAGGCGAGAGCGTCAGGGGATTGCGCCCTCTGCCACACCTATTACTCCAGACCAGCAACGTATCCGCGAACTGGAAAAGCAGGTTCGCCGCCTGGAGGAACAAAATACGATATTAAAAAAGGCTACCGCGCTCTTGATGTCCGACTCGCTGAACGGTTCACGATAGTTGCCAGACTGAGTGACAGCCACTCAGTTGTCAGCCTCTGTTCTGCTCTGGAAATACACCGCAGCAGTTACCGGTACTGGCGAAAACGACGCGATACGGTTAATCCGGCGCGAGTCAGGTTGTGCAGCGAAATACGCCGGGCGTGGAACCAAAGTAGGGGCTCTGCGGGGGCGCGCACGCTGGCTGAAATGCTGACCCAAAACGGCGTCCCGATGAGCCGTTACCGTGCCGGGCGTCTGATGAAATATCTGAACCTGAGCAGTTGTCAGCCCGGAAAACATCAGTACAAAAATGCTCGTCAGGAACATACCTGTCTGCCGAATCTGCTTGAGCGCCAGTTCGCTGTGCCCGAGCCAGATAGGGTATGGTGCGGAGATATTACGTATATCTGGGCAGGAAATCGCTGGTGCTATCTGGCGGTCGTCATGGATCTTTTTGCCCGCAGGGTTATCGGCTGGAGCCTGTCAGCGAATGCCGATACTGCCCTGATAAGCAGTGCCCTGCGGATGGCGTATGAGGTGCGTGGTCAGCCGCGGGACGTCATGTTCCATAGCGACCAGGGAAGTCAATATACAGGACTGAAATATCAACAACTTCTCTGGCGTTACAGGATAAAGCAAAGTGTCAGCCGACGGGGAAACTGCTGGGATAACAGTCCAATGGAACGCTTCTTCCGCAGTCTGAAAACAGAATGGGTGCCAACCGATGGCTACACAGGCAAAGACGTGGCCCGGCAGCAAATCAGCAGTTATATTCTGAATTATTACAATAGCGTCAGGCCTCACCATTATAACGGAGGGCTGACGCCGGAAGAGTCAGAGAACAGATACCATTTTTACTGTAAAACCGTGGCCAGTATTACTTGACCACTACA
>NZ_JBJQJO010000114.1:0-1258 GCF_046487395.1 Escherichia sp. WS1450
TGTAGTGGCACAGTAAATTTGGCCACCTGATTAAAGGTGATATTCTCACCTCAACACAAAACAGGTGACTTAATGAACAAGAAAACCAAACGTACTTTCACCCCTGAGTTCAGGCTGGAATGTGCACAGCTGATTGTTGATAAGGGCTATTCGTATCGACAAGCCAGTGAGGCGATGAATGTCGGTTCTACCACGCTTGAGAGCTGGGTACGTCAGCTCAGGCGAGAGCGCCAAGGTATTGCGCCCTCTGCAACACCCATTACCCCTGAACAGCAACGTATTCGCGAGCTGGAAAAGCAGGTTCGCCGACTGGAGGAACAAAATACGATATTAAAAAAGGCTACCGCGCTCTTGATGTCCGACTCACTGAACGGTTTACGATAGTTTCCAGACTGAGTGACAGCCACTCAGTTGTCAGCCTCTGTTCCGCACTGGGAATACACCGTAGCAGTTACCGGTACTGGCGAAAACGACGCGATACGGTTAATTCGGCTCGCGTCAGGTTGTGCAGCGAAATACGCCGGGCATGGAACCAGAGCCGGGGCTCTGCAGGCGCGCGCACGCTGGCTGAAATGCTGACCCAAAACGGCGTCCCGATGAGCCGTTATCGTGCCGGACGGCTGATGAAATACCTGAACCTGAGCAGTTGTCAGCCCGGAAAACATCAATACAAAAATGCCTGTCAGGAGCATACGTGTTTGCCGAATCTGCTCGAGCGTCAGTTCGCTGTACCGGAGCCAGACAGGGTATGGTGCGGAGATATTACGTATATCTGGGCAGGAAATCGCTGGTGCTATCTGGCGGTCGTCATGGATCTTTTTGCCCGCAGGGTTATCGGCTGGAGCCTGTCAGCGAATGCCGATACTGCACTGATAAGCAGTGCCTTGCGGATGGCGTATGAGGTGCGTGGTCAGCCGCGGGACGTCATGTTCCATAGCGACCAGGGAAGTCAGTATACAGGACTGAAATATCAACAGCTTCTCTGGCGTTACAGGATAAAGCAAAGTGTCAGCCGACGGGGAAACTGCTGGGATAACAGTCCTATGGAACGCTTCTTCCGCAGTCTGAAAACAGAATGGGTGCCGACGGATGGTTACGTAGGCAAGGACGAGGCCCGGCAACAAATTAGCGGTTATATCCTGAATTATTACAATAGCGTCAGGCCTCACCATTACAACGGTGGGTTGACGCCGGAAGAATCAGAGAACAGATACCGTTTTTACTGTAAAACCGTGGCCAATATTACTTGACCACTACA
>NZ_JBJQJO010000115.1:0-1228 GCF_046487395.1 Escherichia sp. WS1450
AAGTACATCAAATCCCAATCGTTGAGAGAATGTGGCAAGCTATCGCCCAACAAATCGCTGCAGCCGACCCAAAACCGCTACGCGGTTTCGGTCGGCTGAGCTCAGGCGTTAGGCCTCGCCGAAGCGAAAGATCGCTACTTGAAGTGTTGACGCCTTTGTTTTAAAGTTTCGCGTCTATCTTTCTGATTTTGTTAAAAAATCAGACTTTGATTAATCATGTTAGACGTCAGAGGTATTTTGACTTAAACGCCTCTGAGGTCGAATTAACGTTAGCCACCAAGAAGGTGCCATGAAAACATTTGCCGCATATGTAATTATCGCGTGTCTTTCGAGTACGGCATTAGCTGGTTCAATTACAGAAAATACGTCTTGGAACAAAGAGTTCTCTGCCGAAGCCGTCAATGGTGTCTTCGTGCTTTGTAAAAGTAGCAGTAAATCCTGCGCTACCAATGACTTAGCTCGTGCATCAAAGGAATATCTTCCAGCATCAACATTTAAGATCCCCAACGCAATTATCGGCCTAGAAACTGGTGTCATAAAGAATGAGCATCAGGTTTTCAAATGGGACGGAAAGCCAAGAGCCATGAAGCAATGGGAAAGAGACTTGACCTTAAGAGGGGCAATACAAGTTTCAGCTGTTCCCGTATTTCAACAAATCGCCAGAGAAGTTGGCGAAGTAAGAATGCAGAAATACCTTAAAAAATTTTCCTATGGCAACCAGAATATCAGTGGTGGCATTGACAAATTCTGGTTGGAAGGCCAGCTTAGAATTTCCGCAGTTAATCAAGTGGAGTTTCTAGAGTCTCTATATTTAAATAAATTGTCAGCATCTAAAGAAAACCAGCTAATAGTAAAAGAGGCTTTGGTAACGGAGGCGGCACCTGAATATCTAGTGCATTCAAAAACTGGTTTTTCTGGTGTGGGAACTGAGTCAAATCCTGGTGTCGCATGGTGGGTTGGGTGGGTTGAGAAGGAGACAGAGGTTTACTTTTTCGCCTTTAACATGGATATAGACAACGAAAGTAAGTTGCCGCTAAGAAAATCCATTCCCACCAAAATCATGGAAAGTGAGGGCATCATTGGTGGCTAAAACAAAGTTAAACATCATGAGGGAAGTGGTGATCGCCGAAGTATCGACTCAACTATCAGAGGTAGTTGGCGTCATCGAGCGCCATCTCGAACCGACGTTGCTGGCCGTACATTTGTACGGCTCCGCAGTGGATGGCGG
>NZ_JBJQJO010000116.1:0-1208 GCF_046487395.1 Escherichia sp. WS1450
GCCCGGTGCCAGTGGAATAACTTTGAACATCTCTGTTGCCGGGATACCTTCCAGTACAGGCCATAAAGAGCCATCATCAAGCCCGAGATCACGGCGTTCGGTTGCCAGCATAATGAGATCGGCATATTTCACTGGCGTGCTCATAACAGGAGGTAACCCGTATTTCTCACGGATTACTGCATCTATTTTTTCTTCCATCCGTTTATAGTCAGGAAGAAGGCGTTTCAGTGGTGCGGGGATGTCCTGGCAATACGCTTCTGTTGCATCATGCATTAACGCTTCAAAAGCAAATTCCTGCGGCACCAGCTGGCTGCAAAGCACCGCATGTTGGGCGACACTGTAGAAGTGAGAAAGATGACCGGCAAAGCGACAGATATTTGAAAGGGAAACCGCGATATCGTTAATCACGATGTCGTCTTTATTTATCTTGTCATAATAAAAATGCTTCCCGGAAAAAGTTTTAATAAATGACATTTTGTTCTCCACGTATATGCGCTGCACCGCGCTGAGTTTGGGTAAAAGGAAGCCCTCACCATCCGGTGATTATTGAGTTAATTACGTTTCCATAAATGCCCCCGCAGGGGCATTTGCAGTAATGAAATCAGGCGGTGAAAGTACCAATAAAGGTTTCTACTTTGCTGTCTTTGAATTTCTCAACAAGCAGATCACGAAATTCGTTAGCCATATCTTCCTGCACCGCTTCCAGCTGAATAATGCGCAGAACCAGTACAGGACGATCGCCAGTGATAATGCTGAGGCGTAATTTAAACGGACGTTCTTTCAGACCTTCAAACGGAACGCATTTAAATTCAAATGCCACTGGCATAATGTCTTTGGTCTTCGCTTCGACAGATTCCATCAGGGAGCGTTTGCCGCTGAAGTCATTATCTTCAAAATCAGCGGTCTGGTTTGCTTCAATCGTGATTTTACGGATTGCCGCAGCCGCTTTTGTTGCCTGAATGGCGTCACCATTAGCATCAAAGCCCACAAGGTAGTCGGCCCAGTCTTCAATCCATTCTGCCAGTGATTTCTGGGAGTTACGCTCGCCGTTAACAGACAACAGGGCAGAGAACGGTGCTGTCTTTTTCAGTTTGAGAGTGGCGGTGTTATCTGCGTGACCTGGTTCATCAATAGTACCCAGGTTAAGCACACTGACGGCACGCATATTATCAGCATCGATAAAGCAGCGGGTGCCTTCATCTGCAAGA
>NZ_JBJQJO010000117.1:0-1189 GCF_046487395.1 Escherichia sp. WS1450
TATTATGGTGATCCCCTGGGCGAAATGCGCCTGGTAAGCAGAGTTTTTGAAATGTAAGGCCTTTGAATAAGACAAAAGGCTGCCTCATCGCTAACTTTGCAACAGTGCCATTCAGAATATAACAGCTGGTTACCGATTCAGACTCGAGGTTTATTTAAGAATCCATACCTGCTCGGCCTCCAGCACAGAAAACCGACACTCAAGCAGACTCGGCAGGCTGGTATGCTCCTGGCGGGCATTTTTGTACTGATATTTTCCGGGCTGAGCACTTCTCAGGTTCAGATGCTTCATCAGCCTCCTGGCACGATAACTGCTCATCGGGATACCATTTTGAATCAGCATATCTGCCAGAGCACGCGCACCTGCGGAACCCCGACTCTGGTTCCAGACCCGGACTGTTTCGCTATACAATTTGATTCGCGCCGGATCAATCGTATTGAGCCGATTCTGCCAGTGCCGGAACTGCTGCAATGAGCATCCAGAGCAGCGCAAAGACTGACAACCGTGTGTCGCCGCTCAGTCTGGTAACTATCGTAAACCGTTCAGTGGGGAGGATATCAAGAGCACTGTAGCTTTTTAATATCGTTTTTTGTTCCTCCAGGCGACGAACCTGCTTTTCCAGCTCATGAATACGTTGCTACTCTGATGTGAGTGGTGATGCAGAAGACGTGGTATCCTGACGTTCCCGCCTGAGCTGACGTACCCATGCCCCCAGTGTATAGGAACCGACATTCATAGCTTCACTGGATTCCCGGTATGAGTAACTTTTATTAACGATAAGCCAGGCTATTTGTGCATTGGTGTTGAGGTGAGAATAGCACCAGTCAGGTGAGCAGATTATAATGTTACGAGACTTAAGCACCTCTGTAGCTCCCATGGTCTGATAGTTTCTCCCGTATACCGCTCATGCAACTCCCGCATTAAAATATACTGTTCTTTCCGGATAATTACGTTAAAATAGACACCTGCGTGCATCTGTGTCAGACTCCGTTAGATACCAGCGTACATTGTAAACATGCCGGATGCACGCAATACAATAATCGGTCTTTTCGGAGTTATAGTCGCCAGGCTGGCATCCCGGGTGATGCTGCCAACTTACTGATTTAGTGTATGATGGTGTTTTTGAGGTGCTCCAGTGGCTTCTGTTTCTATCAGCTGTCCCTCCTGTTCAGCTACTGACGGGGTGGTG
>NZ_JBJQJO010000118.1:0-1145 GCF_046487395.1 Escherichia sp. WS1450
TACACATTCTGTTTCCGCGTCTGAAAACTTCACTATACAGTTTATGGTCGTATGACCCCTGTCAGCCCACACTGGTGACGTGATTTTATCGACCTTCATTCATTTCTCCCCCTGTCACAGTATTCTCTGAAACAGGCCCCAAATCGTCCCACTGATATTATTCACCGTCATGTTAGTTGTGCATAACATCCATGTACCAAGCATAGGATTGCCAAATAAAAAGCGGATATCTGTAAGTTTATCCGATGACGACGACACAATAACGGCCTGTCTGATACGATACCCGGGTATTTGACGGGTATTTGTTACCTCATGATTTCGGTCTATGATCCCCAGAACATAAGACCCCACGGAATAAACACTTCCGACGCTCGCTGGCCGCCCCGCTTCTCCTCTTGGCCCCTGTGGACCTGTCGGCCCGCGTGCACCTGTATACCCTCTTGGCCCCTGTGGACCACGCTCCCCCTGGGCTCCCAGCTCTTTCCATTCAGACCAGGGGCCATTACCGGTAAAATTACCAGTAACAGTTCTTACGAACTTTCGTGGTGGGTTCCAGGTTGTATATTCATGCTGGCAATATCCCCATGCACCAACTCTTACCTGAAGATAACCCGCTCTCTGAATCGGATAATTATTTTCTCGTGTAGCCCCACTGTCTGATGGCTGATAATAATCACCCTGATCGGTCACTCGTCCCAGTCGGTTCAGATCACCATTCAGCAGTTGTCCACGGGATGACTCTCCTCTTGGTCCCTGAGGACCTGCCGGACCGCGTGCACCTGTTTCACCCTTTGCTCCCTGTGGACCTGCCGGGCCGCGTTCACCTCTTTCACCTTTTGGTCCCTGTGGACCTGCCGGGCCGCGTGCACCTGTTTCACCCTTTGCTCCCTGTGGACCTGCCGGGCCGCGTGCACCTGTTTCACCCTTTGCTCCCTGTGGACCTGCCGGACCGCGTGCTCCTGTATCGCCCTTTAGTCCCTGAGGACCTGCCGGGCCGCGTTCACCTGTATCCCCCTTTAGTCCCTGTGGACCTGCCGGGCCACGTTCACCTGTATCGCCCTTTGGTCCCTGTGGACCTGCCGGACCACGTTCACCTGTTTCACCTTTTGGTCCCTGTGGACCTCCCGGATCTCCTTTATCCCCCT
>NZ_JBJQJO010000119.1:0-1109 GCF_046487395.1 Escherichia sp. WS1450
CGGTATGCCGTTGTGTGGTTACCTTCTTTTTCATCCAGAAACTGGTCGAGAATATCAGGCGCAGGCGCACCGATGGCAATCAACGCCAGAACGGCAGCCGACAGGCCATATTTGATTTTGGTGTTCATGGATATTTATCAGGATTTATCGGTTCCGAATCCCTGGATATGTTAAATCTTCAGCCCGCCAGCGGTAGGACACTGGCGTTTTTCCTGATGGCTGAAATATATCTGACAATTTCAGTAGAGGATTAACCATGCATAACGATCAACATAATTATGATTTATGCCTGCAAGCCATAAATGAGCGGGTAAAATCAGAGTGCCTCTTACTCCTCCCACAAGAACACGATGCAGTAAAATCCATTCAGGCTGAGCCGTATGGACATCTCACACCTGTGACTCTCGGCATTATCGCCAGAGCATTAACACAGCCCATGCTTATGCGTATTAAGACCAATATAAATAACTGGTTGAATGAAGAATTAAGCTACCTTGATTGTGAGTGGGACAATCATTACGCAAAAACACAAAAAGAACGCATCTTCAGTCGATTATCCAGCAACAGATAACGAGCCACCTTATATACGCCCTTTCAGATAAGTCATCCCCGGCTGCATCCAGTCAACAGGTGCTTTCTTAAAGGGCGTATTATCAAAATCACGCAGAAGAGCCTCCAGCACAACTGCATCATTGTCAGCACCACTGGCCATCATTTCAATCTCAGCTGCTACCTGCAGATATCCCATGCAACGACCAATGCGCTTCATCAGCCCCTGCTTTTTATTGTTCTTCAGGTAATCAATGGCAAATTCAATGAGCGCCTCACTATGCTGGTGCGATGGCGGTGTTAATTTCCCATTTTCTGAGATGGTTATTTTCCCGCCATCTCCGTATACAACAAAGGATGGCCGGTTACACTCCCATTCCTGATCTTTATCAGGTGCAGACGCAATAAAATAACGTTTATTTCCTTCCTCTCCGGCACTTTTAACCGTAATGGAGTACTCAGACTGCAGACAAGACGCCTCTTTTTCTGACCGCAGTGTTGACGGCGGCATCTTCAGAGAACCAGTAATTCTTCCCGGTAGCTTTCCTTTGTAGGTTATC
>NZ_JBJQJO010000121.1:0-1077 GCF_046487395.1 Escherichia sp. WS1450
CCTTCAGCATATCACCGCGGGTGAATTCCATTCGTACACCAAATGCCTGTAAAACGGACACATCACGCTCTGCTATGGAGTGAACGGCTTTTTTGACCATTTCCGGCGCCTGTCCGACTTCCACCTCAACAGCCCTGAATCCTGTCTGCTGATTACACATTTGTGATGTGGGGATCAGGTTACCGTTAATGCTGATACGGTTGCCCAGGAGCGTCTGTACGCCATTCGGGCATCCCTGCATCAGGCCGGTAATACCAATCGTGCCATTTTTCAGCATTACCAGCGCCTGACCATCTTCCGTCATGGTCTGACACCAGCCGTTTTTGACAGCCCAGTTGCCGGCGGAGGCGGAGAATGATGCCACAGTGAACAGCAGGGGAAAAAGAATTCTGGTATTCATGACCGACCTCTGAAATTAAAGAGCGTGTTATTGATAATGACAGACGGTATACGGCAGTGGTTACCGTAATCCGTTGTCGTGTAAAGGTATACGGTTGCCACGGGGGACTCCGGAGCGTTCAGAACAGGTGATCCCACAGTGTGACCAGCAGGTGGATAATGCGGTCCCGGGTTTTGCGCAGAAGCTGTAACATCCAGGCCGGAAAACTGAAACGGGCAACGGCGTCGTCAAAACTTTTCCCGATGGTTTCACCAAAAGTCTGTTGTGCGTGTTTCTGGACCCGTTCAGAGCGGTTTTCCCCCCGGATATGTGAATAAACCGCGCTGGTTGCCTGTGGCGGCAGGGCGTGGATCATCAGTGACACCAGTGCCGGAATATTCCAGCCGACAGGCGCGGCAACGGGGAGTACCGGAAATGATGAAGGGAACAGGGTTGCCACCCGGGCTATCACCGTCGCCAGCGAGAGTTCCTGGTGACGGGACGGGCATTTTTCTGTGTCGTTCCATTCTTCAGCAGGAAATACGCGATCGGCATGGCTGAGAACAAACAGAAAACGCGAGGGATCTGCACCTTCATTCAGTAAAAACTGATGCATGGCGATGTCGGCAGCATACGCACGTTCATCAGCCCGCAGGATCCAGATAATCAGATCCAGTTCGGGCAGTAACTGACTGTAA
>NZ_JBJQJO010000122.1:0-1070 GCF_046487395.1 Escherichia sp. WS1450
GCTGAATTTACAATCCAAGTGCAACAAAAAAAGAAGTACTCATCAACTAGAATATAATTTTGTTTCCACACAAAAACCATTTCCAAATGATGAGTACTTCCTACCGACATCTTACAATAAACGAGCGAGAAAAGATAATGATTTTACTCGCACAGGGCAAAAAACAAGCAGAAATTGCCAAAGCACTGGGACGTAGCTCCAGCACCATTTCTCGCGAGCTGAAACGACACGCTCTAGAAAGCTACAGTGCAACGAACGCACAAAACAGCTATTTGAAGCATCGTCAAAATAGCAAAGCACAGCGCAAATTAGAGCAGCCTGAATATTTCAATTTGGTGCAAGAAAAGTTTCTGACAGAAAACTGGTCGCCCGAACAAATCAGCGCACGATTAAAATTGGAAAAATCTGAATTATCCATTAGTTATTCAACCATTTATCGTGGTATTTATTCAGGGTTGTTTGATATAGGCGAACGCAAAGCCAGTCGCAAACTGCGCCACAAAGGCAAAACACGGCATACAAAAAATCATCATGAAAAACGTGGCAAAATTCAGATATCCAACCATTTGAACGACCGTCCCATTTCGGCGCAAAATCGCAGTCGCTTTGGACATTGGGAAGCCGATACCGTACTGGGTAAAGCGGGTGGAGCTTGTTTGCTGACGCTGACGGAACGCAAAAGTCGTTTTGAGTTGGTGAAGAAAATTCCTGCCAAAAAAGCCGAAGCAGTCCAAAAAGCCATGATTGAATTGCTGGATTCACATATATTGCGGTCAATTACGCCAGACCGTGGTAAAGAATTTGCCCAACATCGTTTGGTAACAGAAGCACTGGGTGTAGAATTTTACTTCCCCGAGCCGCATCAACCGTGGACACGGGGAACGAATGAAAATACAAATGGGTTACTTCGTGAATACTTTCCGAAGCACCAAGACATCAATCAGTGGAGCGAAGTTGATATTCAACAGGTGATCAATAAACTGAATTTACGACCACGTAAATGTTTAGGTTGGAAAACACCTTATGAAGTTTACTTCAAAAAATCGTTGCACTTGGTTTGACAATTCAAG
>NZ_JBJQJO010000123.1:0-1034 GCF_046487395.1 Escherichia sp. WS1450
CGGGTTTCCTGGAGAGTGTTTTATCTGTGAACTCAGGCTGCCAGATCATCGTTTCCGATGGAAGCATAATAAGCTTTTTCTGCTTCTGCCGGAGGAGTATGGCCCAGCCTTCCCAGCAATCGTCGATTGTTATACCAGTCCACCCACGTTAGTGTGGCCAGTTCCACTTCTGCACGGTTTTTCCAGCTCTTACGGTGTATTACCTCCGCTTTGTAAAGACCATTGATGCTCTCAGCCATCGCGTTGTCATACGAGTCGCCTGTACTCCCTGTTGATGCCAGTAATCCGGCTTCTTTTAGTCGCTCCGTATAGGCCAGTGACACATACTGAGAGCCTTTATCGCTGTGATGGATGGTGCCAGACGGACGACGGGCCCACAACGCCTGCTCCAGCGCATCCAGCACGAATGTCGTTTCCATAGACGATGAGACCCGCCACCCCACGATGTATCCGGCAAACACATCAATGATAAACGCCACATAGACGAAGCCCTGCCATGTGCTGACGTAAGTAAAATCAGCCACCCACAGCTGGTCAGGTCGTTCTGCCACGAACTGACGGTTTACGCGGTCGCCTGCGGCAACGGCTTTCCGGCTGATGGTCGTACGGACCTTTTTACCCCGGAGAACACCGGCAAGTCCCATAACCGCCATGAGACGTGCCACTGTACATCTGGCCACCCTGATTCCTTCCCGTAACAACTGACGCCAGACTTTACGCACACCGTACACCTGATGATTTTCATCGTATACGCGCTGTATCTCTCTCTTCAGCCAGTCGTCGTGCTGCGCACGGGCACTGCGTTTATCCGGATGATGTCGCTGTTGCTGACAATGGTAATACGTTGACGGGGCAATATGCAGTTCGCTGCATACCGGTCCGACCCCGTACTGCTCACGCAGCTTATCCAGCAGTGGCATCATTTTTTCCAGAGGCGGTCGAACTCCGCCTTCGCAAAATAAGCGGAAGCCTGGCGAAGGATATCGTTACTGCGGCGCAGTTCACGATTTTCACGTTCCAGCTCTTTCAGACGC
>NZ_JBJQJO010000124.1:0-1009 GCF_046487395.1 Escherichia sp. WS1450
ATGGTGGCCCCGATGCCACGCCCACTCATCAATACCGACATGAGGCGCGCCCGACTGTTTCGTCTCCGGGGTATTAATAACCCTGCGAAGAAGAGTATCAGCACTGCAACGGAGCCCCACTGCCGTTGCTGCCTGTTTCCCGGCCTCACCTCCGGCTATTAATCCCAGTTGATGTTGTAAATTTTGTAACACCTGTGAAGAATGCTGGGAGTGAACCGGCGAAGGGGGCAAGCGACCCGGCAAAAATTTTACGTGAACAAGCCGGGTTACGGCAGTACCAGTGGCGGACGGAAAATACAAGCCATAGCGTCTGCCCTGAGCAGGGTAGATGCTGTATCCGGCGCCGACGATAACTATGAACAGAGTCACTACGCTTAAAGCATTCAGGACTTGTGCTGTTTTGCGTTTTCCGTGGAGATGGAGGGTTATACCGTCAGAGCTAATAATTTGTCGACTGCATCTCCATCCGCAAGGTAACTGTAGAAGTGTCTGGTGATGCTGCCAACTTACTGATTTAGTGTATGATGGTGTTTTTGAGGTGCTCCAGTGGCTTCTGTTTCTATCAGCTGTCCCTCCTGTTCAGCTACTGACGGGGTGGTGCGTAACGGCAAAAGCACCGCCGGACATCAGCGCTATCTCTGCTCTCACCGCCGTAAAACATGGCAACTGCAGTTCACTTACACCGCTTCTCAACCCGGTACGCACCAGAAAATCATTGATATGGCCATGAATGGCGTTGGATGCCGGGCAACTGCCCGCATTATGGGCGTTGGCCTCAACACGATTTTACGTCACTTAAAAAACTCAGGCCGCAGTCGGTAACCTCGCGCATACAGCCGGGCAGTGACGTCATCGTCTGCGCGGAAATGGACGAACAGTGGGGCTATGTCGGGGCTAAATGTCAACGACGGATGAAAAGTGATCCACTTATATCTCCACCAACGGCCCAATATTGATCCACCGTTTTACTCAGGATTAGCTTCTGCTATAACCCCGGCTTTTCGTTTCT
>NZ_JBJQJO010000125.1:0-1006 GCF_046487395.1 Escherichia sp. WS1450
CACAGAATGATGTCACGCTGAAAATGCCGGCCTTTGAATGGGTTCATGTGCAGCTCCATCAGCAAAAGGGGATGATAAGTTTATCACCACCGACTATTTGCAACAGTGCCAGCGATATTATGCGAATGCTCTACTCCACCATTGACGTTGTGGTGCATATGGAAAAGCGGAAAATCAAAGAAATTTATTTTGATCCTGAATATAAAATGCAGTGTGTGAACGGGAGCCTGTAATGAAAAAATTAGCAACCTGGCTTCTGGCCGCAGCATTTACGACAGCCGCCCTGCCCGCCTTTGCGGTGGAACCATCCGTTCAGGTTGGCTACTCGCCTGAAGGAAGCGCCCGCGTTCTCGTCCTGAGCGCCATTGACTCCGCAAAAACCTCGATACGGATGATGGCTTATTCTTTTACCGCCCCGGATATTATGAAGGCACTGGTAGCAGCCAAAAAACGGGGAGTTGATGTGAAAATCGTAATTGATGAAAGGGGCAATACGGGGCGCGCCAGCATTGCGGCCATGAACTACATAGCGAACAGCGGCATCCCTTTGCGTACTGACAGTAATTTCCCTATCCAGCATGACAAGGTGATCATCGTGGATAATGTGACCGTTGAAACTGGCAGCTTTAATTTCACCAAAGCGGCCGAAACGAAAAACTCGGAGAATGCGGTGGTGATCTGGAACATGCCTAAGCTCGCTGAATCATTCCTCGAACACTGGCAAGACCGCTGGAATCAGGGAAGAGACTACCGTTCCAGCTACTGAATACTGACCGCCAAAAGGCGGTTTTTTTTGTTCAAAGAAACTGATCTCAGTATCGCGCCCGGGGCAGCTGGCCAACGTCGCCGGCATCGCGCCGGCAAAAATCGAAAAACAGAAATATCAGCAAGATAGCTTAAAGGGGAGCCCGCAGAATTCGGAAAAAATCGTACGCTAAGGTTTTCCGGGCATCCGTAAGGGCCGAAACTTCCCGTCTTCCAGTCTGCGGCTCTGCCGCCAGACGTA
>NZ_JBJQJO010000126.1:0-982 GCF_046487395.1 Escherichia sp. WS1450
GAACAACTGAGCAAACGAGAGAGGTATACCGACAAATGGCAGCGACGCACACACTCCCTCTGGCGTCACCGGGCATGGCACGCATCTGCCTTTACGGGGATTTGCAACGATTTGGCCGCCGCATCGACCTTCGTGTGAAAACGGGAGCCGAAGCCATCCGGGCGCTGGCCACGCAGCTCCCTGCGTTTCGTCAGAAACTGAGCGACGGCTGGTATCAGGTGCGTATTGCCGGGCGTGATACAGGCGAAAACGAATTATCAGCCCGTCTTAATGAACCGCTGGCAAATGGTGCCGTGATCCACATCGTGCCGCGTCTGGCGGGAGCCAAACGTGGTGGTGTGTTTCAGGCAGTGCTGGGCGCGGCGCTGATTGCGGTGGCATGGTGGAACCCTGCAGGCTGGCTGGGGGCTGCGGCTTTATCGGGCATGTATGCGGCAGGGGCCAGTATGGTGCTCGGTGGTGTGGCGCAGATGCTGGCACCGAAAGCCAGAATGCCCGGAGTATCAGCCACGGATAACGGCAAACAGAACACCTATTTCTCCTCACTGGAAAACATGGTTGCCCAGGGGAATGCTCTGCCCGTTCTGTACGGTGAAATGCGCGTGGGGTCACGGGTGGTTTCTCAGGAGATCAGCACGGCAGACGAAGGGGATGGTGGTCAGGTTGTGGTGATTGGTCGCTGATGCAAAACATTTTATGTGAAACCGCCTCCGGGCGGTTTTGTCGTTTATGGAGCATGACGAATGGGTAAAGGCAGCAGTAAGGGGCATACCCCGCGCGAAGCGAAGGACAATCTGAAATCCACGCAGTTGCTGAGTGTGATCGATGTCATCAGCGAAGGGCCGATACAAGGACCGGTGGATGGATTAAAAAGCGTGCTGCTGAACGGTACGCCGGTGCTGGACAGTGAGGGGAATACCAATATCTCCGGTGTCACGGTGGTTTTCCGGGCCGGTGAGCAGGAGCAGACACCGCCGGAGGG
>NZ_JBJQJO010000127.1:0-929 GCF_046487395.1 Escherichia sp. WS1450
GTATCGGTGCGACCGCCCATCACAAGAATATCCCAGGCAAACTGCAGCGCGGTCGGGTCACCGTTATGCTCCAACCAGTGAATGATGTGGCCGTAAACGTTTTTGGCGCGCGGGTTGGCCGCATCCACTGGCGCTTTTCCTTCCTTACCGCGATCGCTGTTGTTGGTGAGCGTGCAGTAAACGCTGCCGGCGTGATATGGATCGACCGCAATCCACTCCGGGCGGTCCATTTTAGTGGCCCCCACGGCGTCTGCCGCCAGACGGGTTTTAATCAACAGGTCGCCCTGGTTTTCAAACCCTTTACTGGCGTCGAGCCCATTTTGTCCGAACACCAGCGGTAGCCACTCGCCTTTGCCGTCGTCGTTAAATTTCGCCACGTACAGAGTGCCTTTTTCCAGCAGGTGCATGTTGGCTTTGCGATCCTGCGGGTTGAATTTTCCTTCCGAGACAAATTTATATATGTATTCGAATTTCTGGTCATCGCCCATATAGACCACAACGCGGTTATCCGGGGCAATTGTCACCGCTGCGCCTTCGTGTTTGATGCGACCAAGCGCGGTGTGCTTGCGCGGCACTGAATGCGGATCGTATGGATCGATTTCCACCACCCAGCCGAAGCGGTTCGGCTCGTTCGGCGTGGCGTCGACGCTGAACCTTTTATCCACTTCGTTCCAGCGGTAAGAGTCGTCGCTCCCGCTGATACCGTAACGTTTTTCCAGCGGGTTCATCTCTGCTTTTTTTACGAAAATATCGGACCAGTTCTCTTCACACGTCAGATAGGTGCCCCACGGCGTAAATCCGTTGGCACAGTTCTGCATGGTGCCGAGAATGATTTCGCCTTTCGGATCGTCAACTGTTTGCATCAGTGGGTTATGCAGCGCCGGACCGGTGATTTTCATCGGCGTGTTAACGGTGATGCGGCGTGCGAA
>NZ_JBJQJO010000128.1:0-919 GCF_046487395.1 Escherichia sp. WS1450
ATATGGCCTGTCGGCTGCCGTTCTGGCGTTGATTGCCATCGGTGCGCCTGCGCCTGATATTCTCGACCAGTTTCTGGATGAAAAAGAAGGTAACCACACAACGGCATACCGCGATGGTTCCGGTATATGGACCATCTGTCGTGGTGCCACAATGGTGGATGGTAAGCCCGTCATACCGGGAATGAAGCTGTCGAAGGAAAAATGCGCTCAGGTTAATGCCATTGAGCGTGATAGGGCGCTGGCATGGGTGGAGCGCAATATTAAAGTACCACTGACCGAACCACAGAAAGCGGGTATAGCGTCATTTTGTCCCTATAACATTGGCCCCGGTAAGTGTTTCCCGTCGACGTTTTATAAGCGGCTGAATGCCGGTGATCGTAAGAGTGCATGCGAGGCGATTCGCTGGTGGATAAAAGATGGTGGGCGCGATTGCCGCATACGTTCAAATAACTGCTATGGGCAGGTTATTCGTCGTGACCAGGAAAGCGCATTAGCCTGTTGGGGGATAGATCAGTGAGCAGAGTCGCCGCGATTATTTATGCTCTGGTTATCTGCACTATCGTCTGCCTGTCGTGGGCGGTCAATCATTACCGTGATAACGCCATCGCCTACAAAGAACAGCGTGATAAAAAAGTCAGTGAGCTGAAGCAGGCGACCGCCACCATTACTGACATGCAGCAACGCCAGCGTGCTGCTGATGTACTCGATGCTAAATACACGAAGGAGTTGGCTGATGCGAAAGCTGAAAATGATGCTCTTCGGCGCAAGCTTGATAATGGTGGTCGGGTGCTCGTCAAAGGAAAATGCCCTGTGCCATCCTCAGCCGAAACCTCCAGCGCCTCCGGCATGGGCAATGATGCCACCGTCGAACTCTCTCCAGTTGCTGGACGAAACGTTCTCGGTATCCGGGACGGAATCA
>NZ_JBJQJO010000129.1:0-916 GCF_046487395.1 Escherichia sp. WS1450
TTACGAACCGAACAGGCTTATGTCCACTGGGTTCGTGCCTTCATCCGTTTCCACGGTGTGCGTCACCCGGCAACCTTGGGCAGCAGCGAAGTCGAGGCATTTCTGTCCTGGCTGGCGAACGAGCGCAAGGTTTCGGTCTCCACGCATCGTCAGGCATTGGCGGCCTTGCTGTTCTTCTACGGCAAGGTGCTGTGCACGGATCTGCCCTGGCTTCAGGAGATCGGAAGACCTCGGCCGTCGCGGCGCTTGCCGGTGGTGCTGACCCCGGATGAAGTGGTTCGCATCCTCGGTTTTCTGGAAGGCGAGCATCGTTTGTTCGCCCAGCTTCTGTATGGAACGGGCATGCGGATCAGTGAGGGTTTGCAACTGCGGGTCAAGGATCTGGATTTCGATCACGGCACGATCATCGTGCGGGAGGGCAAGGGCTCCAAGGATCGGGCCTTGATGTTACCCGAGAGCTTGGCACCCAGCCTGCGCGAGCAGCTGTCGCGTGCACGGGCATGGTGGCTGAAGGACCAGGCCGAGGGCCGCAGCGGCGTTGCGCTTCCCGACGCCCTTGAGCGGAAGTATCCGCGCGCCGGGCATTCCTGGCCGTGGTTCTGGGTTTTTGCGCAGCACACGCATTCGACCGATCCACGGAGCGGTGTCGTGCGTCGCCATCACATGTATGACCAGACCTTTCAGCGCGCCTTCAAACGTGCCGTAGAACAAGCAGGCATCACGAAGCCCGCCACACCGCACACCCTCCGCCACTCGTTCGCGACGGCCTTGCTCCGCAGCGGTTACGACATTCGAACCGTGCAGGATCTGCTCGGCCATTCCGACGTCTCTACGACGATGATTTACACGCATGTGCTGAAAGTTGGCGGTGCCGGAGTGCGCTCACCGCTTGATGCGCTGCCGCCCCTCACTAGTG
>NZ_JBJQJO010000130.1:0-907 GCF_046487395.1 Escherichia sp. WS1450
CGGATAAATTCCGTGAACGTGCGTTTTCCTTCCACGTCGATCTCGCCAGACATCCCTTCGGCGTATTCCGACCAGGCCGCCTCCACCTCATCGACAAAGCTTTTTGCTGCGGTCTCCCGCATCCCCAGCCAGCGCCAGTTCGGACGGTAGCTGATCAGAAACATATGCCCGACTATGTGATCCTTATGCAGGGCCACCGCATTAGCCGCTATTCCGTTATTGCGCACCAGATCATCTGCCCGGGCATTCCCCAGACGCAACGCGGGCAGCAGGGCCGCATCGACACTCTGCGCCGGTGGCAACCACTCCGCCATTTGCCCGCCAAATCCTGCGCCGCCCCCGTTGTAGCTGAGACTCTCACGAAGCGGAACGCCGTTCACATCAATCAGGACAGGCGTTCTTTTCATAACCTCACTCCCAGCGGACGACGGCGACGTCGGGTTGTCCCCAGTACCGACTCCGCATCATTGATCGCCCGGTTAAGCTCATCCAGAGAAGCCGCCGTATATTCAATTCTGCGACCATCTTTCTGGACAGACACCACCCGTTTACCGGTTAATAAATCAAGGCGCGCCTGACGCAGCGCCTGCAGTTCAGCGACTGTAACCATTCACTCCTCCGGACAGCTTCGCTGCCAGTTCTTTAAGGGTTGGCCGGGTCGTCTCTTCTTCCCGGGATTTTGCCAGTACAGCCAGATCAAGCTGCCAGCGTTGCACGGACACACGTAATGCCGCGTAGGCATACACCAGGCAGTCCAGCGCTTCGTTACGCCGCTTTTTGTTATCCCACAGCAGACGCATCTTTCCTTTTTCCCACTTCTCCACAAGCTCTTCCGCGACCAGTTGCTGCGCCTCTGTCTGCGAAAAAATCTCCGGATCATCAGGAAAACGGATGGCATACGACGTGG
>NZ_JBJQJO010000131.1:0-904 GCF_046487395.1 Escherichia sp. WS1450
GATGACGGGCGCACCACTTCCCAGCCCAGGGGCACTTTTTTTACTTCAATGACCGACACGCCCATCGCGTTCTGGCCTTTAAGAGCTTTATCGGCGCTCCAGTTGGCATCGCCATCTTTAAACAGTAGACCGTTATCGATGTATTCATGGTTTATGGCAAGCAGGCCGTGATCGGAGCTGTTCCCGCCCTGCGGCAGGCTAAACCACGCCATGCCGTCGTGGTGCATCCCGGCCTGCGCCGCCTGTTCTTCCGTGGTGTTGCTACCGTCGGTTTTAAAAACCGGCAGATTTCCGGCAATCCCGGTGGCGTCGCCCCATTTGTAGAAGGGCTTCGCGATGTATCCTTCCGGCACGATAACGGTATCTTCCGTGGAAACCGGCAGGCTGGTGAAACCGAGCGTCGTCGCTTTGCCGAGGTTACCGCTTGCTTTGGAGACCACTTTCGCCAGCGCGTTTTCCTGTTTCAGCAGAAATGGGAACGCTGCCGCGGCACCGGCGACCGTGCCTGCCTGTAACAGACGGCGGCGTGACAAATAGACTTCCGCCACCTGCGAAAACGCGCGGTTATCGCTCGGGTTACTGATTTCTTCACTATGCTCACGTTTGAATAAAGTTTTTAACGGTCTGCCCATTGCGGTTTCCTTTCAAAAAATCGATTTCAAGGGGAATCATTTTTATGCACGTGAGTCTACGGAAAGATTGTTACGGAAATATAACAATTGTCATAAAAAACCGGCGATAAAATCATCTATGGTCGGGACGCGGTTTCAGGTATGATGTGAGGCTAGAATTCTGAACGCTCTCTTTTGTTGAGCATATATGGACGTCCCAGATGAGGCAAGTACTGGTTCGATGCGGTTTGCGACCATATATCCGGCGTCGTTAGTAGGTTCAATGACCTGCG
>NZ_JBJQJO010000132.1:0-893 GCF_046487395.1 Escherichia sp. WS1450
ACAGAATGATGTCACGCTGAAAATGCCGGCCTTTGAATGGGTTCATGTGCAGCTCCATCAGCAAAAGGGGATGATAAGTTTATCACCACCGACTATTTGCAACAGTGCCGTCCTGCGAATATGTGAGTTTTGACCTAATGAGCCACAAAAACTCATTTTCGCCCACGATAATTTTTCTACTTCCTTTCTTTGGAATGCTCATTTCAATATTCACATAACGTCGCTATCAATCGCGGAAAAGGCGTAGTGCGCGAAGCGAACGAAGCTTTTTGCCGTCGATTGCATAGCTTTGTTAACCCTTTTTCCAAATTTGATAGCAATAGTTAATGTTTGAAGTAAAGTGTTGCTCAAAAACAACTTCGAAGGTATTTGGAATACTCGGGAAGAAAACATCCCCCTCTGGCTCGATGTCGATCGTCGATAAGTGGAGCGTAGAGGCCATGGGTAATGTTTCTCGGTAAATTTCTCCGCCACCAGACACTATAACGTGACCGGTGAATTCAGCTAGCCTGTCCATGGCCTCTTCGATTGACTGAAATACAACTACATTGTCATCATTTGATGTCCAACCTGAGCGGGTAACGACCGCGTATTTCCTATTGGGGAGTGCGCCCATAGATTCAAACGTCTTGCGACCCACCAGAAGCCACTGATTGTAGGTCAATGCTTTAAAAAGTAGCTGCTCCCCTTTCGCGGACCAGGGTATGTCTGGACCGCAACCAATCACGCCGTTTTTCGCTTTCGCAGCCATCAATGATACTTTCAAGGTTCTCATCCTGGGTTAACGCTTGAGTTAAGCCGCGCCGCGAAGCGGCGTCGGCTTGAACGAATTGTTAGACATTATTTGCCGACTACCTTGGTGATCTCGCCTTTCACGTAGTGAACAAATTCTT
>NZ_JBJQJO010000133.1:0-871 GCF_046487395.1 Escherichia sp. WS1450
TCTTGTTCACCTGATGGAAGAACAAAGAAAGGCTGGCAATAACGTCTGCTACATCTTTATGGATACCGGTTGCGAACATCCGCTGACATACCGCTTTATCCGGGAGGTTGTGAAGTTCTGGGACATACCACTAACTGTGTTACAGGTCGATATAAATCCTGAGCTTGGGCAGCCAAATGGTTATACAGAATGGGAGCCAAAGGATATTCAGACACGAATGCCGGTGCTTAAACCGTTTATGGACATGGTTAAAAAGTACGGCACGCCATACATCGGCGGCGCGTTCTGTACTGACAGGCTAAAACTCATCCCTTTCACGAAATACTGCGATAACCATTTCGGGCGAGGTAATTACATCACATGGCTGGGTATTCGTGCAGACGAACCCCGTAGGCTGAAACCGAAATCGGGCGTCCGGTATCTTGCCGAGCTGTCAGATTTTGATAAGTCGGATGTTATCCGGTGGTGGCGAAAACAACCTTTTGATTTGCAAATCCCGGAGCATCTCGGGAACTGTGTTTTCTGCATCAAAAAGTCAACGCAAAAGCTGGGGCTTGCATGTAAAGACGAACCAGGTCTGATGCGAGTTTTTAATGAGCTGGTTACAGGCAAACACGTCAGGGATGGTCATCGCAGAACAGGTAAAGACATTATGTACCGTGGTCACCTGACGCTTGACGGAATTGCCAGAATGTCTGCCAACAGCGACTACAGAAATTTGTATCAGGCGATGGTACAGGCCAGGCGATTCGATACCGGCTCGTGTTCAGAGTCATGTGAAATCTGGGGTGATCAATTGGAATTGGAATTCGAAGAGGTAGGGGTATGACAACCGAAATTAACTACCATGCACTGCTTGAGCGCGCACGGA
>NZ_JBJQJO010000134.1:0-861 GCF_046487395.1 Escherichia sp. WS1450
GGCATCCCATTCCCATTCGCAAGACACTTGGGCTGCCCCACTTGGGTATCACACGCCCCATAAAACGAGCCGTAAACACCATGGCAATTGCCACTGTGGCGAACAGCAGGCTGAAGCCAAGCTGAGACACACCTTGCCTGCCCATCATTAGTCCGGGCGCAATGGAGAAAAAGACGAAGAAGCTACCCATTCCAGCGGCGTAACACAACGTGTACAACCAGAAGTTCAGGCACTTAACGGGGAGTAGCAGCTGCGACCATTGCAAGCCCGCAACTCGTTGCACCCGGGTTTCAGGCCAGAATCGCCACGCTGCTGCAGATGCAGCGATCATGCCCAAACCTAGAAACGCAAAGATAGCCCGCCACCCAAGCCACATGTCGACGAGCGCTCCGAGCAATGGGCCTACCGCCGGGACCATGGCCAGCATGGATCCGAGTATGCCGTAAATGACATTACTTTCCTCGCGACCTGCGTAAATGTCACGTACTGTTGCAAATGTGGAAACAAGGCACGCCGAGGCACCACAAGCCTGAAGAATCCGAAGCCCCAGAAAGACTTCAGCCGATGACGTAAGAGCGAGGCCCATTGACGCCACAACGTAGGCGAGGCCACCTCCCAGTAGAACGGGGCGGCGCCCCAGTCGGTCCGATAGCGGTCCAAACAAGAGCTGACCGGCACCAATCATGACCAAGTACGTTGTCAGCGTAAGCTGAATTGTGCTCGCTGTCGTACCAAGCGCGTTTGGCATAAACGGCACTGCTGGCAAGTACATGTCCATGCCGAGTGATGCCAATAAATCGAACGGTGATAACAACAACACCGTGGCGGCAAGGGAGTACCGCCAACTAAAGTTTTTTGAGC
>NZ_JBJQJO010000135.1:0-845 GCF_046487395.1 Escherichia sp. WS1450
AACCGAAAAATGAAGGTTGCTGCGGCTTACTTGTCTGCGTTCTTGGAAGTGCTCATCTGCTGACTATCTCATGATTGAATTTGAATCGTAACAACTTTCAAGCAACTCTGCGAGGAGCCTTATTGTGCGCCCAACGCCGCCATAAACGGCGACAGGGTGGCGCGCCTATTGCGCATAAAATGGCGAAGCCATGCGCAACAGGCGCGGAATCTCTGGCGTCCGGTTTGATGGCTTTGTTATGCAAAGGACTAGTCTTCAATGACGTGTAAACCACGGCGCTTTAAGTCCTCTAACGAATCCAACATTCCCCTTATTAATTCAACAGGATGCCCCTCCCAGTCTTCAACAACGCCAACAATTCTCAAGGGTTCGCAGGTTCTATAGGACTGTGTTGGATTACCGGGAAATTTTTTGTTCGTAAGATTCGGATCGTCTTCGAACGGTCCTGTTGGCTCAACTATGTATATGTAGCCGCGACCCTCGAGGCCAGACAGTGACATAGCAAGTTCAGCTCCCCAAACTGCTGGCTCCATCAAGGCTGAAAAGTAGATGTGCTTAAGAATACGACCGTCCTCGAAATGAGAGATGAACCCTGTGGTTAGCAAGTCACCAATCGCCAAATTGGCTTTGGTTCCATGATAGAACGGTCCTTGCACCTGCTTGTAATTATCATGAGAGATGGGAATCCAATCTTTTACCATTTTAAGACCCTTAATTGTTGGGATTTGGCTGCATAACTTTGTTTTAGGGCGACTGCCCTGCTGCGTAACATCGTTGCTGCTCCATAACATCAAACATCGACCCACGGCGTAACGCGCTTGCTGCTTGGATGCCCGAGGCATAGA
>NZ_JBJQJO010000136.1:0-844 GCF_046487395.1 Escherichia sp. WS1450
CTCCATTCGGCAGAAGGAAACATCAACGGACAACAGATTCATGCATTCTGTACTTCCTTTTACCGACAGGTGCACGAGCGTATTACTGAACGTAATCACACGGCCAGTCCAGCACCACCGGTGGTATTACGCTGGTTGCGGGAACAACATGGAGGAGCAACAATGCGATGCCTGTTGCTGCTCAGCCAGACGAGCATTTGCCATCCACGGGTCAGTGCCACGGTTGATGAAGAATGTTCGCAACGGGTGGATTTATTGCAACAGACATGGCGGGTGATAAGTGCTGACGGACAATGCCGGGTGGAAAGGTGTTTTCAGGCTGCCCGGGGTGATACATCCGGCCAGTATATTGCGTTAAAAACAGTTGCATTGTCTCTGGGGTTACCGGTTGTGACCGGTATTACCCATCGCCCGGTACAGCGCTGTACATTGATTACAGCTCAGTGAACAGCGCTGTTGTGCAGTCAACGAGGTTTTCTGTCTTTTCGTCGGTCATTCAGCATCATTAAACGGGTCTCTGCCTCTTTCTGTTCCTGTGGTGTCACTTCCCCGCACGGCTGACCGTTCAGGTTGTAACGGGCGCCACCTGCTATTAACGCACGGTAATAGCGCGGAGACTGCACATAAGACGCCACTGCTGCATGTAATGTACCAGCGCCAAACGCCAGTTCTCGGATGGCGATATCCTGTATCAGGTCGTCAGGTATCCCCACTTTAAGTGGTTTTGTTTTTTTCCCGGTTGAATGACTCAGGCCAGAGTTCCACAAGACGAATAATGCGCTTACGGTTTTTGCTCTGGCGTTTTGTCATGTCGCCACGGTGTTTTATCAGCAGGTTTCTGTTT
>NZ_JBJQJO010000137.1:0-832 GCF_046487395.1 Escherichia sp. WS1450
AAATGAAGGTGCAAAGTTCTGGCTGAATGTACTGACGGAACTGAAAAATCGCGGCCTGAACGATATCCTTATCGCCTTCGTGGACGGCCTGAAAGGCTTCCCGGAAGCGATAAATAGCGTGTACCCGCAGACGCATATTCAGCTCTGCATCATCCATATGGTGCGCAACAGCCTGAAATTCGTGTCGTGGAAGGATTACAAAGCCGTCACCAGCGGGCTGAAAGCGGTATATCAGGCCCCGACAGAGGAAACGGCGTTGATGGCGTTGGATAAGTTTGCAGGCGTCTGGGATGAAAAATACCCGCAAATCAGCAAGAGCTGGCGCACACACTGGGAAAATCTCAACACCTTCTTCGGTTACCCACCGGATATCCGCAAGGCCATCTACACGACGAATGCCATCGAATCGCTGAACAGTGTCATTCGGCAGGCGATAAAGAAGCGCAAGGTGTTCCCAACGGACGACTCGGTGCGAAAAGTGATTTATCTGGCGATACAGTCGGCGTCAAAAAATGGAGTATGCCAATCCAGAACTGGCGGCTGGCAATGAGCCGTTTTATTATCGAGTTCGGTGACCGCCTTAGCGAGCACCTTTAATACGGCGGCAGTTACACAGAATTATTTACAGGGTCATTCTGAATTTAGTGCAGAATTAAAATATGTGTTCAAAATAATTTAATTCAGACAGCTTTTTATTTCACTATGGCTATCCCAGAACAACCAGTACAAATAATAAAAGACATATCACAGCAACACTCCACACTGACAGCGCAAAAATAAATGCCGCCTTTGTTATCTTCATATACAAGCAACCTGTCCTGATAATCACCAA
>NZ_JBJQJO010000138.1:0-827 GCF_046487395.1 Escherichia sp. WS1450
GAAGTAATAATACAGGAGAATAACAGAATGCTTAAAAGACGTGATGCTTTTTTAAAGAAAAGCGCGCTGGCAGTGAGTGTGGCCCTGCTGCTCTCGGCTCAGGCTCAGGCTGTTTTGACAGGGCCTGTTGATGGTAATTCTTCCAGCTTACTGATTGGAGAAAACTCTTTTATTACGAATTTAACTGGTACAGTTAATAACACTTTCCTTTTGGGAGGTGGCGCTTTTAACATGGATTCACCAGGAAGTCTTCAGTTTGGCTCTTTTTCGGAAGTGTATAATTCTCCACACAGTGTCACCCTGGGAAGGGATGCCGGTCAGGCTGAGTCAAAATATGGTGTTGCCATAGGTAAGAGCGCTGAGGTATTTAATTCACAGCATAGTGTTGCTATTGGGGGATGGGCTGGAATAGAAAATTCTTCAGGCTCTGTAGCTCTGGGCCATGGCTCACAGGTGTCGGGAGAAAATAACGTGGTATCTGTTGGTGCCGGGCCTGAGGGATATGGAAAGAGTGTCAAAGGAGCACCGGAAACCCGCCGGATTATAAATGTGTCTGATGGTATCAATAACACAGATGCAGCGACGGTAGGGCAACTGAATGAACGATTTGATGATGCACAGGTCTTTTTGTTGCAGACGAATGAAAGAATTGACGAGACAGATAAACGTCTTTCAACAGTTCATGCTGAACTCAGCAGGGATATTATTGCAGGCACATCGGCAGCGGTGACGTATACAGATGTAACAGCGCTTGCACTTCAGGATGAGATAAAGGATGGGACGAACAAAGTACGTGATGAACTGAAGGCAGAGGGAGACAGTCTGCG
>NZ_JBJQJO010000139.1:0-823 GCF_046487395.1 Escherichia sp. WS1450
ATAATCATGGCCAGGTTTAATATTCTGGCCGGAGACAAGCCACTGACTTCCGGTACCAAGATAACGGGCTGTGGTTTCAACCTGCCTGATATCAGCAATCCGCTTTTCCGAGAACCAGAACTCAAACTGCACCGTCGGATCATAAACGGCAAGATGCGGCGTGGCGGTTATCTGAAAATAGCCCGGCGTCAGCTCAATCCGCGACGGCGCTGCCGGTGCGGCAATCCGGAACGATACCGACGCCGGGTCTCCCCGCTGCCCCCGGGAATTTACTGTCCGGACTGTCAGCCTGTAGTTCCCCGGCGCCAGCTGCCTGAAGCGGTATGTGGTTTCCGTCGTCCGGGCCGTGCTGACCAGCCGCTCACTGCCATCATCCGCGGCCACGGTCAGGCGAAGCATGAAACTCACGCCTTTCACCACCTTCGGCGTGTCCCAGCGGGCCAGTACCTGATACTCCCCGCTGTCTGCGGTGACTTCGACAGTCAGGTGCTGCACTGCTGGCGGCGTGACACCATTCACCGTGCCGCTCTGGTCACCGTCAAAGTGTGCCCCGTTATCCACGATGCCCTCTTTTTCCGGTACATGCTGCACGGCAGTGATGGCATACGTGCCGTCGTCGTTCTCACGGATACTCACGCAGCGGAACAGGCGCTGGCGCAGCGTCGGCAGCTTCAGCCCCCACACGCTGTATTCAGCAACGCCGTCAGGAACACGGCTCACTTTCACCTTCACGCCGTCGGTGACGGACTGAACCTCCACGCTGACCGGATTGCCACTTCCGTCAACCAGGCTTATCAGCGTGGTACCGGAGGATGGCAGCGTG
>NZ_JBJQJO010000140.1:0-818 GCF_046487395.1 Escherichia sp. WS1450
ACGTATAGGAAGAATAAACGCCCTTTTCACCCAAGTCCAACAGCTTTGGACCGCAGTTGACTCTTTCGACACCCCTGCGATGCAACCCAATCCGGCTGACGGGGAGCCAGCAACGCTGAAAATTTACCCTCCTCTTTCCCACTAGCGGCTCCTTTTCCGACAACCAGCACGGCGGATCCCTGCCGCGGCGCTGTGAACGCAGCATTTTGATTGGTATCGTTGGCCTTCAGGCTCGTCAGTCAAACAGACCCAGGAGCAGCTCAGCCGGTGGCGCCCGGCTTTCGGGTAACGCCCTGGTCCCGCTGGTTTCGGCTTTGTGCTTCAGGTGATCAAGGATCTGCTTGATCACTATAGGGTCTTCAATGCAGGCGATGACTTTCATGGCGCCGCCGCAGCCGCTGCAGGTCTCGATGTCGATATTGAAAACACGCTTGAGCCGTTGCGCCCATGTCATCGACGCTCGCCGTTGTGCTGGTGTTGCCGGTTCATCAGCCACCCTGACCTTGTTGCCCCTGCCCCGTTTTGCCGGCGTGACCAACGCCCGGTGCCGACTGTTGGGTGCGAACACCCCGTGGAAGCGGGTTAGGTTGACTCTGGGCTTCGGTACCAGGGCGGCCAGCCTTGCAATGAAATCCAATGGTTCGAAAATGACGTGCGTGGTGCCGTCCCGGTACGGCGTCTTGAGCTGGTAGCGCACGTTGCCGCCTCGTGTTAACGACAGCCGCTTCTCGGATACCGCCGGGCGGCTGATGTACCGGCACAGCCGTTCGAGCTTCTTGCGTTCATCGGCCCTGGCCGCCACGCCGGCGTGCAGGCTG
>NZ_JBJQJO010000141.1:0-816 GCF_046487395.1 Escherichia sp. WS1450
CATATCTGCTTTGGACAACGAGCCAATATGTGTTTTGAGACAGGACTTATCCGCCGCCATAATCTGCTCTACAATCGCTTTGCTGCTCTGACACCTACGGTCACAACAGCCTCACTTGGATACACTCGCTCTGTGTTACTGGTCAGAGGAACGACGACTACTCGAGCGAGGTTCCTGTTTGCTGCGTCATTGCTCACGATCACTGCCGGACATGTCTTGCGGATTTCACTGTCAACAGCAGGATCAAATTCAATCCACCACGTCTCACCTGTGCCGTCACTGCTCTGTCATCTTTCTAACACTTTACTGTCTAACACATGTAATAAAAAAGTTATTTTTCTGCAATTCGGGCATGATATTTAATCCCACGAGCATGAAACGTGTGAATTCGCTCATCAGGTACAACAAGCAAGAGAGATAAACGATGAAACCGTTACATTATACAGCTTCAGCACTGGTGCTCGGACTGACGTTAATGGGGAATGCACAGGCAGTGACGACCATTCCGTTCTGGCACTCTATGGAAGGGGAACTGGGTAAAGAGGTGAATTCTCTGGTCCAACGTTTTAACGCCGAAAACCCGGATTACAAAATTATACCGACTTATAAAGGCAACTACGAAGAGAGTTTAAGTGCGGGGATCGCAGCATTTCGTACCGGTAACGCTCCGGCTATTTTGCAGGTTTATGAAGTTGGCACCGCCACCATGATGGCGTCGAAAGCCATTAAACCGGTGTATGACGTGTTTAAAGAGGCGGGGATTAACTTTGATGAGTCGCAGTTTGTGCCGACGGTTTCAGGCTACTACTCCGACAG
>NZ_JBJQJO010000142.1:0-801 GCF_046487395.1 Escherichia sp. WS1450
CGATGAGGCAGCCTTTTGTCTTATTCAAAGGCCTTACATTTCAAAAACTCTGCTTACCAGGCGCATTTCGCCCAGGGGATCACCATAATAAAATGCTGAGGCCTGGCCTTTGCGTAGTGCACGCATCACCTCAATACCTTTGATGGTGGCGTAAGCCGTCTTCATGGATTTAAATCCCAGCGTGGCGCCGATTATCCGTTTCAGTTTGCCATGATCGCATTCAATCACGTTGTTCCGGTACTTAATCTGTCGGTGTTCAACGTCAGACGGGCACCGGCCTTCGCGTTTGAGCAGAGCAAGCGCGCGACCATAGGCGGGCGCTTTATCCGTGTTGATGAATCGCGGGATCTGCCACTTCTTCACGTTGTTGAGGATTTTACCCAGAAACCGGTATGCAGCTTTGCTGTTACGACGGGAGGAGAGATAAAAATCGACAGTGCGGCCCCGGCTGTCGACGGCCCGGTACAGATACGCCCAGCGGCCATTGACCTTCACGTAGGTTTCATCCATGTGCCACGGGCAAAGATCGGAAGGGTTACGCCAGTACCAGCGCAGCCGTTTTTCCATTTCAGGCGCATAACGCTGAACCCAGCGGTAAATCGTGGAGTGATCGACATTCACTCCGCGTTCAGCCAGCATCTCCTGCAGCTCACGGTAACTGATGCCGTATTTGCAGTACCAGCGTACGGCCCACAGAATGATGTCACGCTGAAAATGCCGGCCTTTGAATGGGTTCATGTGCAGCTCCATCAGCAAAAGGGGATGATAAGTTTATCACCACCGACTATTTGCAACAGTGCC
>NZ_JBJQJO010000143.1:0-799 GCF_046487395.1 Escherichia sp. WS1450
GCAGTTTTTCTCCGTTATCACAGCGGAACTCGAACCCGTCAGAGCACCATCGTTGATTGCTTTCTTTCACGGCCACTTTGCCAGTATGTGCCCGTTTCGATGGCGGTACAGAGGTTTTTCGCTCAAGCAACAGCGCATTCTGGCGCATGATCCGGTAAACACGTTTGGCATTGATCGCAGGCATACCATCAAGTTCTGTTTGTCTGCGAAGCAGCGCCCATATCCGACGATAACCATATGTGGGTAGCTCTCCGATAACATGGTGTATACGGCGAAGCACATCCGTATCATCCGTGTGACGGCTGCGGCGTCCGTCCTTCCAGTCATCGGCTCGTCTGAGAATGACGTGCAACTGCGCACGCGACACCCGGAGACAACGGCTGACGAAGCTTACTCCCCATCCCCGGGCAATAAGGGCGCGTGCGCTATCCACTTTTTTGCTCGCCCATATTCAACGGCTTCTTTAAGGAGTTCATTTTCCATCGTTTTTTTGCCGAGCAGACGCTGGAGTTCTTTAATCTGCTTCATGGCGGCAGCAAGTTCAGAGGCAGGAACGACCTGTTCTCCGGCAGCCACAGCAGTAAGACTTCCCTCCTGGTATTGCTTACGCCAGAGAAATAGCTGGCTGGCTGCCACACCATGTTGCCGGGCAACAAGGGAGACCGTCATTCCCGGTTCAAAACTCTGCTGTGAACCGCCCCGGAAATCCTGGAGACTAAACTCCCTGAGAAAGAGGTAAACAGGATGACTAAAAATACTCGTTTTTCCCCCGAAGTCCGTCAGCGGGCGATTCGTATGG
>NZ_JBJQJO010000144.1:0-726 GCF_046487395.1 Escherichia sp. WS1450
CATAGCTTCACTGGATTCCCGGTATGAGTAACTTTTATTAACGATAAGCCAGGCTATTTGTGCATTGGTGTTGAGGTGAGAATAGCACCAGTCAGGTGAGCAGATTATAATATTACGAGACTTAAGCACCTCTGTAGCTCCCATGGTCTGATAGTTTCTCCCGTATACCGCTCATGCAACTCCCGCATTAAAATATACTGTTCCTTCCGGATAATTACGTTAAAATATACACCTGCGTGCATCTGTGTCAGACTCCGTTAGATACCAGCGTACATTGTAAACATGCCGGATGCACGCAATACAATAATCGGTCTTTTCGGAGTTATAGTCACCAGGCTGGCATCCCGTAAATATGTATCAGGTAGCAATTCAGGAAGCGAACAAAAGCGCCTGGAGAAGGTTATCTCTGATAATAATTTACATGAAATGTCTCCTTTATTCTTCGCGAATAAGGCCTTCAGTGTTCTCCCCTTTTCAGCAATTCTTACCGTAGTAATCACTCCTGCCTGTGTATAACACGAGAATTGCCAGAGTTTAACGTTTCGGTATCGTTATCCTGCATGATGTTGAACAGAACCGGGCGTGAATTCTGCGCCAGAATTTCCTTTCGAGGAACTAGACTGGCCCCCTGAATCTCCAGACAACCAATATCACTTAAATAAGTGATAGTCTTAATACTAGTTTTTAGACTAGTCATTGGAGAGCAGATGATTGATGTCTTAGGAC
>NZ_JBJQJO010000145.1:0-721 GCF_046487395.1 Escherichia sp. WS1450
CATCAGTCAGTTTGCGGCCTGCACTTCTCCGTTGACATCTTTGTTATATGGTACAACTGCGCAGAGGCCTGTCTCTTCAATTGTGCCAGTTGAATACTACGATACAACGCTCGGCCTTCCTGTTTGGTGGAACATTACCACATCTACGAGGAAAAGAGCTTACGGTACTAATACTTAGACTTTAAATTTATTTTCGTTTATTAATCATTGAAGTAAAACAAATTATTAGGCGAAAATGTAGCGAATTTATGTACTTATACATGTTACCCTGAAGGAAAATTCTTTTAATAAACCTTCTCCTTCAGGGTAAAATAATTATTTGACGTAAATGTGGTTTCTGTATTTGACAAAAATCACATCACACACACTTTCAATATCTTCAGGTTGACCATAAATTTTCTTCACAATATTCAATTGTTCTTTATTCTCAAGAATAAAGAAATTATTTCCTTTGTTATACCATTCGCTATTTGTAAGCCAGTTGTCTCTTTTAATTTCATTGTTATTAAAAAGTATATTTGCTATTTTTATGTCTCCATTCACACCAACAGAGTTGGTAAATGCAAAAGGGGCATATCCATAATTTACTTTGTGCTCGTTGATTTTTTCTCTTGAATTGTCAAACCAAGTGCAACGATTTTTTGAAGTAAACTTCATAAGGTGTTTTCCAACCTAAACATTTACGTGGTCGTAAATTCAGTTTATTGATCACCTGTTGAAT
>NZ_JBJQJO010000146.1:0-719 GCF_046487395.1 Escherichia sp. WS1450
CCATCGATCCCCCCGATGTCCCAGCAGACACGGGAAATGGTCATTTCGGTTCCGTCTGCATGGCGGTATTTTTTGTTGATCGCCGCATCCACACGTAACAGCGTCTCTTCCTCATCGGGACGTCCCATAATGATGATTTTATCCACCAGAAAGGCTTCCTCTCCCGGAGCCCATCCCCAGACATACATCTCAAAACGGTTTCGCTGCGAGTCAATGCCCGCCGTCAGATAAACCACCCGGGCAGGCACCGCCGCCGTGTAACGCACAACCTTATCCATCAGTACCTGGTGATCGAGTTTTTCGCCCACGGCCTCTTCCCAGGTCTCGCCCAGCGTGGTGTTCACAAAGGTTTTCAGGCCGTTGGGATCTTTCAGTGCATCCAGCCAGTCATAGACTATCTGTACCCAGGTGGTGAACGGACTGTACGCCGTCCAGATATGGAAAGTGATGGAGCGCGGCGGCGGAATTTCATTATCCGCGGCGCTGAAAAACGTCAGACCGTCACGGGTCCACATCCCCGTGTTTTCACAGATCCACCGCCCGTTACTCTGGTCAAGCTCAGACTGATGGATCACACAGCCATGATGCTCACAAAGGTAGAAAACGCTTTCGGGGCTGTCCTTCTCCCATTTAAGGCCAAAAGGCGTGGATTCATCGCCAAATTTCAGATACTGCTCCTCCCCACAGTGCGGGCAGGGCACATAAAAACGCATGAAATG
>NZ_JBJQJO010000147.1:0-711 GCF_046487395.1 Escherichia sp. WS1450
GGTGATCGCCGAAGTATCGACTCAACTATCAGAGGTAGTTGGCGTCATCGAGCGCCATCTCGAACCGACGTTGCTGGCCGTACATTTGTACGGCTCCGCAGTGGATGGCGGCCTGAAGCCACACAGTGATATTGATTTGCTGGTTACGGTGACCGTAAGGCTTGATGAAACAACGCGGCGAGCTTTGATCAACGACCTTTTGGAAACTTCGGCTTCCCCTGGAGAGAGCGAGATTCTCCGCGCTGTAGAAGTCACCATTGTTGTGCACGACGACATCATTCCGTGGCGTTATCCAGCTAAGCGCGAACTGCAATTTGGAGAATGGCAGCGCAATGACATTCTTGCAGGTATCTTCGAGCCAGCCACGATCGACATTGATCTGGCTATCTTGCTGACAAAAGCAAGAGAACATAGCGTTGCCTTGGTAGGTCCAGCGGCGGAGGAACTCTTTGATCCGGTTCCTGAACAGGATCTATTTGAGGCGCTAAATGAAACCTTAACGCTATGGAACTCGCCGCCCGACTGGGCTGGCGATGAGCGAAATGTAGTGCTTACGTTGTCCCGCATTTGGTACAGCGCAGTAACCGGCAAAATCGCGCCGAAGGATGTCGCTGCCGACTGGGCAATGGAGCGCCTGCCGGCCCAGTATCAGCCCGTCATACTTGAAGCTAGACAGGCTTATCTTGGACAAGAAGAAGATCGCTTGGCCTC
>NZ_JBJQJO010000148.1:0-709 GCF_046487395.1 Escherichia sp. WS1450
TTACAGTCAGTTACTGCCCGAACTGGATCTGATTATCTGGATCCTGCGGGCTGATGAACGTGCGTATGCTGCCGACATCGCCATGCATCAGTTTTTACTGAATGAAGGTGCCGATCCCTCGCGTTTTCTGTTTGTTCTCAGCCATGCCGATCGCATCCACCCGGCTGAAGAATGGAACAACCAGAGCAGCACGCCATCCCGTCAGCAGGAACTCTCACTGGCGACGGTGACAGCCCGGGTGGCAACCCTGTTCCCTTCATCATTTCCGGTACTCCCCATAGCCGCTCCTGCCGGCTGGAATCTTCCGGCATTTGTGTCTCTGATGATCCACGCCCTGCCACCACAGGCAACCAGCGCGGTTTATTCGCATATCCGGAATGAAAAGCGCACTGCGCAGGATCAGCAACACGCACAGCAGGCTTTTGGTGACGCCATCGGCCAGAGTTTTGACGCTGCCATTGCCCGGTTCAGCTTTCCGGCCTGGATGCTGCAGCTTCTGCGCAAAGCCCGTGATCGCATTATCCGCCTGCTGATCACACTGTGGGATCGCCTGTTCTGAATGTCCCCGCTTTTTGACCGGCCCCGGCGATAACCAGGAAACGCATTTCCGGTTGCGTCACCACAATGCTGAAGGGCTTCGGTAAACCCTCATTCATTTCATCCATCAGGCCGCGTCTTCTCCGTGAGACGCGGCTTTTTCATTGATTAC
>NZ_JBJQJO010000149.1:0-705 GCF_046487395.1 Escherichia sp. WS1450
TTGGTTTGGGAGATGGCTCGGGGCGTTACAGCAAAACTGTCGTTTTTTCATCGTCGGGTTCATATACGTGGCCAGCTGACGTAAAACGAATTGACGTTATTCTGACTGCGGCGGGCGGCGGTGGCGGTGGATGTAACGCGGAGAACGCAAATCAGACATTTTCAGGGGCTGGCGGAGGAGCCGGAGGTACTGTTTTTGCCACTATTTATGCGACAGACAACGATGCCGGGCCAGGAACCTATACAGTGACAATTGGCAGCGGTGGTAGTGGTGCCAATGGGTCAGGGTCTGGAAATAATGGCGGTAATAGTTCGTTCATGACATTAACTGCGCTCGGCGGCCAGGGTGGGCAATGGGGCGGCGCTACAAATACCGCTGGCGGGCGCGGTGGCTCAGGCTCTGGCGGTTATAAAACTGAACAAGGCGGAGACGGTTCAGACGGACAGGCGGGCCAGGCGCTATTAGTAGGCAATGGGGCATCGAGCTATTGGGGTGGCGGCGGCCGCGCTGGGCAACTGAGCGGTAATCCTGGAGTTTGCTCTGGCTCCGGCGGCGGGGGTGCATACGATAATAGCTATTCACACACGTCAGGACGTGGCGGGCACGGAGCTAATGGCGTGCTGGTAATTCGGGAGTACATGTAAATGAATGATATCTATGCAGTTGTTGATAATAACGTTGTTATTAATGTCATTATCTGGGACG
>NZ_JBJQJO010000150.1:0-698 GCF_046487395.1 Escherichia sp. WS1450
GCCGCCATACTCGCTCCACAAATAAAAAAGGCGCCATTTCTGGCGCCCGTATCTGGGTTATAAAATTCAGCTAATCGTGATGCCTGCAGTGGCTTTCTTCATCACAACAACAAGAAGGTCACTGATACTGGTTGTTGGCGTCCAGTTATTTGCACCATATGAAGAAACATTGAACGTCAGGGTGACATTCCCGTATCCCGCGGGCATATCAATCACCGATGAAAATACCCTGCTGACATCTGTCGCGGGCTCATGAAAGATTTCCTGTCCGTTCTTCAGTACCTGCAGTTTACAGGTTGAATACCAGTATGACTGTTGGTTCTTACTGTTGAAATTCTGATGTTTCATCCCGCGAAAAAGCACCGGGGGAATGATAATCTGCCGGTCGAATCCCTGATCATCGTAAACAGTGACGGTTATCGTGCCACTGGCATAGCTGTTATTACGGGGAAAGGCTTTCCCCACAGTCTTCACCAGGTCGCCTTCAATCTGGCTGGCAGACAGTTTTCCCAGAACCCGACAGTTCTCGTTAATCGTGACGTTGTTGAGCGAGCCCGAATTCGCATTCACGTTACCACTGATATCGGCATTTTTCGCCGTCAGACGCCCGTCCGGTGTCAGGGAAAATGCCGGGGGATTGCCGGATGAGGTGATACTCACCGCAAACAGTCGCTTCATGAAAACATCATTCATGAACA
>NZ_JBJQJO010000151.1:0-694 GCF_046487395.1 Escherichia sp. WS1450
GCGAACAGGTTTTTTAAAGTCGTCTTCATCATAATCGTTATCATCCATTGCGGTAATGCAGCGGGAGATGGCAACAGATAATTTTTTTGCTGTAGTCCAGTAAAAACCACCTTTAATCCCAAGGCGTTTTCTGACTTTGTCATTTTTAGCTTCGCAATATAGCGCAAAAGTTTCTTTATCAGTGCTCATTGATAAACCTCATTGCTGTTTTAAGGTTGTGCGAATCCCTGCCATTGCTGGCATATAAGAATCGACCCTTATGTATTTATTAAGCTGAATGTCGTATTGGGTCAGTTATTTATTACAGCTCACCATGCCTCCGCCTTTACAGGTAAACCATCACGACCGAGGAAGACTTTAATCATGCGGTCAGTAATGCATGTTTTTGTAGTGAAATCACGGATATAAAGTTTTTGCTTTTCGATATTGTTTGCCGATGCAACATATGTCCGGCCTTCGTAAATAACGTAATCGCCGGGAGTGACGCACTGGCGTGGTATTTCATCGGTTCCGAAGTGATGAGCAATCATAATAATCTCCTTAATAATTTGTGATATGAAGGAAATTCCAGAAAACTATTTAATACTCAGCAACTGCTCGACGGTCATATTTTTAATTGCGCCCCGGTTTATGAGAGTCCATCCCTGCTTTTCCAGATAAAAACGGAAAGTATCCAGAGTACAGACCAGTGCGC
>NZ_JBJQJO010000152.1:0-692 GCF_046487395.1 Escherichia sp. WS1450
AGCCCAGAGCCTGAATCAGTGTGTGTGTTAGTGGAAGCGTCTGGAAAGGCGCGCGATACAGGGTGACAGCCCCGTACACAAAAATGCACATGCTGTGAGCTCGATGAGTAGGGCGGGACACGTGGTATCCTGTCTGAATATGGGGGGACCATCCTCCAAGGCTAAATACTCCTGACTGACCGATAGTGAACCAGTACCGTGAGGGAAAGGCGAAAAGAACCCCGGCGAGGGGAGTGAAAAAGAACCTGAAACCGTGTACGTACAAGCAGTGGGAGCCTCTTTATGGGGTGACTGCGTACCTTTTGTATAATGGGTCAGCGACTTATATTCTGTAGCAAGGTTAACCGAATAGGGGAGCCGAAGGGAAACCGAGTCTTAACTGGGCGTTAAGTTGCAGGGTATAGACCCGAAACCCGGTGATCTAGCCATGGGCAGGTTGAAGGTTGGGTAACACTAACTGGAGGACCGAACCGACTAATGTTGAAAAATTAGCGGATGACTTGTGGCTGGGGGTGAAAGGCCAATCAAACCGGGAGATAGCTGGTTCTCCCCGAAAGCTATTTAGGTAGCGCCTCGTGAACTCATCTCCGGGGGTAGAGCACTGTTTCGGCAAGGGGGTCATCCCGACTTACCAACCCGATGCAAACTGCGAATACCGGAGAATGTTATCACGGGAGACACACGGCGGGTGC
>NZ_JBJQJO010000153.1:0-683 GCF_046487395.1 Escherichia sp. WS1450
GCTTAACCTTCGGGAGGGCGCTTACCACTTTGTGATTCATGACTGGGGTGAAGTCGTAACAAGGTAACCGTAGGGGAACCTGCGGTTGGATCACCTCCTTACCTTAAAGAAGCGTACTTTGAAGTGCTCACACAGATTGTCTGATGAAAATGAGCAGTAAAACCTCTACAGGCTTGTAGCTCAGGTGGTTAGAGCGCACCCCTGATAAGGGTGAGGTCGGTGGTTCAAGTCCACTCAGGCCTACCAAATTTGCACGGCAAATTTGAAGAGGTTTTAACTACATGTTATGGGGCTATAGCTCAGCTGGGAGAGCGCCTGCTTTGCACGCAGGAGGTCTGCGGTTCTATCCCGCATAGCTCCACCATCTCTGTAGTGATTAAATAAAAAATACTTCAGAGTGTACCTGCAAAGGTTCACTGCGAAGTTTTGCTCTTTAAAAATCTGGATCAAGCTGAAAATTGAAACACTGAACAACGAAAGTTGTTCGTGAGTCTCTCAAATTTTCGCAACACGATGATGAATCGAAAGAAACATCTTCGGGTTGTGAGGTTAAGCGACTAAGCGTACACGGTGGATGCCCTGGCAGTCAGAGGCGATGAAGGACGTGCTAATCTGCGATAAGCGTCGGTAAGGTGATATGAACCGTTATAACCGGCGATTTCCGAATGGGGAAACCCAGTGTG
>NZ_JBJQJO010000154.1:0-669 GCF_046487395.1 Escherichia sp. WS1450
TTATAGAACCACTCAGCAGATTTACGCTTCAGCCTGCTGTCAGTGGAGCGGTCAGAGCGTTTAGCCAGAACCATATCTGCACCGGCCTGCCATTTCTCTATCAAGTGAGGAATAACTTCGATAGGGTCTTGCAGATCAACGTCAATCGGGATAATTGCCTCCCCGGTAGCATGGTCCAGACCTGCGAACAGGGCGGGTTCTTTGCCGAAGTTACGTGTGAACGACAGCGAAACAACAAGCGGGTCGGCAACAGCAAGCTCGTTGATAATTGATTCTGTAGCGTCTTTGCTGCCATCGTTTATGAAGACTATCTCGACTTCATGCTGCTGAAGCCCTTCAAATTCGCGCACAGTTTTATAAAAAATAGGTATCGTGGCCTCTTCGTTAAAGACCGGAACGACTAAAGAAATTTTCATTTCGCATCCCTAAAGACAATGAACTTTGAATAGACGAAACCGCACACCAGGCTGATGGCGGAGAAGGTGACAAGAGTTATCATCGGGGGAAGTGCGCATCTATCAGCAGCCCATCCAACAGTAGCACTGAGTGTTCCCATGAACCCGACATATAACATGTAGCGCATCGTTGTAGTTGATGCTTTGAATGTGAATTTTGCATTCGCGAAGAAGCTAAAACTCACAGCCACAACGAAACCTGCGAAGTTTGCCA
>NZ_JBJQJO010000155.1:0-656 GCF_046487395.1 Escherichia sp. WS1450
CTCCGACCAGTGAACCGAACGGTACGCCGTTGCAGGTGGCGGAACCTGAATTTCCGGATGGCCTGAGTGAACCCATCGGGAAATTTCCGATGGCCGATGGCTGGCATCCGTCGCTGGATTTTCGACGACGGGCTGCGTTGTGGGGAGCGGCTTTGCCGGAACCGGAATTTACACCTGCTGAACTTGCCGCCTTCCGGGATTACTGGATGGCGGAGGGGAAAGTGTTCACACAGGTTCAGTGGGAGCAGAAATTCGCCCGTCACGTAAATCACGTCAGGGCGCAGGTTAAACCAGTCAGCAAGGGGGTGAACCATGCAGCAGCACCAGGTGGCACCGCATCACGGGCAGTTCAGGAAATTCGGGCAGCACGTGAGCAGTGGGAACGTGAAAACGGATTTATCAGCGACGGAAACAGCCTGGAAGCTGTGGGAACTCATGGGGGAGGTTTATTCGGACCGCTGGACCCGGAAGAACGGGGCCGCACCTTCGAAGCTCTGGATTGCACAGATTGGCGCGATGACTGAGCAGCAAATCCGGCAGGTCTGCCGCCAGTGCATGGACCGCTGCCGGGCGGGTGAAACATGGCCTCCTGACCTGGCTGAGTTTGTGGCACTGATTCCGGAAAGCGGGGCCAATCCATTCGGTCTGACGGTGGG
>NZ_JBJQJO010000156.1:0-655 GCF_046487395.1 Escherichia sp. WS1450
ACTTCCCGCCGTTACCGCGCTGGCCATCTCAAATAAAGCAGCGCAACTCGAACCGCTGGAGATTCGGGATTTGTACAAACTGGTGCGGGACACTGACAAAGTTTTTCCCGCTCCCGTAAATTCAGACCTGGGACTGATGACCTCCTTCATCGAAGCATACCTGGACGCTGACTACACTGATCGTGGTCTGCTTACAAAAGAGTGGATGAAAGGAAATCGTGTTTCTCGCATCAGTCGCACACCATCCGGCGCTAACGCTGGCGGCGGTATCCTTACCGATCGCGGCGAAGGTTTTGTGCATGATAATGCGTCAATGGCATTCGATGTTGCTACAGGAAAACTGGCTCGTTCGATGGATGTGGATATTTACAACATGCATCCTTCACATACCAGACGTGTTAACGAAATTATCGCAGAAAATGATCCCTGTTTCTCCGTCTTCCTTAAGGCTTTTCTGAACATGCCAGGCGGGATGGATTATTCCCGCGCCATCGTGGTTGCCTCCGTGAAAGAAGCACCGGTTGGTATAGAGGCTATGCCCCAGCGCGTCACCGAATACCTGAATAAAGTGCTGACCGAAACCGATCATGCCAACCCTGATCCGGAAATCGTGGATATTGCCTGCGGTCGTTCCTCTGCCCCAATGCCGCAGCGT
>NZ_JBJQJO010000157.1:0-644 GCF_046487395.1 Escherichia sp. WS1450
GTGGCGGGCACGGAGCTAATGGCGTGCTGGTAATTCGGGAGTACATGTAAATGAATGATATCTATGCAGTTGTTGATAATAACGTTGTTATTAATGTCATTATCTGGGACGGAATTTCTGAATGGAAACCAGAGGCTGGTAATTTAGTTCCGTTAAACGGCGATGCTGGCATCGGTTGGTCATATTCAGACGGAGTATTTACCGCGCCACCTCCCCCAGAACGCTCTCACAACGCGTTAGTTGCGGAGGCTGAGCTGCAGAAATCAGCACTACTGACCGTAGCAAATAACGCAATAGCACCGCTGCAGGATGCCGTTGATTTGGAAATGGTGACAGACGATGAACAGGCGTTACTGCTGGCGTGGAAAAAATACAGGGTACTGCTGAACCGTGTTGATACCTCAGCGGCACCCGAAATAGAGTGGCCTACGCAACCGGGGGAGCGGGCCAGTTGATATCAGGCGCAGCGTCAGCATCAACTGCTGTCACTGCGTCGATGTAGTCGAGTACCGCATTCAGCCGCGTTTTTTCATCATCAGTCAGTTTGCGGCCTGCACTTCTCCGTTGACATCTTTGTTATATGGTACAACTGCGCAGAGGCCTGTCTCTTCAATTGTGCCAGTTGAATACTACGATACAACGCT
>NZ_JBJQJO010000158.1:0-633 GCF_046487395.1 Escherichia sp. WS1450
AACGACATGTGAGTGGTGTAAGATACGGTCCAGCATCGCTGAGGTCAGTGCTGCATCACCGGCGAACGTTTGATCCCACTGCCCGAACGGCAGATTGGATGTCAGGATCATTGCGCTCTTTTCGTAACGTTTAGCAATGACCTGGAAGAACAGTTTTGCTTCTTCCTGACTGAACGGCAGATAGCCTGTTTCATCAATGATGAGCAGGCGGGGGGCCATTACTCCACGCTGAAGCGTCGTTTTATAACGGCCCTGACGTTGTGCCGTAGATAACTGAAGTAACAGATCTGCTGCTGTTGTGAAGCGAACTTTGATACCTGCACGGACGGCTTCATAGCCCATCGCTATTGCCAGATGGGTTTTCCCCACACCTGATGGCCCCAGTAATACGATATTTTCATTACGTTCTATGAAGCTGAGTGAGCGTAACGACTGGAGTTGCTTCTGCGGTGCTCCGGTGGCGAATGTGAAGTCATACTCTTCGAACGTTTTCACCGCCGGGAAGGCTGCCATTCGGGTATACATCGCCTGTTTACGTTGATGACGTGCCAGTTTTTCTTCATGAAGCAGATGCTCCAGGAAGTCCATATAACTCCATTCCTGGTCTACTGCCTGTTGTGACAGCGCAGGCGC
>NZ_JBJQJO010000159.1:0-628 GCF_046487395.1 Escherichia sp. WS1450
CCCCTCTGACAGAATTTTCAGAGGGGTTTTTTTATCAGTTTCACCATCCAACCCTGTACGCCAGAATGGTTTCACTGTCACTCAGTTCTGCTATTGCCTTTTTCATCTCCCTTTGCCTTATATGTATTTCAAGGCCTTTCCTGAACATCGCTTTACCAGCAGCATCACTCAGGGATATCAGTTCATCTGCCGTCATCGGTACATCATTATTCTCTGCGTCCGTCCAGAAAAATCCTTCCGGCAACACACCGCCTCTGGCCGCTGATGCCGACATTCCAAGACGTGTCATGGCTTCCTTTCCATAATCCCATTTCCGTCCTCTGTGCTCAAAAACATACCCTGACGCCTCCATCGCATCACGCCAGGCATTTATCTCCGCGTTTTTCATCCTGCGTGCTTCTTCCACAGCCATATCATCATTTGCCCGGTACTCACCCACCGGCCCTGCATCACCTCTTATGCAGGCTTCAAATATTTCACGACCGTAAGACTCAGGATCATCCGCACTTGCTGTAAATACACATTCTGTTTCCGCGTCTGAAAACTTCACTATACAGTTTATGGTCGTATGACCCCTGTCAGCCCACACTGGTGACGTGATTTTATCGACCTTCATTCATTTCTCCCC
>NZ_JBJQJO010000160.1:0-619 GCF_046487395.1 Escherichia sp. WS1450
AAAGGTATTAACTTTACTCCCTTCCTCCCCGCTGAAAGTACTTTACAACCCGAAGGCCTTCTTCATACACGCGGCATGGCTGCATCAGGCTTGCGCCCATTGTGCAATATTCCCCACTGCTGCCTCCCGTAGGAGTCTGGACCGTGTCTCAGTTCCAGTGTGGCTGGTCATCCTCTCAGACCAGCTAGGGATCGTCGCCTAGGTGAGCCGTTACCCCACCTACTAGCTAATCCCATCTGGGCACATCCGATGGCAAGAGGCCCGAAGGTCCCCCTCTTTGGTCTTGCGACGTTATGCGGTATTAGCTACCGTTTCCAGTAGTTATCCCCCTCCATCAGGCAGTTTCCCAGACATTACTCACCCGTCCGCCACTCGTCAGCAAAGAAGCAAGCTTCTTCCTGTTACCGTTCGACTTGCATGTGTTAGGCCTGCCGCCAGCGTTCAATCTGAGCCATGATCAAACTCTTCAATTTAAAAGTTTGATGCTCAAAGAATTAAACTTCGTAATGAATTACGTGTTCACTCTTGAGACTTGGTATTCATTTTTCGTCTTGCGACGTTAAGAATCCGTATCTTCGAGTGCCCACACAGATTGTCTGATAAATTGTTAAAGAGCAGT
>NZ_JBJQJO010000161.1:0-612 GCF_046487395.1 Escherichia sp. WS1450
GTAATCAATGAAAAAGCCGCGTCTCACGGAGAAGACGCGGCCTGATGGATGAAATGAATGAGGGTTTACCGAAGCCCTTCAGCATTGTGGTGACGCAACCGGAAATGCGTTCCCTGATCATCTTCAATAAGCACATTGCGGTAAGCTGTTGTGACAGCCATCGCCTGTTCGCGTGAGAAAGGGCCTTCGGGCAATAAAACAGGGTGACAGTCCGACATACCGGCTATTTTCCGATAAATTCAACGCTGGCGCCGGTGGCATTACCGTCAGCACCAACCGTGACGGTCACTTTGTCGTACGCACGGTCTTCAGGATTGAACACTTCAAACTCAACCTTATTGCCTTTTACTTCGTAAGAGCCAAAATCAGCGGTTTCTGTTATTTCCTCGCCATATTCCCGGGCGTATGCCTGCCGGGCAGCCTGCAGGACGGAATCTTTATTAATAGTGGTCGTCTGTTTCGGGGAAAAACCGGCAAGTGATGTGACAAATTTCGGACAGACCTTCAGCATATCACCGCGGGTGAATTCCATTCGTACACCAAATGCCTGTAAAACGGACACATCACGCTCTGCTATGGAGTGAACGGCTTTTTTGACCATTTCCGGCGCCT
>NZ_JBJQJO010000162.1:0-592 GCF_046487395.1 Escherichia sp. WS1450
AAGCGTGCTGCTGAACGGTACGCCGGTGCTGGACAGTGAGGGGAATACCAATATCTCCGGTGTCACGGTGGTTTTCCGGGCCGGTGAGCAGGAGCAGACACCGCCGGAGGGATTTGAATCCTCCGGCTCCGAGACGGTGCTGGGTACGGAAGTGAAATATGACACGCCGATCACCCGCACCATCACGTCGGCAAACATCGACCGTCTGCGCCTGACCTTCGGTGTGCAGGCACTGGTGGAAACCACTTCAAAGGGGGACCGGAATCCGTCGGAAGTCCGCCTGCTGGTTCAGATACAGCGTAACGGTGGCTGGGTGACGGAAAAAGACATCACCATTAAGGGCAAAACCACCTCGCAGTATCTGGCCCCGGTGGTGGTGGATAACCTGCCGCCGCGCCCGTTCAGTATCCGGATGCGCAGGATGACGCCGGACAGCACCACAGACCAGCTGCAGAACAAAACGCTCTGGTCGTCATACACCGAAATCATCGATGTGAAACAGTGCTACCCGAACACGGCACTGGTTGGCGTGCAGGTGGACTCGGAACAGTTCGGCAGCCAGCAGGTGAGCCGTAATTATCATCTTCGCGGG
>NZ_JBJQJO010000163.1:0-561 GCF_046487395.1 Escherichia sp. WS1450
GATAAGCCTGTAATACGGGATATTTCCCCTGAACCCACATCCCTTGTTATGTAGTGCCATAACCTCTGTCCAACGCTGATGCCGTTTTTGGCGGGTTTGCTGTTTAAGGCGTTCCGGACGACGGAGCGATGCTACAGGCACAGACAGTACTGGCTTAGGTGATTTCTTTGGTGACAACCCACTGGCAACAAGACGTATCAGAGGCATCTGTCTGTACATCATTCGTTCAGGCGCATCGCCAATATTTTTTAGCAGGTGCCATCGATCAGCTATCTGTCTGGCCTGAGGTGCACCTTCACGTGCTGCTGTCGCATAGACTCCGCCACGGTCACGTGAGACAACCTGTATTTCCGGATATTTTCTGAACCAGGTCGCCAGCGTACTCTGATCGCAACCGGGAAGCAGGACGAGGGGACGGTGAGTATCAAGATTGACGATTAACGTGCCGTAATGGTGGCCCCGATGCCACGCCCACTCATCAATACCGACATGAGGCGCGCCCGACTGTTTCGTCTCCGGGGTATTAATAACCCTGCGAAGAAGAGTATCAGCACTGCAACG
>NZ_JBJQJO010000164.1:0-548 GCF_046487395.1 Escherichia sp. WS1450
CGGAACGGCGCGCCATCATCCGGCATCACCACATTACTGCGGTTATAGGTCCACACCTTATCCGACGGTCGGTCCTGCACGAACGTCAGCGTCTGCCCGTTCCATACCGGCATACAGCGCATCGCCGAGCAGAAATCACTGAGCACATCCCACGCCTTGCGCTGTGTGGTCAGCCAGGCATTACAGGTGATGCGCGGCTCCGTGCCACCAGAGCCGTCCGGCACTGACTGGTCGCAGTACTGGCCGATGACATACAGCGCCCATTTGTCCACATCCGCCGCACCAAGACGTTTCCCCATGCCGTAGCGCGGGTGGGTCAGCATATCCCACAGACACCAGGCCGGGTTATCGCTGTATGCCGGTTTAAACGTTCCGTCCCAGATACCGCTGTATTGCCGCGTCTGCGGGTTATAGTTCGACGGCACCTGCAGAATGCGCCCGCGAAGATGATAATTACGGCTCACCTGCTGGCTGCCGAACTGTTCCGAGTCCACCTGCACGCCAACCAGTGCCGTGTTCGGGTAGCACTGTTTCACATCGATGATTTC
>NZ_JBJQJO010000165.1:0-547 GCF_046487395.1 Escherichia sp. WS1450
GGTTTTCTTTCCATTCACAAACTTTCGCAGTAATTCCATGACAGAGACAGAATCAGCGATTCTGGCGCACGCCCGGCGATGTGCGCCAGCGGAGTCGTGCGGCTTCGTGGTGAGAGCGCCGGAGGGGGAAAGATATTTCCCCTGCGTGAATATCTCCGGTGAGCCGGAGGCGTATTTCCGGATGTCGCCGGAGGACTGGCTGCAGGCAGAGATGCAGGGTGAGATTGTGGCACTGGTCCACAGTCACCCCGGTGGTCTGCCCTGGCTGAGTGAGGCCGACCGGCGGCTGCAGGTGCAGAGTGATTTGCCGTGGTGGCTGGTCTGCCGGGGGGCGATTCACAAGTTCCGCTGTGTGCCGCATCTCACCGGGCGGTGCTTTGAGCACGGGGTGACGGACTGTTACACGCTGTTCCGGGATGCTTACCATCTGGCGGGAATTGAGATGCCGGATTTTCATCGCGGGGATGACTGGTGGCGTAACGGTCAGAATCTCTATCTTGACAATATGGAGGCGACTGGTTTTTACCGTGTCGCACTGACAGAGGCG
>NZ_JBJQJO010000166.1:0-538 GCF_046487395.1 Escherichia sp. WS1450
CGTCGATTGCTTCTGGTTGTGGAGAAACTAACGCATGAACAGTTTAACAACACACTACCGTCGCTCGCAACTGATTGCGCTTCCTGTACCGGGTGGAAAAGCGAAGGTGGAATATTGCTATGCAGTGAATGTACCAGGTGACAGGGAAATTGTAACCCACAGCTTTGCAGAGTGGGCTGTGGGTGATTTCAACCGGCAGAAGGAGACAGTCCTTTGCGACAAGTTAACCGCTGGTTCAAAGATCACTACGGAGTGCCCGTCAGAGTCATTCGTTGGGAGCCGGAAACACAACGTGTTATCTACCTCCGCGAAGGCTATGAGCATGAGTGCTTCAGCCCGCTCGAACAGTTTCGTCGTAAATTCAGGGAAATAGAGGTCGGTCATGAGCACTAAATTAACCGGCTATGTATGGGATGGTTGCGCTGCATCAGGCATGAAATTATCCAGCGTGGCAATTATGGCCCGCCTGGCTGATTTCAGTAATGACGAAGGTGTGTGCTGGCCATCAATTGAAACCATTGCCCGCCAGATTGGCGCG
>NZ_JBJQJO010000167.1:0-538 GCF_046487395.1 Escherichia sp. WS1450
CCATACGAATCGCCCGCTGACGGACTTCGGGGGAAAAACGAGTATTTTTAGTCATCCTGTTTACCTCTTTCTCAGGGAGTTTAGTCTCCAGGATTTCCGGGGCGGTTCACCTGCTGTTTTTTCTTAATCTCATCCAGTCGCTTCCCCGCGTTCGCCAGGTGCTCCTGTGTCACCTTCCCGCATGGATGGTCTTTCAGGTCGTAACGCACGCCACCAGCCATCAGGGCCGGTAATGTTCCACCAGCGGTATATATTCTCCCGAGTCACGCCCGCTGGTATCGTGTTTCCCCCGCCAGTTAATAACCGTCATCGTTAACGCTATCAGGGTAATCGCGCCATATTTCATCAGTAAGCGACGGTAGCCCCATTTTTTGTATTGTCCTGTCTGCGGCCTTTCTGACTGTATGAATATCAATACGGCTTTCAGGTTGAACCGCCCCGGGTTTCCTGGAGAGTGTTTTATCTGTGAACTCAGGCTGCCAGATCATCGTTTCCGATGGAAGCATAATAAGCTTTTTCTGCTTCTGCCGGAGGAGTA
>NZ_JBJQJO010000168.1:0-522 GCF_046487395.1 Escherichia sp. WS1450
TTATGGTGATCCCCTGGGCGAAATGCGCCTGGTAAGCAGAGTTTTTGAAATGTAAGGCCTTTGAATAAGACAAAAGGCTGCCTCATCGCTAACTTTGCAACAGTGCCATCCATGCTATGCACCACCACGGTGTCGCCGGTGCGGGCGAAGCTTATCAGCGCTTCCAGTTGCGGACGCTTGACATCCTTGCCGGATGCCTTGTCGCTAAAAGCGCGATCAACCTTGACGCCTTCCAGTTGCCGTTCCGGGTTCTGGTCGAAGGTGCTGACCCTGATATACCCAATGCGCTGTCCAGTCATGGAATTCCCTGCAAAATGTCAGGGAAGACTCTATGACCTTCAACGAGATATGTCAATAAATTCAAAATTCAATCCTATCCTGACGCAATTTACACATGGCATCTGACATCAGGTTAGGGTATGCCTCAACCTGACGGCGGCGAATCACAAGCGTCCGGTTTGACGCTGGTTTCGGTCGCAGTGCTGGCCCGCGCCTGGAAGCGCTGATAGCACTCCAGCCCGC
>NZ_JBJQJO010000169.1:0-519 GCF_046487395.1 Escherichia sp. WS1450
TACACATTCTGTTTCCGCGTCTGAAAACTTCACTATACAGTTTATGGTCGTATGACCCCTGTCAGCCCACACTGGTGACGTGATTTTATCGACCTTCATTCATTTCTCCCCTGTCACCGTATTCTCTGAAACAGGCCCCAAATCGTCCCAATGATATTATTCACTGTCATGTTAGTTGTGCATAACATCCATGTACCAAGCATAGGATCGCCAAATAAAAAGCGGATATCTGTAAGTTTATCCGATGACGACGACACAATAACGGCCTGTCTGATACGATACCCGGGTATTTCACGGGTATTTGTTACCTCATGATTTCGTTCTATGATCCCCAGAACATAAGACCCCACGGAATAAACACTTCCGACGCTCGCTGGCTGCCCCGGCTGTCCCTGCGGACCTGCCGGGCCGCGTTCACCTGTATCGCCCTTTGGTCCCTGTGGACCACGCTCCCCCTGGGCTCCCAGCTCTTTCCATTCAGACCAGGGGCCATTACCGGTAAAATTACCAGTAACAGTT
>NZ_JBJQJO010000170.1:0-515 GCF_046487395.1 Escherichia sp. WS1450
CTGGCCGCATCCAGACTTAAATCAACGACCAGATCGCCTACCGGTTCAGCCATACCGGACTCCTCCTGCGATCCCTTCTGATACTGTCATCAGCATTACGTCATCCTCCGTCATGTCCGCCACATCCGGGGATGCAGGGATAACTTCATTCCCGTTCGGGCCAAAGCGGACGCCTCCGGCAAGCCCTGCCGCTTTCTGCATCAGCACATCATCTTCAGGCTCTTCGTCAGCCTCGCGCCGGTTCAGCAGACTGAAATCCAGCGGATGCATATCCGGATCGCTGAAAAACAGGCTGAGCACGGTGTACGTCAGCCCGGAAAAGTGCATATCCAGCAGAACATCATGAAAATAATGGGTACTGTAAAAGCGGTGCCAGTCGGCATACTCCGTGGATGACATCCCGGCAAGCATGGCGCGCCAGTCGGGTCGCCCCATCTCACGCGCCAGTTTCAGGGCAAAACTCAGCTCACCGTCGAACACTTTCCCGCAGAAACAGGCTCTGCAGGCCCGGCGTC
>NZ_JBJQJO010000171.1:0-509 GCF_046487395.1 Escherichia sp. WS1450
CAGGTTGCTTGTATATGAAGATAACAAAGGCGGCATTTATTTTTGCGCTGTCAGTGTGGAGTGTTGCTGTGATATGTCTTTTATTATTTGTACTGATTGTTCTGGGATAGCCATAGTGAAATAAAAACCTGTCTGAATTAAATTATTTTGCACACATATTTTAATTCTGCACTGAATTCAGAATGGGTAATCAGTGACCGTCCTGACGGTCACTTTAAAGAAAAGGCATTTACACAGAATTACTGACAGGCTCTGGCTGTCATTCGGCCGATGAACAGTTGCTTAAGACAGGATTATCATTCCCTTCCACCAGATTGGCTTTTTTCCCTTTTGTGTACAGTTTATATGAGTATCTTTTATTGATGGCTTCGTAATTGGCTCCGGAGGCCATTTTCATTAGCTGCATAGGTATCATCTCATCCATCTGATTAATCACTGCATATGAGTTCCCAGCAGTGGTGTTGATATAGACCACCTCCATTGTCTTATTTCCATTACAGACATAAGCT
>NZ_JBJQJO010000172.1:0-500 GCF_046487395.1 Escherichia sp. WS1450
TAATAATACAGGAGAATAACAGAATGCTTAAAAGACGTGATGCTTTTTTAAAGAAAAGCGCGCTGGCAGTGAGTGTGGCCCTGCTGCTCTCGGCTCAGGCTCAGGCTCAGGCTCAGGCTGTTTTGACAGGGCCTGTTGATGCTAATTCTTCCAGCTTACTGATTGGAGAAAACTCTTTTATTACGAATTCAACTGGTACAGCTAATAACACTTTCCTTTTGGGAGGTGGCGCTTTTAACATGGATTCACCAGGAAGTCTTCAGTTTGGCTCTTTTTCGGGAGTGTATAATTCTCCACACAGTGTCACCCTGGGAAGGGATGCCGGTCAGGCTGAGTCAAAATATGGTGTTGCCATAGGTAAGAGCGCTGAGGTACTTAATTCACAGCAGAGTGTTGCTATTGGGGGATGGGCTGGAATAGAAAATTCTTCAGGCTCTGTAGCTCTGGGCCATGGCTCACAGGTGTCGGGAGAAAATAACGTGGTATCTGTTGGTGCCGGG